>JBJXGP010000271.1:0-4336 GCA_046160425.1 Planctomycetaceae bacterium
GCCGGAATGCACCTTGGCTGGCAGATTCCGGGCGGGTTTGCCGAAAATCAACTGGTCACTCCCAGCCGATACGATTACATGCAGGGGGCGACTTATCGTCTGAAGCTGACGAACATCCCCAACCGCGATTCGCTGGTCGTGTATCCTTCATTGCAGGTTTATCCGTCCCATCCCACGACCGATGCGTATCTATCGCACAATTGCGTCCCCATCGAATTGTCGGAAGAAGATCTCGATCAGGTCGAGAGCAACAACTTCGTCACCAAAGTGATCTATCTCCCGGACCCGAAGTTCCAGGAACTGGCAATCGCCGGGGTCGAAACGTTGGTTTCCACGCGGCTCGATCCGGGTGTCGATCCGGTCGGTGAAGCCGATCGGCGCGGGACCATCATGGTTGTACTTCGCATGGGGAACATGGACTTGGAAACGCCCAACAATGCTCCGACTGCCGGACCCGCCGCCAATGCCGTCGGGCCGGACGGTGAGCTGCAACAAGTGTCGTTCAAATTTGACGGCGAAAAGGGGGAACATGTTCCTCCCATGCCGATCGAATATGCCGAAGGTGGGATGTTCGGAGTTCCTCCCGGAATGATGATGGGTGGTCCCGGCGGGCCTGGAATGCCGGCCTTCAACGCAATTGCCGGTGTGAATGGTGCTCCGATGTGGGGCAATCCGATGACGTCCACGCCGATCGGATTGCCCGGACCTCCTCACCTGCCGCTCGGAGGACCGGCGAGCCTGAAATCGCACACCGTTCGCAATTTGACGAAACAGGATTTGCCGAAGCCGACCGAACACATGCTCATCGACGTGAAACATACACCGGGATATTCGCTGCCCGACACGCCGAAATACATTCGCTACGAAGAAAAACATCCGGTCTACGCTCCGGGTGAAGTGAGCTATCCGAATTACAATCTGCCGGGCGGACAGTAATCGAAACGGCAGCCTCTGTCGTCCTCGAGCAGATGCATGCCGTTGAACCGAAATGTTGTCAATACACCGTCCCGGACCACATGGTCCCGGACGGTGTTTGACCGAATGGACCTCGCCGAAACGGGTGACGTGGACGAACAAGGTGACGCCGAAGGCGAAGATGAGGCCGGACTCTCCGATGAAAATCTCCACAACCAAAACCTGTTGCCGTTTGCTTCTGTGCTGTGTCATCGCCGGCGCTCAGTGGTCATCGGCTGATGCTCAGGAAAATCATGCCAACGATGCGTATTATCCCATGCATCAATACTTCCCGACCGGTGAAGCCGGGATGTGGATGGGCGCGCTCGGGAAAGCCGTCCCCGGCTATTATCAGCCGGTCAAAGTCATTCTTCCCAGTACGGGCGAGGTGACGATTTTTTCCGGCAGAATGACCGAACCGGTCTCGATATCGGCTCCGGCTCAATTCGGCGTCTCGGTGGGATATGCCTATCGAATTCAGATTCGCAATCTCCCCGAATTCCCAGGAGTGGAATTGTATCCCACGATCGAGTTGCTGGATCGACTGCACCCCCCCGCCGGTGAAGAGGATAATTTCCCGGTACCGATTCATCTGACTGAGAACGACCTGGATCAGGTCTTGTCGGGACGGATGGTGACGAAAGTCGTCTATCTCGAACAGCCTCAAATGGCCGTGCCGCAGCAAACCGAAGGGGAATCGCTGCACTTCGATCTACCACCTCGCAATAATCTGCTCGCCGAAGCCGACCTGATGGGGCGACCGCTGGCCATCGTCCGCATCGGCGGTCGCATACCCGATCGTACTCAGGATCTCCGCTCGTTCTTGTGGAGTCCTGCTCCCCTGACGTGGGAAACGGAAGCCGTCGGTGCGGCGAGCCTTTCGAGCATCCACCGTATGCCCGCTCAAGCCGCTCGTCGAAATATGAAGTTGGCGACGTCGCGAAAAACCGACACCACGTTACCCGCCGGTCCTCGTGTTTTTGTGAGTTCCAGTTTCCCCGCCCCATAACCCGCGATCACCGATCTCCTGTCATCCACACATCGAAATATATTTTCCATTACTGTTTGTTTCGCTCGCGTTACATTCTGGCAATCTTCATTCATGCTTCGGTCATGAAGCGGAGATTCATAGGAAGTACAACCATCAGCGGTACAAATAGCGGGTTATCCAGCGGGACATTCGAGATATGACCAGAATCGACCGGACACCACATACCTCACGATTGAGTCGTCAACATTCAAAGCCCTTAGCGGATTGGATGAAACAGGCCGCCGGCGTGCTGATGTGCCTCAGCCTCACCGCGTGTTCTACCCCCTCGGCGTTCACCGCGAAGCACAAGGGGTCGGCGACCGATGCCCAAGTCTTGCAGCGCGGGACTGCGCACGACGGTTCGGTGGACCAATCGGCCGCTTCGCATCCGAAAGTGATTTCGGATGAGCACCGACAACTGACAGATGCCGTTGCGAAAAACGGAGCTTCCGAGCCGGTCGCCGACGAGTCGTATCGACAGCCCGGTCAGGTCGGATTCGCCGATTTCAGCACCGCGCGAGACGTCATTGAATCCGAACGCGAGGTCATGTACGGTGGAGATACTTCCACTGTCGAGAATGCAGACGTCGGCGACACGATGATCGAGCAGTTGAGCCACGAACAGACCGCTGATGAAACAACACAGCCCACGCTGCGGCCCCAAGGCTCTGCCATCACATTCGCGGCCGCCTTGGCCCGTCAGGATGACGACGAGAGCGTTCAATCGGCGGGGTTTCAGACGGATCAGATCAACGATGGTCCTATGGGGGCGGTTTCGGTCGACGTCCGTAAAATGGACCCCGAACACGTCGACGAATACCTGGTCGACGGTGGCGATCGCGGCATTCCGATTCACTATGAAGGATCGCGCATCGAAGGGGTGGAATCGGAAGACACGTTTGGCGAATACCATGACGCTGCGGGGAAACCTCGCGTCGTTCCCAGCAATACGGTCGCCGTTTATGCACCTCGCTTCGGCACGCTGCGAACGATCACGGGGACCGAAACCGGCGACGCCATCGAACGCCTCTCGAGCACGTACGACACCGTGCGTGATTCGGGCATTCACAGCCGAACTGCTCTCTTGCATCATCGTCAAGCCGATGAACTCGAAGGGGTCAGCACCCGCAATCGGGCCAGCGGCGTGATTGCGAAAAACGGCGACGGCGACCTCGCGCACAGCACACGGGCGACGCAGCACGAACTGCTCCAGAACGTCTACGAAAATTCGCTGTTCGTCACGATGGGACGAATCGACCAGAACGAGCAGGCATGGTTGGCCAAACGGATGCAAGCCGCCGAGTATTGGGAAAGCAATGTGCAGACGGTGATCGTCGCCGGCGACGAAGCTCTTCAGGAAGTCTACCAGGCCGAGCGGGTCGACGAGTTCAGTGCCTTGGATGAAGACCACAAACAGCCGGGCCGCTTGCGCCTGGTGAAGATGGCCGATAAACGCGCGGCGAAGATCGGCGACATGGTGACGTTCACGCTGCGTTACGACAATCTCGGCGATCGTCCGGTCGAAGCGGTCCGCATCATCGACCACCTCACGGCTCGATTGGAACTGATCGAAGAGAGCATCGTCTGGGGCACGGCGGACGCACCTCTGGGAACGTGGGACATCGCCGACCACGAAGAAGGCGGAACCGTATTGAGCTTTGTGCTATCGAAATCGCTGGTTGAAAAATCCGGTGGGGTTATCACATTCTCGTGTCGAGTTCGGTAACGTCTCCTGCCGATATCTATCGTGCCGACGAAAAAACACATTCATCAGTTGACGGGAATCTGAACAACACACATCGCCACACCTCCCTTTGATCGTAAACCGAATTCAGATTCCCGCGACACCGGCCCGTTGTTATGGAGAAAACCTCCTGATAACGGGCCGATGTTTTTTTATATTGACCGACAAGTGGAAGTCGTCCCCAACATCTCATACCGAAAGTAAATTGTCGCACTTTTTCGCGTAGACTGATGTTGCAATCGAAATGGCAATACTTGAAAATGATAAACGAATGAATGCATTGAGTCTCCTCGGCGGGATTTCTGGCTTCGAGATAATTCATGGAATGGAAATTGCTTTTTATCGTGTTACCTGCGATAGCATTTGCAATTCTGATTGAGATTGCAGAGCGAGCCAAACTCCGAAAGTTACTCGACCGCCCATCTGCCGAAAATCTTTGGTATCAACGATTTTCTTATGCCCCCCAAGATGCTGTTAATGAATTCCTAAAATTGTTTGTGACGTCGTTTGCATTCGACGAAGATCAATACTTCAAGTTCAGTCCCGATGACCAGCCATGGGCGATTTACAAGGCTCGTTATATCTCACATTTGAATTTGGATGATCAT
>JBJXGP010000272.1:0-2594 GCA_046160425.1 Planctomycetaceae bacterium
GAGTCGCTCGTGCTGAGAGACCAGCGGCGGTCGAATCGACCGATATGAATCGGGAACGACGTCTTTGGCGAGAGTACGCAGGTCGGATTTTTGCTCCTCAAGCGTCCGCCCTTTGTTCGCGACCACCGAAGGGCAACTGTAACGCAGACTGACGACGACCGACTTCCCGGCGGGGTGAAACGCATACGGATAAACCCGGCAGGCGAGCGGTTTCGCCGGCTCGCCGAACTTGGCGTGGATGCGGCATAGCCCTTTTTCATCGAGAAACACGCAACTGCCGTCGGGTTGATGAGCGAGCCGATAGGTCTTTTTTCCCCAGAGATGGCGCGTGGTGACGATCACCGGCGTCGATGCAGGGATACCGTCGGCGGGGGTCCAGCCCTGCTTTTCGATCCGCTCTTTTTCTTCGAGCGTGATCTCGATTTCATGCTGTCGGCAACAGCCTCCGCAACTGTGGCAGCTCCAGGATTGAATGGTCGGAAGTTGTAGCGAGACGGATGACATATGCACTTATCGCAGGGCCGAGCGTTGTGAATTCGGTGAAGTGGAAGTCCCCCGGAACAGCGTTTGCTCAAAGGGATCCCGTAATTCCACTTTAGCAGACACGGCGACGAAATTCTGCGGATTGATACGAAAAAGAGTAGCTGCGATCACAACAAACGATTAGAATGCGGAAGCCCTGCGCCGGCAAACGCACGGAATGATACGGGAGTCAATGGCCTCGTGTTATCCGTATCAAGAAGAACTTTCGTTACAGATGTGGTCTCTATCGCGCTCGTAGCTTCAAGTCAAAACTGAATTCCCGCGTCGATTTCGCGTGGTGCAGGTTTTAGGCTGATTCAACGTGGATTGAGGTCTCTTATGGATTCCGAAAGCAAGGCGATACGGTTACCGATTCCCGGTGTCGGCAAGCTCCTGTTCGCAGCGATGCTGGTGGGCCTGGGTTGGCTGATCTGGTCGACCGACGTCGAAACGCCGACCAATCCTCGGGCGCAGAAGCGGGAAAAACTCTGGAGTCCCGATTCCAATTCCATCGAGCGGATTCAAGCCGTCGAAGAATGGGCCGCTCAAGGCGAATTCGCGATCCCCGAGTTATTGCGTGCGCTCGATAGCCCTCATGATACCGTGCGTGCCACCGGGGTGCTGGCATTGTCGCGGATCGGTCCGCTCGCAAAGGGATGCATTCCGCAAGTCATCGATCTGCTCGACGATCGTGAAGAAACCGTGCGCTCGAACGCCGTTCATGCGTTAATCCAGATCGGCCGCGATTCGCCCGAGGCCGTTCCCGGATTGATCGAGCGGCTCAACGACCCTGCCGGCAGCGTGAGGTTAGCCGCCGAGGATGGGCTGTTTATGATCGGCAAGTCTGCGATACCTGCCTTATGTGAATATGTCCGCACTCCCGAAGCGGCCGGACGGAAGCACGGGTTATCGGTCCTGCTCCGCATCCGTTCCGAACATGCACTGACGACCTCCGTTGCACATCTGGCATTGCAGGATGCTCGCATCGAAGTGCGCATTCAGGCTCTGAAAATCCTCTACATTCTGAATTCATTTACGATTGATGAAATGGTCGATTGCCTCGCGAACGAGAACGACGAATTGATGCTCTTGGCGCTGAGATCGATGGCCAAGCGCGGCGACGATGCGGTGGGCGCGGTGCCGGCGATTCTGCGCGTCGCCCGGCAGCATTTGGAAGCGAAAGGGGCCAGCGATCGTGAAATCGTTTTAACTTGCGTCAACACACTGATTGCCATTGGGCCGGCGGCGAATGAGGCGATCCCCTTTTTGCATACATTGATCAAAGATCCCGATCCGCGATGTCGAGCCGCGGCGGTGTCGGCCTTGTCGATCATCGCCGCCGATGCCGCTAACGGCGAATTGATTGTCGAAACGTTAATGCACGATCGCTCGCCGGAAGTCGTCATTGAAGCTGCTTTTAGGGTCGGTCAATATTATCCGGAGAAAATACCCGCGATCCTCCCCGACTTGAAGCGGCGGCTAAAAACACAAAAGGCCGCTCAGGTAATGCACGTCGCCAGCGCGGTTATCGGTTTCGGTCCCGCGGCGGGAGAGCTGACTGCCGAACTCGGCCAATGTCTTGACAACCCCATGCTGCCGCGCAATCTGGTCATTCACGCGCTGGGCAGGATCGGTCCGCAGGCCAGGTCAGAGATTCCCCGCCTGCTCGACTTGCTGGAGGATGAAAATCTGCAAGCCGCCCTCTTCGAGGCACTGGGTGAAATTCGACCGCAAGGGGCGGAGATCGATCGAATTTTACCCGTGATGATCGAAGCGATCGATATGCAGGACGAGAATCTTCGGTTCAGAGGGCGAGGGCCGGGGATGCCCATGTGGGACGTCGAAAACCACGTGCATAAAAAGATTACGGCCTACCAGGCGATGGGCAAGATGTTGAAAGGACGAGACGATGTCCTGACGTTGCTGCTCGAATCGGTGGCCGAACCCGAATCGACCGTCCGCTGGAGCGTCCTGTGGGCGCTGACCGAATCGATGAATCGTCAGCCCGAAGTTCTCGAACAACTGGTGAATGCTACGACCGATAACAGCCTCTCCGTACAGGTGACGGCGAT
>JBJXGP010000273.1:0-6782 GCA_046160425.1 Planctomycetaceae bacterium
TGCCGGGGAACTCTCGCCGGGCTGGGTTGGTTTGAGTTTCTATGAAGAGGGGAGGCGTTTACAGAAGTGGTGATTGGGGGACGGGAATTGGGGGATGGGGAGAGGAAACAGCGGAAGAATGTCCGCAGAGATCGCAGATTGGCGCAGAATTCTCCAACCCCTAATCCCCAACCCCCAAAAGCTCATCCGCGAGCAGGTCGTTGACCAGGCGGCGGGTTTGCTCGGGGGTGTTCGTCGGTTTGCTGTCCGCTTCCAACTCGTCGAACTGGGGAATCAGACTGCGGAGTTCGGCGGTTGTCGCTTTATAGGCGGGCTCGGGAGTCGGTCCGACATCCAGAATGCGCAGCGGCTTGTCGACGTTGAACAAAATCAATCCGCTCTGACTGCGATCGGCTTTGATTTTTTTGTTGTAATCTTCGGGATGCATGCCAAAGCTGCTGCCGATGATATCTCCGCGATCGATGCTGAGCATCAAATCGCGTGCGTACTGGGCATCGGGGGGATCGATCAAATAATGCAACCCCGTGCGATCGATCGTCAGCGCCAACGTTCCCGCCGATCGGCGACCGAGAACGAACTCACGCCGATGATGATGCAGTGCGAGTGTGTCCCAACCTTCAAGATCGATCCCGCTGGGAAACATTCGCTCGACGATGCGCGCACCGTTGACACTGCCCATCTCAAATTCCGTGCGAGCGGTCCCGTCATACCAGACGGCGGCATACCCGGCGATTTGTCGTTTTCCATCTTTGTCGATGATTTGGACGCCGGAACTTCGGTTGTATCGACGGAGAACGTTCATTCGGTTGTCCCTTCCAGTAATCGGGCGACCGTCGCTTTCAAATCGTCGGCTTCCCACTGTTTTAGAATCTCTTCGATCTCGACGCCGAAGCCCCCGTCGGAGCGGGCGGCGGCATTTGTGATCGCGTGCTGACGCTCGCCGTAATACTCGCGAAGCGGGGCGGTCACATCGAACGATTGCCCGCTGACGCTGCGGACTTCACCCCACGCGAGGCAGGTGAGCTTCCAGACGTCGCCATAATGATCGGTGACTGATTCGGTGAATCCCTTAACCCCTCGGCCGACAAGTTTGCGGAGTTTCGATATCTCGATCGAGCGGATGCGTTCCAGGCGTTCGGCGAGCAACGACACCATTTGCGTGCGCTGCTGTTCGTCGACGGGGAGATCGACCGGCGGGGCGGTTTGTTTGTCGGGTGCCTTCGGCGCGACGACGATGTCAATGTCGGAAACCATCTCTTTCGCGCGCGCCTCATCGAACGGGAACGCGGCGACGATGATTTGCACGGCGGTCTCTTTGCTGATCTTGCCGTCGACGACGGACATGATGATTTCCAGGAGCGACGTGATCTGAGTCCCGGTCAGCGATTGCTTGGGATCAGCGGCCCCTTCGACCACGGGCGTCGTATTGGGATCGGCGGCGGGTTGTGGCGGTGCGTTGCCTTTCTTTTCCGGGTCGATCGGCTTGCCGTCGGGCATCGTCTTCGGCGTGCCGTTGACAATGTTGCCGTGGGCATCGACCTCGACCATGTTGACCGGCATCAAATAGGTATCGCCGGCGGGACCGATCGTCGGACGGTTCTCGGCGCGGAGCACGTCGTTGCGTGTGAGCCAGCCCCATTGACGGCCGGTCGAATAGCTGGCGTTGCGTTTTTCAACCGACGCCCGCAACAGGCCGTCGCGGTTGTATTCGATGTAGAGGCTTTCCCGATCGGCATCGGAGAGCAATTTCAATTCGTGCTCTTCTTCGAACGCGCACAGCGTGCCGTCGAGGGAGCTGTCGAGGAAATCTTGTTTCTGCTCTTCAAGGCTGGCATAGCTCGTGTTCAAATCCGAACCGACCATATGCGGCATGACGCCGATCATCAGCGCGGCATCGACCCGGCCCATCTTCATCAGCGGTTCAAGTTGGGCCTGCTCGGCATTATGGCTGAGGGGTTGATACTTGGCCCCATCCTGAGTGACCGCAATGCGGCCCCGTTTGGCCACGCCGGTCGCCATTTCGTTCCAACTCTTGATCGCGTTTTTGACCGCCTCTTTGCGCAGGTGACCGGGGAGCATCAACACGCCGCTGGCCGAGGTGCCGTTCTCGAAATATTTATTGAACCATTCAATCGCCGCCAGATAGCCGCCGAGGTAAGGAGCCATCAGTTCGACCATGCACAGTCCGACGATGCCGTCGACGCTCAACCCTTTCACGTGATGCACGTCGGCGGCGTCAAGGAATTCTTGCTCGCCGTCGATGATCGCGCGATACTTCAACTCATCGCCGGCGAAGAATGGAATCGTTTCCGTCGGGTCGAGCAGGATCAGCGATTCGGGTTCGAGCGTGCGCGGGTTGCGGATGATTTTCGAATAGGCGTTGCCGTAAAACTTCAAATGGAACGTCGAGGTATGCCGCCAGGTGTAGGCGGACATGTTCCCGTTCGGTGTCTTTCGCAGGATTTTTCTGAGCGGATGCGTGCGCACGACTTCGCGGGTTTCAGCGTCGTGAAGCTCGGGTTGCAGTTTGGCAACGTAATCGCAGATCACGTTCAGTCCCCGCCAGATCGGGGGGACCCCGACCACCTTTTTATCGGTGACGGTGACGCCGGCATACGAGCGGCCCGAGTCTTCCCAGATGTCGGCGAGCTCGTCGCGCGACGACTTCAACGACCAGGATCGCTGTTCCCTGCCGGCGAAGAGTTTACGGATCAAGCCCATGTTTCAGCCTTATTCGTCAGACTCTTGCGGCCGATCGCGCGCCGACGCTGCTCCGGAATCCTGCATTCGCAGAGAGATCAAAACAAGCAGCGCCCCGGCGGCGGCCGTCGCCAGTCCAGGATGCACGAGATACGCACCGAAACCAATGAACGCAATCCCCAAAAAACCGAGAGCATCGTCACCCCAACGGAGTAATTTTGTTCGCTGCTTTGCCATACGGAGAGCCTCTTCCAAAAATGCGGGTGCCCTACAAATAGGGGCCGCGTTTGCTAAAACAAGATCACCCCCTGGTGATCGGAGTCATCTCCCTTCGGCTCGTCATAGGCCGACCCCCCGCCGCCGAGCATCAACCGGCCAAGCGCCATGATCGCGGCTTGCACGCCGTCCACCTTGCGGTGATCGTTCTTTGTGGGCTTCTGAATGAGGCCGCGAGCAACGACCGCGTTTCCGACCTGATGATTCATGACCGGGTTGTTCTGGTGACGGAGTTCCCCGAGCAGACAGAGCCGGATGAATTCTTCCACCGGCTCCGCATAATTCTTCGGCGTCTGCCGGAACTCGTGCCGGGGGATGCCGTATTGCGTGTTGATGTCCTGAGTGACGCTCTCCGCCTGGTAGGGGTCATAAGCAAATTCGACCAGGTTGAATTTGGAGGCGAGTTCGCCGATGTCCCGTTTGACGATACCGTAGTCGCAGACGTCGCCGGCGGTCAGTGTCACCGCCCCTTCGGCTTCCCAGTGTCGCCACGGGATGATATCTCCCTGCTGCTCGGTCAGCCGATCGGCGGAGTCGGCCGGCAACCAGAAGTAGACGACGATCCGCACAAACGGATCGGCTTCGATCGGCTCGAACGCCAGCGCGAAGGCTGTCGTGTCGTGAATCTTCGCGAGGTCAAACCCGCCGTAGCAGGGTCGATCGAGCAACAGCGTTTCGTCGAAATCGTCGTCGCCGCACGCGCCCCAGACTTTGTCGGGGAGCAACGAGGCCCCCGCGCTGACCCATTGGTTGAGTTTGTAGCGGCGGAAACTGGCCATGCCCGTCGGCGTGCGCGTCGCTTCCAGCGCTTCGTCTTTGATCTGTTTTGCGTTCAGGACCAGATCGTAACCGGGGTTCGCTTTCTTGATCGTGGCCACGGCCGTAGGATTGTCATCGGGACCGGCTTCCCAGATCGCGCCGAAATAATGCGGGTCGTTGATCTTCCCTTTCAACACGTCCTTCGCGTAGTCGTATTGCTCGTAGCAGACGCTGCTCGTGTCGTCGCCGGCCGTGGTGATCATGATCAAGAGCGGCTCGTCGCGTGCCGATCCGGCGAACCGCACGGCGTCCCAGAGATGACGTCCGGTCCAGCAATGCAGTTCGTCGGCGATGATGCAGTAGGCATTCTTCCCCTCGACGAGTTTCGGGACACCGACCATCGCTTTCACTTCGTTACTGCTGTCGTCGCGAATTGATTTTTCCGACCGGAACACAGTCAATACGTGGCTCAATTCTTCGCAGTGCGTGGCTGAATATTCCATATCATCAAAGACGTTTTTCGCTTGGTCTTTGCTGTTCGCAACGCACATCACGAGCGCAGCCTGCTCGCCGTCGCCGAATCCCATGTAGAGGCCGAGAGCGTGCAGCAGCGCGCTCTTTCCGTTTTTCTTGGCCATCGTGATATAGGCTTTTCGGAAGCGGCGATGACCGTCGGGCATCTCCCACCCAAACAGCGGCATAACGATCTCTTCACGCTGGAAGTCGAGCAGCGTGAACGGTTCGCCCTGACGTTTGCCGTCGCGAATCCGGCAAAAGCGGGGACAGAATTCGACGACGAGTTCGCCCCGCTCGACGTTGAACGAACAACCATGTTTGAGCATCGCCAGTTCGTCGGCGTCGTTGCGCACGTACTTCAGCCAACCGGCACGCTTCGCCTGATTTTTGAGGACCGTCAGTTTGTTCGCGGTGGACTTCATTTTTTCGCGTGGCCCCGAACGCTCTTCGCCTTATCACGCCATCCGCTGAGTCCGCCGCCTGGCTGACCGGACTTCCCCTTGATCGTCGGCCGAGAGGCCGGCGTTAAACCGAGCTCAGCCGCGAGGCGCTTGACCTCTTGGCCGAGTTGTTTGGCGATCGAATACCAGGGTGAAACCTGCACGTGGACCGATCCATTCTCCGATTCGTACTTCACCGTTCGGCCGTGTTCATGGACTTCCGCTTTGGCCGCGATCCAGTCGGCGACCATCTCGCAATATTGCGCGACGACGATTGTGTCGAGACCGGAGATCACACCGAGGCGAACCATCTCGGGAACGACGCGCTGCCATTCTTCGAGAGCCGCCGCCGTCAACCACTCGGGTGGGACAATCGGCATTTCCGAGACCGGCTCGGCCGAATTCGCTCGACGCGGTGAACGACCGGCTGCCTTTTTTATCGCCGTCGGCTTCGGTTTTGGTCCGCGTCTCCCCACCTACCCACCCCCCCCCATAAAACTCGCGCATTTGCGCACGGACTACAGTGAATGGTTTCATACAAAACCCGGCTAACTTTTGACCCCCTACCCCCCCTCGCGGCGGGCGGGGGCTTGATCGGGCGGCCATAGCCGCCGTCATGCAGGGCGGTTTTGCGGCTGTGACACGTGTTGCAGAGTCCCTCCAAGTTTCGGCGGTCGAAGAATAATCGGCGGTCGCCTTTGTGAGGTCTGATGTGATCAACGACTTTCGACACACGCGGTGGCTTGCGGCCGTCGCGTAAACACTGCTGGCAGAAGCGATGCTGCCTCAACACGGCGGGACGCAACACTTGCCGCCATTCGGCGCTGTTGTAGAGTGCCTGATACTCTCGCGACTTCTGGCCGCTGAGTGCTGATGGTCGCCAGCCGCGTGGGCGATGTTGTGCTGCTGAGCGTGGCATCAAGCGGCTCCCAGTTCGTCGATTGTGTACTGACCACGGGCCAACAGAACCGGTTCAGCTTCCACCGTGATGTCATCGATCACGAACCCGAACTCACCGGGTTCGCTTTGGTTCTCGGCGGCGGCCGTCACCGTGACCAGATTGTCATCAGCGCCGGTAAATGTGACCTCATCATCCTCAGAGAGTCGCTCATAGACCACGTCGTCAATGTTCCCGATGCGGTACGCACGGAACCGCAGTTCCATTTCTGAGCAGTCGATCGGATTGCCGTCACTGTCGACGATGGCCCAAGTCCATGTCGCTGCCCGGCCTTCATAACCGGTGATCATCCCTCGATCGACCTGCCCCGCTGAGACCGTGCTGACGATCGGGAGAATCGTCACCGAACCCGCTGCGATGTTGTTCGCGATCGCCTCGATAGCTTCTGACGTGCCGACGAACGTCGACGTTCCCCCGGTGTTAATTTCCGTCTCGGCGGTCGCCATGCCGGCGGTCCCTGCATCCTTGCGCGTCATCCGTCGCAACCAATCGCCGAGCGATGTCATACCGGCGAACAGTGTGGACGTGATCCGACTCAGAAGCGTCGTCGTATTCGTAGCGGCCGTCGAGGCAGCGGACTCGGCTCCGATCGCCGCCGCTTCAGCCGATGCGATCCCCGCATTGTCTGGGGACGTCGTATTCGCCCCGTCGGTCCCTCGCTCGATTTCAACGATTGAGAATTGCCAAGGAACATTCGGGTAGACGACGGCATCAATGGTTGCTTCTTCCTCAACGCTGAACCCGTCGCCCTCGACCTCAGATGCCGGGTTGTAACTGCAATCGTAAATCCCCGTCGTCGCCGAGCGCTTCGTCACCGTCACCACATCCGCCGTCGAGGCCCCGTTCTTGCGGATTGCCACCGTCGGCGTGGAATCGGCATCAATGGGCGTGACACCATCCGCCGGATCGTATAATCGCATGACCCAATACAGCGTCTTGTTGCGCACGAGGTGCGTGGGGCGGCTCATATCGAAACTCCAAACGATCGCGACGGCGAAAACGGGCTGTGCGTTCCGCCTCCACCTGCCACAAACTCTCGCACGAGCGGCGTGACCACGAGAAACTTCGTCGCCTGATCAGTCCACGCCCCCGCGTTGGCGCGAGTCGATAGCATAACGTCGCCGAAACACGAT
>JBJXGP010000274.1:0-14908 GCA_046160425.1 Planctomycetaceae bacterium
ACGCGCTCCGCTGCGGAGACCCTCCGTGTCGCGGCTGAACATCCAGCAGCCCGTTGAAAAACGATCAAACGCTGAAATTCACGAGCCGGGTGGTTTATCCACCCGGTGAATTTCCCAACGGCTATAAACTCCACTGCTGGGCAAGCCAGCAGTGGCACACTTTTTCAACGGGCTGATAGGTACCGACTGCTCAGCGTTACCCTCATTATTACCGAATCGCGTGCGGGTGCCAATTCTTGTATACAAATCCGCAAGCGGATACCATGATCTCATGCTAAAAAAGATCCATCAAATCGATTACGTCATCATTCTGTGCGAAGATCTGCCCCGGATGAAGAGCTTTTACCGCGAGCTTTTTGATTTCCCCGTCGCGACCGAACGGGAAGACGTGCTCGCGATGCAGGTCGGCTCGCAGACGTTCTGCCTGCGCAAGCGGACACGGCATTACGACGGCAAGTCGGCGGGCCCCGGTTCGCCGGGAGTCCAACTCGCATTTCGCGTCGAGCGGGGCGAGGTCGACGTCTGTTATCAGGAGTTATTGCAGCGGGACGTGACGATTTTCGATCCCCCCACCGATCAATTCTGGGGACACCGCACCGTCTACTTCAGCGACCCCGAAGGAAACATCCTCGAATTCTATGAGGACATCTGACGTGTCGAGGAGACATTCGCCCGATCGGCTTAACTCTCGTGAAACCTGACCGATGAACACGCCTCGCCGATGCGACTCAAGTATCAACCATCCCGATCGCGAGATGATCGCGCTCGGCATTCGTCAGCCGTGGGTCGAGTTGATTCTTCGGGGAGTCAAGACGATCGAAGTCCGCTCGCAGGCGACTCGTCGTCGTGGGACGATTTATCTTTATGCCTCGCAGCAGATCTCTCCCCTCGCCGGTACGCATTCGGTTGAAAGGCACGATCTCGATCTTTCCTCGCTCCCTCGCGGACTGCTGATCGGGACGGCGGAAATCCTCGATTGCCGACCCTGTACGCCGAGTGATTCCGCCGCGGCGTGTGTCCCTCCATCATTTCTGCAGGACCAATACGCCTGGATGCTGGGCAACCCTCAACGCCTGGCATCGCCGTTACCGGTTCGCTACCTTCCCTACGGCGTGTGGTTCTACCCCTTTCAGCGGAAGGGGGAAAAAGCAAATCGTAAACGGACATCGTGAACTTCAACTGTTGATCCCGGCCTTCGACTCACGGCTAACGGGCGTCGAACCGGCGCGGGTGGTGCATGAGTTGCTGGCGTGAGAGTATTTTTAGGTCTATACCTGCCATGGAGGTCTTGCAATGAATAACGAGGAGTACATTCTGGATGAAGTCGCGCCCGATTATCGTGAACGATTCATCGAAATCATCGCATTGATCGACGCGTTCTGTGACAAATTTCTGAACGACGAATACAAGAGTGTGTGCCGCAATATGGCGGTTAGCGTCTGTCAGGATGATTCGCCCGTTTTATCGGGAAAGGCAGCCAGTTGGGCCTGTGGCATCATGTATGCCGTGGGGCGGGTCAATTTCTTGACCGACCCCAGTCAGAACCCGCACATGAAGTCGGAAGAAATTGCGAAGGGGTTTGGCGTTTCGTCGGCGACCATGCACGCGAAATGCAGCAACCTCTGGAAAGGACTCGATTTGATGCCGCTCGATCCCGAATTTACGATCGCCAGCCGCATCGATGACAATCCCCTCATCTGGTTTCTGAAAGTAAATGGCTTCATGATGGATATTCGTGACGCACCTCGGGAGGCGCAGGTCGTGGCTTTCGAAAATGGATTGACCCCGTATATTCCTGCGGATCGACAGGCAGGAATCAAGTCGACTTGATCAACACCAGTTTGCGTCTCGTACTTCCGTCATGTCGATCGGCTGCCAAAAGGTTGCGTGAAATCATCCCCACCATGATCATCGACGTTCACGGCCATTTGCTCGATCTCGCTTACCATACCGGCATGCCGTTGCATGCGGCGCTGTGCGGTAATACCGACGTGCCGAAACTCCGGCAGGGTGGAGTGAACGGCCAGTTGTGCCCGATCTGGACTCCCGACGTCGCCCTCAGCGGGCCGCATTCGCATTCGGTGACCTCGCCGTTTCGTGCGTTGCTCGGCGTGCTGGAATATCTGCATCGCGAATTGAGCGGGCCGGCGGGAGATGAAGTCATGCTGGCGCTGACCGCCGCTGATCTTCGTACAGCAAAAGAGACCGGACGCATCGCGATTATCGTCGGCATGGAAGGGACCGATGCGCTCGACGACGATCCGGAAAAATTGCGGATCTTCCACGGCCTCGGCTTGCGGCATGTCTGCCTCGTCCACGAACGGGCAAATGCCTTCGGCGCCGCGTCCCAGGTCTGGGAGCAGGGGACGATGCGGCGTTACGATCCCGCGCGCGATCCCGTCGGCCATCTCTCGACGACCGGGCGCGAACTCATCGCCGAGATGCAGCGATTGCACATCCTCATCGACCTCACGCATCTCGTCGAACCGGCGTTCAGCGAGGTACTCGAAGTCATCGAAGGACCAGTCGTGGTATCGCACGGCGGAGCACGCGGCGTGACCAACTCGATCCGCTATTTATCGGATGAACAAATTCGAGCGGTCGCCGCGACGGGAGGCCTCATCGCCGCCTCGCCGTCGCCCCTCGGCCCGTCGCTTGAACGGCCTGGTTTACAACTGCTGCTCGATACGGTCGATTATCTCGCCAACCTGGTCGGAACCGATCACATCGGCATCGGCACCGATTTCAAAGACCAGCCGGGATATTACCCCCCCGGTTTCGCCGACAGCAGCGAGACGCCGGGCCTCATTCGAGGACTCGAGGAACGCGGTTACAATCAAACCCAAATCGCCGACATCATCGGCGAGAATTTTCACCGCCTCATTGAACGGGTTATTGGTTGACAGCCCGGTTTGCCAGTCAATATCCTGCGTTGAAGAGAGAAGAACACTTGCGATGCCTGATGCCACCGGACGCATCACTGTTGCAATCGACGCGCCTTTTGGCCGGGTCACTGAGTTTGGATCATTAAGCGCTCGCTGGAGAGGTCCATGCCAAACGAAGATCGAGCGGGGCATCTTTATTGGTCTTTAATAGAGCCATATTGGCTCACCCTCAACGAAACGTGGGATCTCGGTAGTAGTTCATTTCTCGCCCAATTACGCAAGGTTCCGTTGAAGGTTCGCCACGTGTATTCTGCTCACTGGTGCCAATCAGAAGTCTTCAATGGCGGACTCTACCAGTTCTTCTTCAATACCACGGGACTACTCGCGCCGGATGCGTTAGACGGATTTCGTGGAATTGGCTTACAGGAGTGGTCGGAAGTCCTAGACGAGGCGATGCGTTACTTTGGAACGCCATATCCACGGGAACGGAAGCTCCGCCTAGTGAAGCTACCTGAGGCACGTAGTCGCAATCGTGAAGATTGGGATCCGTTTCTTGCACTTGATGAGAGATTCAATAAGTGGGCCGATGAAGAGCATGATCGATGGGAACTCGCTGCTGACTCGTATGCTGCGAGCACCTAACATCGATATGCCCCCTATGTTAAATGCTTGCGTCGTCCATCCCTGATATCAAATCAATCCCTGATCGGCAGATGACCGGGGCCGATGAGGCGACCGGGGGGGTGGCCGAGGGCGACGACGCACATCCCGCCGCGCTGTGCCACGTTGACGACTTGCCGTTGCGAGGCCCGGCCGAGAATCGCCAGGCCGTACTTGCTGGGGGCGAAACCCATGACGGTGTAAAACGGCTCCATGTGTACGCATTTGTCGGGGCCGACGATCGGAAATTCGCTCACCGGCAGCGTGGCGATCTGCTGCACGACCCAGCGATCGGTGTCGGCGAGAGCGGCATGAATCGCCGCCTCCCATGCGCGCTCGTCGACCGACGGGCCGATGAGAACCCCTTGACCGCCGTAGGCGCGATTCGGTTTCATCACCAGCCGTTCGCGTTCTTGACGGACGTATTCGAGCAGATCGCCGGCGCGTCCGTCGGGGAGAATCGTATTGCGGTCGGAGATCAGCCGCGTCCACAGAATATGCCGACGGAAGACCTGCCGTTCGTCGCTGTTGAAATATTTGTTGGTGATCGCCGGGTCGGTGAGGACTTCCCAGCAACTTTTCTGATCGAGTTCCGCCGTCACCGACGAGATCACGCGGTTCTGCTCGAACAACGTCCGCACGGGGCGGATGTCGATCCCCTGACGTTCGAGGTCGAGAAAATCGGTCACGGTGTAGTCGCGGTACACGAGGTCGATCGGCGTCCCTTCGCAGCAGACCTCTCCTTTCGCGAGCGTGAGTTCCGAAGGGTCGGCGTGAAACACACGCATGCCGTAGCGATCGTGATAATACCGTGCGAGATATTCCTGTTCATCGGGGCCGCTCCCCGCGTACTTGGGTTCGATGAGGGCGATGTTTTTCGCCGGTCGGCCAATCGCTTCGAGATGGTCGAGCACATCCTGCATCAGCAGTTCGCGGATGTCGGGGCAGAGTTCCAGTTGCAGCAGTTCGTCGCGATGGCGAAGTTCGGGGATGACGAGATCGGCGAGAATGTTCTCGGCCGTCGGCACGAGATGCAGTCCGCCGATGCCCCCCATGTTCGGTTCCAGGAATTTCAGCGTCTCCTTCCACATGGGGCTGATGAAATCGACGACGGCGTCGTGCCGGCCGAACGCCGGGTTGCATTCCCGCTGCCGTTCGCCCCAATACAGGCGCATCCACTCTTCTTCTTCAGGGGGAAGTCGCAGCATCTCGCGGACGTCGGCATCCTCAAAATACAAATCGGGGAGACGCTTGAGGGCGTTGTGGATCGTGAGCGTGACGGAATGCACGTACGCCAGTTGATCGGGAAGAATCGTCATCGGACAGGCCATCACATGCACGGCGGTCGGTTCGCCGTCGCGCAGGTAGATCAGATGCCGGCGAAGCGATTCCTCCCGGATTCTGGCGAGGATGTCGAGCAACTGCGGACCGGGGATTCCCTGAAACGCCTTGCGGACCTTGCTCGCCAGGCTGAGTCCGCTGAGTCCGATTTCTTCCGCCGGCGTGAGCATTTTGGATTCTCGTATTCGCTTCTTTCCCCTTGCCCGCTTGTCTTTGGACCGGGGGTGAGGGTGCTTTGGGTTTTATTGCACTTGCTATCAGGCTCCGCGTGGGAACACACGTCTTCGTCGCTCTGCTTCGCGAACTACCGTCGTATTTCGTGGTGCGTCCAGACGCACCCTACAAAACTTCGTTCAAGAGGCAAGATACTCTAGTCACCGTGCGAGATCGTACTACAACGCTCTCGTAATGCATAGTTCCTTGATCCCGTCCAGTGGAAGTAGAACCGTGGCTCGGCTAAAATGTCGATGGGAGTATAAGAAATTTGAATGCCGCGAGTTGTAGGAGTACAGGCTTCAGCCTGCTCCGGGCAGCCTAACTGCCCGTTGAAAAAGTGTGCCACTGCTGGCTTGCCCAGCAGTGAAGTGACTAATCGATGGAAAAAGACCGGGGGGATAAACCACCCGGCTCATGGATCTCAGTCATTTGTTTATTTTTCAACGGGCCGCTAAAGGCTGGACTCCTACGTGGATCCCGATCATCGCCGCGAGAAACGACACCACACAGAATCAACAGGTGCTTAATGAAATCGTATGATGAACTTCGCGAGACGTTTGACGCCGACGGGTTTGTGATCGTTCGCGGTCTGTTCACGCCGGCCGAGGTCGATGAATTGAATGCGCAAATCGCGCGATACATTCGCGAGGTCGTGCCGACGCTGCCAAAAGAAGCCGCGTTTTTCGACGATTACTCGCGTCCCGAGACGCTGCGCAAGATGCAGTCGCTCGACAAGCGCGATGCCTGGTTTCACAATTTTATGAACACAGGGAAGCACGTCCCGATGCTCGAGCATTTTCTGCGCGATGAATTTCGTCCGCAAGGATTGGAGTGGTTCACGAAGCTCCCCTACGATCGCTCGGCGACCCCCGCGCATCAGGACGGGTTTTACTGGTGCCGCAAACCGAACCTCGCCTGCGGATTGTGGATCGCCCTCGAACCGGTCGACCGCACAAATGCCTGTTTGTGGTATGCGCGCGGCTCGCATTTGCAAGGGATTCTGCCGCATGCCCCCAGCGGAGTGCTCGGCTTCAGTCAGGGACTGGTCGGTTTCGATCCTGCGAAAGTCGATGCCGTCCCTATTGAGCTTGCTCCGGGAGACGCCGTCGCCCACACCTCGGCGACGATCCACTGGACCGGCCCGAACGAGACGCCGCGAACCCGCAATGCGCTCTCGACGTTCTGTTTCGGCGGCTCGACGGTCCTCGATGAAGAAGCCCATGCCCGCTACATGGCCAGCCTGAAAAGCCAACTTGCCGCGCGCGGGATCGGCGGGGCGTGACTGTGGTTTACTGAATCACGAGCGGCAACGCGACTTGATCCTTCGACTTCGGTACAAAAAAGGGGATGTCGAGTAAGTCGATCCTCATGGCCAGGCTATGCAGCATGGTCTGCCGGAGCGCGTCGTCGGTGATTAACTGGTCAAAGCTTTTCGACGATTCAACGAGCAGGGTTTGTCGCCAGATCGGTTGTGCTTCCCCCTCCACGATCAGTTCGACGACGAGTGCTCCCCTCGATTCCATCACGGTTCGACCGGTGTCACGTCCGCGGAAATCGAAAGGGGACTGGCGCTCGAAAATGGGGAGTCGATCTCCGGCGGACTCGGAAAATCTCAAGCGGAAGTAGGTCGTCTGACCGGGCTGAACCTTGATATTGTCCCGCGCGAGTTTGTTCGTGAGGGCCAGGACGATGACGCCCCCCACCGAATTTTGCTGTGCGCCATTGGACCCGTCATCCAAGACGATGCTGACGGGATTCGACGGGCTCATGAGAGCATCCTCACCGGTCTTGATCTGTTCCAGAGACTGACGAATTTTTCCCCAAGGGATCTCTAGGATTTCGATCTGTTCGGGGGAATGAGGCAAACTTCCGATCAGGTGATTGTCGTCGAGCACATGGATGCGGAGGTGCTGGCCGAACCGTTCACGAATCGAGAGCACGGTTTTTCCCGATTCCCGATCGAAAAGTTCGAATTCGATCAGCCACGATTTTCGATCGGGAAACCATTGCAGCGTATTTTCCCAAGGCGCCCGCTGTTCGGAATACAACGGCTGGTCGTAGATCAATTCGCCGCGATTGTTCCAGCACATGACTCGTGGGATGGGATGGGTGGAAACTCCCGCGAGTTCTTCGCTATCGGCGGAAAATTCAAGCGATTGCAACCCGGTGAAGTTAAATCTCGCATTGCTGGAATTCGAACGGCTGTCGGCGACGAGCTTGTTGTCCCGTACGAGCAAGCTTTCACCGGGGATCATGACGACCGACGCCGGATCACCCATCACGGCGACAATCTGTGCCGTCGACGTCTTGTGCGCATTCAATTTGTCGTCGGCTATCGTCGCGAAAAATTCGCCATCAATCGTGATCGCCGTCGAGCCTTTATTGAATTCGCCGTCGCCAACGCCGATCGTCTGCCCCACTCGCTTGTTCGCAATGTTCCAGACGTAAAGCAAATTTGAGTTGCGACCGCCGATAAACAGTTTGTCGTTGGAGAGCAGCACGACGTCGGCGAAACGCTCTGGATCGCCGGGCGCCACAAATAGTTGTTGGCCGGTCTGCGTATCCCACACGGTGATCGACGTGTTCATCTGGTTTGGGGTCTTGTCGGCAGCCGCAAACCGGAGACCGTCGGGCGACAGCGCGGTCAGGCCCCGACCGTTGTACTCACCTTGCAGTTCGGCAATGATTTTCTTTTGAGCGATGTCCCAGACGTGTTTCCCCGAAACGACGAAGGGACATCCCGGCGGGCCGGCGGTAAAACCGTCGCGTTCGTTAAATGGGATTGACGAACCGCTTCTCCCCGCGGAACCGAAGCCACCACTGCCGTTGCCGGAATTGACGCGGGTCGGGGTCGCGTTGGCTGTCGTATTGCCGGAGTTCGGCGGGGTATCAAACCTGGGAAACTGCCTGGCTCGCCGTTGGCGGGCCTCTTCCATTCTCTTGCGAATCGATTCCCGGGCGGCGTCTCGTCTCTCGTCATGAATTCCGTGAGGGGAAGGAATGATGACCGGAGGTGAATTTCCTCCAGGGGGAAACACCGGCTGCGGCACAGGCGGAACTTCCGGAACGGGAAACCGCTGCGGCTGAATCGGCTCTGGTGCCCATTCGTTTTCAGCCACTTGTTGCTCGCGGCGGTTTTCTGCGGGATCGCCCCCCTTGGTCACCAGAATGACCAACACGCCGATCGCGACGATTCCCAGGATCCCTCCGCCGATGACAATCGACGCCGTGCTCGAAGAATTCGATCGGCTTCTCCAGACACGATCATCATCATCGTCGTCGTCATCCTGTTGAAAACGGCGGGAAGCGACTTGCGACGATCCCTTGCGGACGTGGATATCGCCGCCGCATTCTTTGCAGGGGATGGTACGGCCGGTCTTCGAATCATCGACTCGATACTTTTTTCCACAATCGGGACATTCGCAGATAATGCTCATGGCAAGTTCTCTGAAAGGGCTTTTGTGATTTGAAACCGACGCGATATTCAAAAAGCGACACGATAACAGTTGAACATCAACCTGAGTTTACCGAATCTTTGCTTCGTATCAATCCGTAGAATGCACAAAGTGATCAGGCATTCGCCGAAATACGTTCAAAGGCGATGCGGTTTTCATGCCATTCAGAATTGGTCTTCCCCACACGGTTCGGGTAAACTCATCGACGGTGGATTTCAGTCCTTCTGTATGCCGATGTTGCAATCCGAAGCAATCACGAGAGGAATTCAACATGCGATCAACGATGTTCCCCCGTCGAAGAAGTAGCCTCGCAATCACGAATGTCAGAGTCAGCGTCGCGATATGGGGCGTCTTGGTCTTGTCGATGATTTCGGCAATGCCCGCATTCGCCGCCGATGGTGAATTCGTCAAGAAAACCTACGTCTACAAGACCGTCGGTGAAACGAAGATTGAAGCCGACGTGCATCGCGCGAATGACAAAAAGGCGAGGCCGGTGCTCGTGTGGATTCACGGCGGCGCGTTGATCACGGGAACCCGGCAAAGCGTTCCCGGGCAACTGCTCGAACTCGCGAAGACTGAAGGGTACGCCGTCGTCTCGATCGATTACCGACTCGCTCCTGAAGTTCAGGCGGAAGCAATTAAGGAAGATCTGCTCGATGCCTTCCGCTGGATCAACGAGAAGGGACCGAAACTCTTCGCCGCCGATACGAAGAAAATCGTCGTCACGGGCGGATCGGCGGGGGGCTATCTGACGATGCTCGCCGGCTGTTTTGTCGAACCGCGACCGACGGCGCTGGTCGCCTACTGGGGTTACGGCGACGTCGACGGTGCATGGATGACGCAAGCGACCGATTTCTATGGGCTGGAGATTCCGAAAATCGACAAAGCCGATGTGATCTCCGCCGTCGGTGGTGCAGTTCTCACGAACACCGATGGCGGACCCGACGTCGGTCGATCGCGCGGGATGTATTATCGGTATCTGCGTCAGAACGGTTTGTGGGCAAAAACCGTCGTTGGTGCCGACCCTGCCACCGAGCCGGAGAAATTCACTCCCTTCTGCCCGATCCGCAACATTCCCGACGATTACCCGCCGATCCTGATGATCCACGGCATGTCGGATACCGACGTCCCGTACGAAAAGTCGTCTTTCTTCGCGAAAGAACTGGCGAAGCGCGGTTTGCCTCACGAGTTGGTGACGGTTCCCGCAGCCGGACACGGCTTGTCTGGGGGCGATAAAGAACTCATCGCCGCCGCCCATGCGCGGGCGCTGGAGTTCATCCGCGAGCAGATGCAACGGTAGTCGTGCGTCGAGTGTCGAAGTTTATCCGTCGAATTTGCACGAATGTATCCCGATTCAATGCTATCCTTTGGGTGAGAGCAGGAGTAGAATGACGATTGACATTTCCGATCAGGAATGCCTTCGCCGTCGATTCACAGAATTCGACTGGGCCACGGCGATCATATCATGACGCAACTCCAGAGTTCCTGCGCCTATGATTTTTTCGACGTTCGTTTCGTTTGGTTTCCGACTGTCGCTCGCTTACGTCGCTCAAGGATTGATCAATGCGCGGATTTTGTTTTTCTAAAGGCTCATGCTTCATGCTTCGTAGTGCGTTCTCGGTTTTGTGTGCGGCGAGCGTATTGTTCGTCGTCTCGGATCGCCCAGCCGTCGCCTATCAGGCCAATCCCGCTGCGAAGCCCGAGGTGAAACTCACACCGGCACAAGAACTGGTCAAACAGGCGCGCGAGAAGATCAAGAATTCCGAATGGGATGTCGCGATTGCGGAAGCCGATAAGGCGCTCACCCTCGAAGCCACGAATGCGGGGGCATTTGTCGTCCGGGGGATGGCATTCAGCGGCAAAGGCGAATACGACAATGCCATCAAGGAATTCGACAAAGCGGTCGAACAACCGGGTCGCGATACCATCGCCGTCGCCAGTCGCGCCGATGCCTTTGCATTTCGGTCCTTCGCATTACATCAAAAGGGGCAGTATCTCGACGCCATCAACAGCGCCTATTTCGCGATTCTGGAAAAAGGGGATCATCACGAGGCGCATAATTTCCGCGCGATGTCGTATCTCGCCCGATCGCAGTACGACAAGGCCATCAACAGTACGAACCGCGCCATCGCCGCCAAAGCCGATTTCGCCGAAGCCTACAGCAATCGCGGCATGGCTTACGCCGCGAAGGGGAATGCCGATCAGGCGATGGCCGATCAGAACAAGGCCCTCGAACTCGATCCGAAACTCGTCATCGCCTTGCAGCGCCGTGGCTCGGCTAATGCGGCCAAAGGAGACATCGTCAATGCCCAAAAGGATCTCGAGCAGGCCTTGACCCTGAAACCCGATTCGGTCGATGCGCTGTGCGACAGGGCGTATGTGTATGCGATGAAACGCGACCTGGCCAACGCGATGGCCGACATCGAAGCCGCCATCGCGTTGAATCCGAATTTCCCCAAAGCGCATTTTCAGAAAGGGATGGCATCGCTCGACGCCGGCAATCTCGATCAGGCGGTCAACAGTTTTAACGAGGCGATCCGCCTCAAGGAGGATTACACCTCGGCCTACTGTTTTCGAGGTTTCGCATACAATGCGAACAAGGAATACGAACTCGCCGTCAAGGATTTTACGAAGGCAATCGCAGCGGATCCCACAATGGCCGTCGCGTATTCGGGCCGCAGCCTCGCTTACCGCAAGTCGGGTAAGGGGAGTGAAGCCGACGCCGATACCGCGAAGCTGAAGCGGCTTCAGAATCCGGGAAAAGAAACCGCGAAGCAGGACAAGAAAGAAAAGGAAAAGGCCAAGAAAGAAAAGGACGAACCGCCGCCGCGATTTGTCGTCACGTCGAAGCCGGTCAATCCCGATCGGCGAGCGCAAGTCGCCGCCTCGGCGAAGAAGATCGATGCGATGATCGCCGCCAATTATACGAAGCACAAGGTCGCGCCCAATCCGCAGACCGACGACGCGCAGTTTCTGCGGCGCGTGTATCTCGATATCACCGGCACGATTCCCACGTATCAACAGACGCGAAAATTTCTCACCTCAAATGAACCCGACAAACGGACGCTGTTGATCGATGAATTGCTCGGCAGCGACGGTTACGCCAGCCATTATTTCAATTACTGGGCCGACGTCCTCCGATATACCGACAGCCTGAACGGCAACGTGCGCGGGGAACCGTATCGCCAGTGGATCAAGCAATCGCTGGCGGAAAACAAACCGTGGGACAAATTGGTCTACGAAATGATGACCGCCGAAGGGCTGGTCTGGAAGAATCCCGCGACCGGCTATCTGCAGCGCGACGCCAACATGCCGCTCGATAACATGAACAACACCGTCCGCATATTTCTCGGCACGCGGATCGGCTGCGCGCAATGCCACAACCATCCGTTCGATCGCTGGACTCAGAAAGAGTTCTACCAGATGGCGGCGTTCACGTTCGGCACGCTGACGAGCACGGGGGGAACCGACACCCGTTTCTGGGCAAGCAATCCCAACGATCGCCTCCAGGAAGAGTACGAAAAAATCGATCAGGAAGAGGAAGATCGCCGCAACAACTCGTACCGTTTCAGCCGGCTGATCGGGATCAACATGATGATCGTCAACGATCAGGACCGAAAGGTCACGCTCCCCAAGGATTACGCCTATGACGACGCCAAGCCCGAACAGGTGATCGAACCCAAAACGCTGTTCGGCACACCGGCGGAAATTCGTTCGGGCGAAACCCCCCGTCAGGCGTTCGCCCGCTGGCTGACCGCGAAAGACAATCCGCGATTTGCGCTGACGATCGCCAACCGATTGTGGAAGCAGGCCTTCGGCGTCGGCCAGATCGAACCGGTCGATGACATGATGGATGACACTCTCGCCGAAAATCCCGAACTGATGCAGTTTCTGGAAGCCGAAATGAAACGCCTGAACTTCGACATGAAGGAATATCTGCGGATCATCTTCAATACCGAAACCTATCAACGGCAGGCTTGTTTTGACGAAGTTCCCGTGGGGGCTCCCTATCACTTCCCCGGCCCCATGCTGCGCCGCATGACCGCCGAACAGGTCTGGGACTCGTTCCTGACGCTGGCAGTCGTCGATCCCGGCGAATACCGCGAAATGCCCGCGAAACTCCGCACCGACGTCATTGGCGTCGACCTGGTTTCGGTCACCGCCGAGAAGATGCTCGAAGCAGAAACCAAAGGCGCGCAAGTCGACGGCAGTCAGGGGACGCGGCAGGCCAAGTACGTTTACAAGGGAGTTCTCCTGGCGCGGGCTTCGGAACTCCCGTCGCCGGTTCCCGCCAATCATTTTCTCCGCATGTTCGGCCAGTCGGATCGCGAATTGATCTCCGCCTCGTCGACGATGGGATCGGTCCCGCAGGTTCTGTTCATGTTCAACGGGCCCATCTCGCACATGATGCTCGAAAAGAACTCGGCGATCTACAACAACGTGGTTCGCAAAAAGTCGGTCGAGGATGGGGTGAGAGTCGTGTTCCATACGATTCTGAATCGCGATCCCGACGCCGACGAAATGAAACTCGCCAAAGAAGAAGTCAAGCAGAACGGCGCGGCGGGCTACGGCAACGTGATCTGGTCGCTGGTCAACACCCGCGAGTTTCTGTTCGTTCAATAATCTTATCGTAACCCGAAACGTCAGTGAGGGGCTGCTGAAAATCCTTCTCCCTCTGGGAGAAGGTGGCCAAAGGCCGGATGAGGGTGCCTTTGAGAGAGTAGAATCGTAGCAACAAAAAACCCCCTCACCCCGTCCCTCTCCCGCAAGCGGGCGAGGGGGCAAGAATAATCGCATCCAACATAAAGAGCAAACCGATGAAAGAACTCGTTTCCCAACTCGACGGCGTTGGTCGCCGGACGTTTCTCGAATATGCCGCCAAAACTCTGCTCGGCGTGAGCGTATTGCCCGCGCTGTCGCGAACTGCTTCCGCCCAGACTGAAGCGGCGGGCAAAGCCAAGCGGATGATCTATCTGTTCATGAACGGGGGGATGACCCACCTCGATACGTTCGACCTGAAGCCGGGGCACGAAAATCAAGGCGAGACGCAACCGATCAGCACCTCGGTCCCTGGTTTGCAGATCAGCCAGTTCCTTCCGACGCTCGCCAGCCAGTTCGACAAGATCGCGGCGATTCGCTCGATGTATACGCAAACCGGCGACCATCAGGGGGGCGAATACCTGATGCGGACCAGCTATGATGAGATCGCCACCGAACGGCATCCCTCGCTGGGGCCGTGGATTCAGCAGTTCAAGGGACGGCAGAGCAAATCCCTCCCCGATACGGTGCTGGTCGGCGCTCCGGCGCGGCATCCGGGCGCGGGGTTCTTCGATCCGACGTTCAGCCCTCTGCCGATCGGCGATCCGAATCGGGGACTCGAAAATACGACCGCTCCGGAATACCTGACGCAGAATTCGTTCGCCAAGCGGGTCAAGTTGATCGACGGCTTCGACAAAAAATTCCGCAGCAAGTACAACGTTCGCAAAGTCCAGTCCTATACCGATTTTTACACCGAAGCGACGACCCTGCTCTCGAGCGGCGAATTGAAATCGTTCGACTTGAACGAAGAAAAGGCCGAGGACCGCGATCGCTACGGCCGCGATGCCTTCGGTCAGGGTTGTCTGCTGGCACGCCGACTGATCGAAAATAACGTGCGCTGCGTCGAAGTTTCTTGCGGCGGCTGGGATATGCATAACAGCATCTTCGACGGCGGTTCGCTTCCCGCCCGCGCCGGCATTCTGGACCGCGCGATGGGGAATCTCATCAAGGATCTCGCCGAACGGGGCCTCCTCAATGAGACGCTGATCGTGCTGACGACCGAATTCGGTCGTTCGCCGGTCATCAATTACAACGCCGGACGCGATCACCATCCGGCGGTCTTCTCGGCCGCATTGGCCGGCGGAGGCATCAAGGGGGGACAACTCTACGGAACCTCCGACGCTGCCGGTCACGCCGTCGATAAAGACGGCGTTCCCCCCGCCGACTTCAACGCCACAATTGCCACATCGCTCGGCCTGCCACTCGATAAGGTCGTTCATTCTCCCACTGGCCGACCCTTCAAAGTCGCCCACGACGGCAAACCGATCGCGGCGCTGCTGTAGGGTTCATCCTTCTCCCATTGGGAGCGGTGTTAAGCCCTCTCCCGCAAGCTCTTTGGACCGGGGACAAAGGTAACACTTGTTCGGGGACATAGGTAACACTTTTCCTGATTGATTTCGAGGGGTGGAGCGAACGGAGGCCGTTCCAACCCTCGCCGCGATCGCCGGTTCCCCTCTATCGCCGACGGACCACCCGCCGGCTTTCTCCCACTTGCGCCCGGTTCATCTCGCCCAGGCATGTGCGGCCAAACCA
>JBJXGP010000275.1:0-16336 GCA_046160425.1 Planctomycetaceae bacterium
CGACGCTGGTCAATCTGCTGCCGCGATACTTCGATCCGCAAAGCGGGCAAGTGCTCATCGACGACGTCGACGTGCGGCAGGTGAAACTGAGAGATCTGCGATCGCAAATCGGCATCGTCACTCAGGAAACTCTTCTCTTCGATGAGAGCGTTTACGAAAACATTCGTTACGGCAAGCGAGACGCTCACCGAGACGAAGTGATCAAAGCGGCGGAAAAAGCTCACGTGACGCCCTTCGTCGAAAAATTGCCGGAAGGTTTCGAAACCAAGATCGGAGAAAAAGGCAATCGGCTCTCCGGCGGTCAGCGACAGAGGATCGCCTTGGCTCGCGCCATCTTGCGGGATCCATCGATCCTGATTCTCGATGAAGCAACCTCCGCCGTCGATGCGCAAAGTGAACAACTCATTCATCAGGTGCTTAAGGATTTTGTGCATGGACGAACCACGTTCATCGTGACGCACTCCCTGGGGGACAGCATGCTCGATCTCGTGACGCGCGTCGCCGTCATGGATCGCGGCAAGCTGATCGCCGTCGGAACGCATGCGATGCTGATACAATCGTGTCCCGTTTACCAGCAGTTGTACCAGGCGCAGCGATCACCGGTGACAACGGGTGCGGCTGCTGCATAATTTTCGGCTGGCCGCTTTCGTCCAGACATTCTCGAAGAGATACCTCCAACAAAACGCTCATCTCAACTTCAATCACGCAAGTACGGCAGAGATTTTACCGTGGCAAACGACAATCAACGGCTGACAATCTGGTCGATCCAGGACGACAAGCCGGGACATCGAAATCAGGTACGCGGCTTGATTCGGGCGCTGTCAGAGCGGGTCGACGTCGATGTTTACCCGGTATCTCCTCCGCCGGTAATCGATCTTCTGACCGACTTGCTGTTCAAAAAACTCCGCCGGAACAGCCTTATTCCTCGGCCTGCGCTGATCGTGGGGGCCGGCCATGCGACGCATCTGGCTATCCTGGCGGCGGGACGAGCGACCGGTGCCAAAACCGTCGTCATCATGAAGCCGACATTGCCCCGGCAATGGTTCGACCTTTGCATCATGCCGGCGCATGACATGAAATCCGACAAAGATCGGCAGTCGGCAGTCGCTAACGCATTGACGACCGAGAACCATGACTCTCGCGTACAAGCATCATCGCTGCTCGTCACTCGCGGTGCCCTCAATGCCGTCGTCCCATCGACGCGTCACGAACCAAATCGCGGCCTGTTTCTCATTGGCGGCACGTCTTCCCACTACCGCTGGTCCAATCAGGATGTATTTGAGCGAGTGGTGGAGATCGTGGCACGCGAGCCTTCGCGCATGTGGACTCTGACGACGTCGCGTCGCACGCCGAGCGCGCTCATCGAGCAGTTGTGCGACTTGCGATTTCCGAAATTGCAGGTGTTTCGGTCGGAAGATACTTCCCCGGATTGGCTCCCCGCACAACTCCAGCGCTCTTCGGCGACGTGGGTCACTGAAGAAAGCGTTTCGATGGTTTACGAGGCCCTGACCGCCGGCGGCGCTGTCGGACTGCTACCTGTGCCTCGCCGGAAATCGACGCGCGTTTCGCGCGGGATCGACGTGCTGCTCGCCGAAGGTTGGGTCACATCGTTTGCCGAGTGGAAAGAGCAGGGGACGATGTCGGTCCCTCCTGCGCGACTATCGGAAGCCGATCGCTGTGCCGCGTGGATCCTCGATCGCTGGTTCACTTCCATTTCACTGAATGCACGCCAACAATCACAACAACAGGTAGCCTGACGTCATGTCCTCATCGCTCGCATCCTCGCCCACTTCGAAAATCCCGGCTCGTCCCGCTTGCTTGGCCTGCGGCGATTCACGCATCGCCGATCGGCATTCGGTCCGCGAGATGATGTTCGGCACACGTGAAGAGTTTACCTATCAGGAATGCGCTCACTGTGGATCGTTGCAGATCGTCACGTTTCCCGATGATCTGCCGCGACATTATCCACAGCATTATTTTGCCTTCCGCAAAAACTCGAACCCGTTCAGTCGCGCGGTGCGGCGACTGGTGGATGCCAGCCGAGTTCGTCACGAACTCGTTTCGCCGAATCTGACGGGGGCGCTCGCGGCGAAGTTCAGCAAACCGCTCGATTACGTTGCATGGATTAAGTCGGCGAAGCTCGACCAATCGGCCCGAATTCTGGATGTCGGTTGCGGCGAGGGAAAACTGCTCAAGCGGATGTGGCTGGGAGGCTTCACCGATTGCACGGGCATCGACCCGTTTCTCTCCGAAGATCGGCAACTGGAGACGGGCTTATCGCTCAAGAAATGCGAAGTTCACGAATTGGCCGCAACGTCGTCGCAGCCTTTCGATCTGATCATGTTTCATCATTCGCTGGAACATCTTCCCGATCCGAACGAAGCGATCGCCGCCGCGTCCCGGTTATTGACCGAGCGCGGATCGCTGCTGATTCGACTTCCGGTCGCCGATTGCGTGGCGCGTCAATACTTCAAGACCGATTGGGTGGAATGGGATGCCCCCCGTCATCTTTTCATTCCCAGTTCGACGGGGATGGAACTGCTCGCCGCGCGCTTTGATTTGTGTGTGAAGGAAGTCCGCTCGGTTTCAACCGTCGGGCAATTTGCGGGTAGCGAATTGTACCGCCGCGGAATCTCCGGCAACGACGACAGTCGGAAGAAGCAGATCTTCACCCGAGCCGAACTCGATGCGTACCGGGTCTGGACCGATCAGGTCAATCGGCAAGGATCGGGAGACCAGCGGGAATTTTACTTCACGAAGGTCGCAATTCGCGCGGAACGACGTGCGGCGTGATCTGCGAACTTTCAGATATACATCGACCACTGGCATCGCCGCGAGAAACATGCGAGCGATTACTTGTCATCGGGCGACTCTGGTTTCGTCGCCTCCGCGGGGGATTCCTTGGCGGTAGGTGCATCGTCTTTGACGGGTGGAGAACCTTCATTGGGTATGGAAAACGCGGCTGTTTTTACCGGTTTCACGCCTAACTGCTGATTCCATTCGTGTTCCGGCCGGGCGAGGATTTCGTCGATGACCTTCGTGACCGCCTCGGCTTCCGTCTGTTTGCCCGCTTCGCGGGCATGGGCGACGATCTCGCGCGCCTGGGGAATCATCTCCTTGTAAAAACGTTCGGCGACTTCATACATGCCATGCCAGTGCGCGTAATCCGGTGCCATCATTGAGGCCCCGTGTCGGGCACGTCGGCCTTCGTGATGCCAGAGATAGAACCACGTCCATTCGATCTCTTCGTCGAACTGGGTCTTGGTGATCAATCCGTTTTCGAGCAGGGCGTTCATGATCTTCTGGCCGGGCTTGGCGAACTTTTCATTGTACAGCACGATGAAATCGTCGTACTGCTTGTAGAACGCATTGACGTAATCGGGAGTATGGCAGTGATGGCAGACCTGCTTCATGTTCGTCCGTTTTTCTTCGGCGGAGAACGTGATCAGATCGCGGCGTTTGTCGGGATCGGTCTCGGTGACGATCTTACCGTGCGCATCGGTATCGAGCACCAGGCTGACCGGCGGCCGATTCGACCATGAGATTCGCTCGCCGGCGTTGTGCGTGATTCGCCCGCCGTTGCGGGTATGTCCCGACATGTGACACGTTGCGCACGTGGGGGCCTGCGAGTAATCCTGCCCGAGAATCCATGTGTGGGAATCGAGATTCATTTTCTCTCTCAAGTCGCGAAAGGCCACGCCATGCTTCGATTCTTCGTAGATTTCCTTCTGCGGATGATCGGGGCCGAGATGACATTTCCCGCAGTTTTCGGGCTGTCGGGCACGGCGAGGCGAGAAATCGTGCCGGCTGTGACACGCCGAACACGAACCGAGCGAGCCATCGAGATTCATTCGACCGATTCCCGTGTTCGGCCACGTGGCAGGATGTAACTTCGGGCGGCCATCTTCGCTTTTCACGATCTGATCGAGCACGGCGAGATTGGTCGGAAGTCCGACGTCGTTCGGTTTCAGGTCATCGACGGTGATTTTCCCGCCATCTTTGGACATCAACGCGACTTTGCTGCCGTGACATTGTTGACAGCCGACGATGGCGCTCGACATGCCGTTGGCCGTTTTGATATCCGGTCGCCCCGGCGTCGGTGAATGCGGGTTGAAGAAATGTTCGCCTTTGAGATTTTTATCGTCGCGGAAGCCCTCAACCTTCTCTGCGAGGAAGTTATCGAGCGAGGCGAGAATGTTTCCTCCCTTGGCGTGATGACTGGCGGCGAATTCCTCGTACACCTGCTTGTGGCAGCGCGCGCAGTCTTTGGGCGTGACGACGGTCGCGATCATGGCCCCGTAGTGCGTGAAGCTGTCGGCGTCTTCCTTCTGGGCCTGATGGCATTCGACACAGCCGACCCCTTTTTCGGCGTGCGTGCTCCCTTTCCAGTGATCGATGATCCCCGGAGAAGACTTCCCGTGACATTCCACGCATTGGCGGGAACTGACGGGAGGATTAATGTGGGCCACGCCGACGCCCGATTCTTCTCGTCGTCGGACGACTTCCACTGCCTGCACGAGGACGAGCGAAAGAAGAAATACGATACCCAGTAAACCGATGATTGTGCGTTTCGTTCTCAGTTGCATAACGGACCTTTTTTAATATCCCGATTGATAACGACTTGCCGCCGTTTATTGATTTTTCCCGAGATTAATGCACTTGCAGCGCTTCCCACGTCGTCAGGCCGACGAGCAGGAACACGCCGATAATCCCGATCCAGAAACTGATATCTTCATTGCGCGTGATTTTGCGCAGCCAGACATCGATGAAAGGCCACGTAAACATCATGAACACGATCAGGCCCATGCTCAGCACGGCAACGCTCGCCGAGAAAAGTTTCAACCAGCGAAATGTGGCGTAGAAAAACCATTCCGGTTTGATCACTTCGGGAGTGACAAGGGGGTCGGCCTTGGGACCCATCGTCGCGGGGAAGATCGTCGCCAGCACGCTCAGCAGAATCATCAGCACCAGCCCGATCATCAGTTCGCTGTAAAAGTGGTCGGGGAAGAAGTCGAAGTATTTTTTTTCCGGTTCGGGTTCGTCTTCGAATTTCAGTTCGGTCACCCCTTGCAACCGAATGAACGCGATATGCAAGGCGATCAAGGCGATCAGGGTGCCGGGAAGCACCGCCGCATGGAGGATATAGAACCGCGAAACGGTATTCTGGTTGTACTGATCTCCTGCGAGGAGCAGTCGTTTGGCGATCCCGCCGAGGTAGGGGATCGTATCGCAGATATTGGCGGCGACGCTGGCTCCCCAGTAACTCAATTGTTCGAAGACGAGGCTGTAGCCGGTAAACCCGATGAGTAACGTCACCAGCAACAGGCACATCCCGATCATCCAGTTGAGTTCGCGCGGCTTGCGATAAGCGGCGGTAAAGTAGACCCGCATCTGATGCAGGATGACGGCGGCGATCATCAACGTGGCGGCCCATTTGTGAACGCTGCGAAAATACCAGCCGTAACTGACTTCTTCGGTGATCCGCTCAACCGATTGATAAGCGGTTTCGGGAGAGGGTTGATAATAGAAGGCCAGGAGAATTCCAGTGACGATCTGCACGACAAACAGATACGCCGGCGTTCCCCCCAGGCAGAACCACCACCAGCGGAGGTGATTGGGGACCGGCTCGTTGCTCAGCTCGGCCAATTGCACGCCCGAAATGGGGATGCGTTCCTTGAACCAACTTGCCATCCGTCCCATGCGAAAATGTCCTGACGTTTGATCGAACGATTGAATTATCGCGCTCGGCTGTGGAAACCCTTCGCGTCGCTGCGAACCGAAATTTTCGAAATTGTGAACTATGCGTGCCGTTTTGATTCTTGGCGATCGAGCGATGCAATCAGCGCTTCGGGGGCAACTTCGATGAACAACATTCCTTCCTCGACTCGGAGAGGGTATTTGAGCAACGACTGTCCGGCGTCTTTCGGCGGACCCTCCGTCGCATTTCCCTGGGAATCAAAGGCACCGTTATGGCAGGGACAGAAAAAACGGTTGTTCTGAAGTTCCCAGTGAACCTGACATCCCAAATGAGGACAAATGCTCGACAAGGCGACGAAGTCGGTGGCCGTTCCTGATTCTCCCGTGCGGCTGATCACAATGCTTTCCCCGGCGGGAGAAACGTAGGTCATCGCTCCCCCGGCCGGAAACCCCGCCAGGTCGCGGACGAATTGCCAGACCTTGTCGGCCCCATGACTGGGAAACAAGAATCGCCCCATCATCGTGCCGAAGCACCCGTAACCGGAGACCAGCCCGAATGCCATCAACGCTGATGAGCCTTGCGTCAAAAACGAACGACGCGGCTCGCCGTCCGATTGACCTGGAATGGTAGCGATTTCATCCGTTTTCGATTGTTCGCCGGTGGGTTGTGCGTGCATTTGACGATCCGCCGTCATTAAAGAATGAGCTCGTGGATAGATGTTTCGAGAAATGATTTGAACAAAAAAAGCCTGTCCCCACGCAGATTTGTGCGGGTACAGGCGTCATCACCTATTTCAAAAGGTCTCCCCGCCATGGGGATGTCGAATCTATAACAGCGTTCGTCGTTTCCGTCAACAGATGACGAAGCACTTGCTCTTTAGAAGAAGTAAATTGTGAAATGCCGAATTCTTCGTCGCCTCGATTCGCTCAACGAATGACTTCGTGTTTTTCGCCACGGCGGACACTCTGCCAGGTCAGTCCGCGAACCTGTTCGGGACGGGGTGCGGGCATGAATCCGCCGAGCAATGCTGCGGTCGTAAATGTGATCAACCAGGAGACGGGAATCAGCATGAACGGCGACACGGTCGCCAGTTCGACCTGAAACTGAGCCGCAACGACGTCAATGTATCCCATGATCAATCCGCAGATAAGCCCCAAAAATCCCGAAATCAATGCCGTCTTTCCACCGACATGAGGCAACAGAATTCCCGCCATGAAGATGGCTCCCAGCGGTCCCAGCACGCAGTTAAAACTTTTCATCTGCAAGTCGATAATATTCTGGTTCTGCGGATAACGCGTGAACAACACGCCGACGACGGTTATCAACGTGCCGATGATGACCGTCAATGTTTGCGCCGTGCGCAATTCCTCGCGATCGGTCAGCGGTTTTCGTTTACGGATGATATCGACCACAATCACAGTCGTCGTCGAATTGATGCCGGAATCGAGGCTCGACTGGGCCACCGCGAAAATCGCCGCGATCACCAGTCCGCTGATGCCGATCGGCAGTCCATGCTCGATAAAATGCGGGAAAATCTTGTCGGAGAATCGCGGATCGCGCGGATCCGTCACACCGGCGGGTAATTCGTTGATGTGCCGGATGTAGTAATACAAGAGAGCTGCGCCAACCAGACCCAGCAGGATCTGCATCGTGGCATCCAGCACATAATTGACCGCTGCGACTTTGCGAGCATTGGCGGCCGACGACGTGGTGAAGTATCGCTGCAATGCCACCTGATCGGAACAGTGAGTCAGGATATTCCACGTCACTCCGGCGAGAATGACTCCGACGATGGTGGTCCGCGCACTGAGATCCCAACTGAATAACGGGGGGAGTTGGTGCGAACTGCTGGTCACTTCCGTGATCCAATCGACGGGCCCCGAACCCGTTTGCACGCCAATGACGACGATCGTCGCCACCGCGCCCAGGAAGAGGCAGATAAACTGCAACACATCGGTCCAGATCACCGCTTTGATTCCCCCCAGCGCGGTGTAAATCGTCGTGATGATCCCATTGGAGAGGATCACGACGTATAACCATGTCTCGGCATCAATGTTGATCTTTCCTCCGCTCAGCGTGGCAAGTGCCCCCGGCGCTGTCGCCTGAGTCATTTGAGCGATCGCGACCGAGGCGGTAAAGATAATCGCACCCATCCAGATGAACCGCATATAGAGATAAATGATGACCGCCAACCATCGCGTCCCGCTGCCGAAACGAAGATCGAGGTACTCGTAGGCGCTGGTCAACCGCAGTTGCATGAAAAACGGAACCCACAAATAGCCAACCACCAGAAAGGCAATCGGCGTACCGATGAGCGCCAATGTGATGCTCATGCCGTGCAGGATGATTTCACCGGGTCCCCCCAGGTACGTGAGCGTCGACATCAGCGTGGCAATCATGCTCATGCCGACGGCCCACCAGGGCATTTGCCGTTCCCCGACGAAGAACTCTTCCGAGGTGTTCTGCGTCTTCGATAACTTGAAGCCGATACCGAGCATGACGAGCATGTAAAGGGCGATAATAGCGTAATCGAACGGGTGGAGTCCCGTGTCGGCCAGTACCGACATCGATTTCATCGGCATAAAAAATGACAATGGATTCTCCTATTCGAATTAGACGGATTTGCGACATCGCGAGGTGTCAAGAGATGGGTGCTCGATTTCGGACCAGTCATTCTGCCCGAATCGAACCGTGAAACACAAGCGAATTGAGCCGTTTTTTGCGAATTATCCGAGCACCGATTGGCACACCGTTAATACCGTTTCGTGCAATAAGCCGTTGGTCACGATCACGCCGCGGTTGGCTCGGAGTTCATGGCCGAGATTGAAATCGAGAGGCTTGCCGTTGATATCGGTGACCTTTCCTCCGGCTTCCTCGACGACGAGTACACCCCCCGCGTGATCCCAGATTTTCTCGTGATAATCGGCGCGCGTGGGCAATCGCAGATACATGTCGGCTTCGCCGCGCGCGACGACCGCGTATTTCGCCTGGCTGTCGAGCCGGCGCGGGGGCCGCGTGATTCCCAATTTTTCGGAGATCAATGCCGAACGATCGTGAGCGCTGTGACCCGCTTCGACCGATTCGCAGACGCACGCGTCTCGACTGTCGTTCGTGCCGCTCACGCGAACCGATTGCGGCACGGCACCATGCTTGCCGACCGAAAACGCCCCTTGCCCGCGAACGGCGTAAAACAGTCCCCCGATCGCCGCGGCGTCATCGATCGCGGGAAGATTCGGACATCCCAGGACGGCGACGTCGATCCGGCCGTCGACGATGAGTGCGAGCGAGACGGCGTATTGTTCTTTCCGCAAGAATCCCTTAGTGCCGTCGATCGGATCGAGCGTCCAGAACCGCTTGGTCGAAGGGGCGATTTTTCCGCGATCGATCCAGGCGAGAACCTCCGGTGTCGAAGCCGAGCCGAGAACCGCCGTCACTTCCTGCTGGATCTGTTCGAGAAATCCGGCGTTGTGCGGTTCGCGGAGTTCCTCCGAATCTTCTTCAGCGATGATTTGATCGTGGGGAAAAACCTCCGACAGCACGCGGCAGACGATGGCCTGACTGCTGAAATCGGCGACGGTGACGGGGCTTTTGTCTTTCTTGTCCAGTTTTTCGGTCGTGATTTTCGATTGCACCGAACGACACGCTTCGGTGGCAGCCCGAACCGCTTTGAGCGCGGCATCAAGTTCCTGTTTGTACGATGAGTTCATGAAACAACGATCACTCCGAGTAATTCGATCTCCGCAAGTAGGAATTCACAGGCGACAACTTTTCTATTTTACAATTATTTCATGTCATCGCCTACTCACGATCGCGAGTGTATCGACATTCATGCACAATAGGACTTCTACGCAAGAACGATGCCCCGGAAAAAGAAAAAGAACACCGGCAGAGATGGCTGTCGGTGTTCTCGATATGTGTTACAAACCCGTCGCACAAATTCTGCAACACGGTTCAAGCAAAATCATGAATCGATATCAGTTCGTCTTCATCCGTTTGCGGATGTCGGTTTCCAGCACGCCGAAGGCCTGTTCGTGCCTTTGCAAAGCCATCGAGAGCGCGGCGAGCAGGCGCTTGGCAGTGAAATGATTGAGGATGATGCGTTGCGCGACTTTCACCGTGGTCCCGCTGCTTAACGGGTTAGGGTTCAGCCCCATGTCGAGCACGAGTTCTTCCGGCGTGCTCGAAACGCGACAAAAGTTGGCGTAACAGGCGATGACATGCGAATCATCGACATTGACCTGATGCATTTGGGCTGGAGGTGGTTGAGCTTCGTTTTCGCCTTCACGACCGATGTTGTCCTTAGCCATCATTTCTCCTTTGTCACGTTCCTGTTGATGAACAGAGTTCGTCATATATCGCCGCAATGAATTTGAGTCGTCATTCAATCGACACGTATGCATGGGGAAATGTTGCAGCCCATCACGAATGCCGATTGTTCGTATTATCGCACGTGCTCTGCAACTATACATACACTACGATTCGGAATCAAGAACTATTAATCGCGGATTCGACAAATTATGATTCCGCCTGAAAATACTCAGTTCATTCTACCTGTCCTAACATTGCCGATGTGCGAAAATGTCCGTTTCGATGCCCGTTCCTCCCGAATCGTTCTCGATCGTCCGCATGGAACGCGTCTCCAAGCGATTTGGCGGAGTCGCCGCGATCTCCGATTTCTCTCTCGACATCCATCGCGGTGAGTTTCATGCCCTCGTCGGGGAAAACGGTGCCGGTAAGAGCACGCTCATGAAAATTCTCTCGGGCGTGATCACCGATTACGATGGTGAAATTCTGCTCAAGAACAATCCGGTACGCTTCACAACGACGAAAGACGCGGAACGAGCCGGGATTACGATCATTCATCAAGAGCTGAATCTCGTCAATGAACTGACCGTCGCCGCGAATATCTTTCTCGGCCGCGAATTGAAAAACCGATTTGGCCTGCTCGACGATCGGCGAATGGAACGCGAGACGCGCACGCTCTTCGACAATCTGGAGTGCAATCTTGACCCCGGCCAGCTCGTCCGCGAGTTGCGCGTGGGAGATCAGCAACTGGTCGAAATCGCCAAGGCACTTGCGTTGAACGCCGAAATCTTGATTATGGACGAACCGACCAGCGCGCTGACCGAGGCGGAAGTCGAACGACTGTTTCGCGTGGTCCGCACGCTTCTCTCTCAACGCGTCACGATTCTGTATATCTCGCATAAACTCGATGAAGTCTTTCAAATGGCCGACCGCATCACCGTCATGCGCGACGGCCATAAAGTGCTGACGACGCTCAAATCGGCGACGACTCCGCGAGAAATCATGCACCACATGATCGGCCGGCAGATCGAACAGCGGCAGCGAGTTGGCCGCCGTCAATCGGGCGAAGTGATTCTCGACGTCGATCGGCTGTCGTTGCCGCATTCGATGGCCGAGCGGCCGGACCGGCTGCGGCAGATCAGTTTCCAATTGCATCGCGGTGAAGTGCTGGGAATCGCCGGGCTGATGGGGGCCGGCCGCACGGAATTGCTCGAGGCGTTGTATGGCGCCACTCTTGAAACGCCGACCGGTACAGTGCTGCTCGGTGGTGAGGTCGTTCGTTTTCGACATCCTGAGGAGGCGGTCGCGCATGGCATGGCACTCGTTCCAGAAGATAGAAAGCGACAGGGGCTTTTCTCTCACATGAACGTGAGGGAGAATGTTTCGCTCTGCACGTTGAGCGAAGTCTCGCGAGCCGGATTGATTTCCGTCGGGCGGGAAAATGCACTCGTCGGCCGAGCGGTGACCGCGCTGGGAGTCAAAACGAACGGACTGGAAGAACCGATCACCAGCTTGAGCGGCGGGAATCAGCAGAAATGCATCATGGCCCGCTGGCTGCAAACGAAGCCGCGAATTCTGCTGCTCGATGACCCGACGCGGGGAGTCGACGTCGGCGCCAAGGCGGAACTGTATCAAGTCATCGATCGCCTGTGCGAACAAGGACTGGGGATCATCGTCACGTCCAGCGAACTCCCGGAACTGATGACGCTCTGCGATCGCATTCTCGTCCTGTGCGAGGGACAATTGACGGGGGAATTCTCGCGCGACGAATTCAGCGAACACCGCCTCATGGAGGCTGCCACCCGCAGCGGCTGAGGGGCGATTGAAGGTCGTCCATTTCGTAACCCAAAGCGTGAGCGAGGGGACTATCTCGCGTGGATTCGTTGAGATGCACGCATTGCAAACGGCAACGCACTTCAAAACCGGTACCACTTGCCGACCCGGCCAACTTCCACGTTTGAAAGTTGCAACTGCGAAATCTCCCGAGAGATTTGCTTTGCATAGGCCGGTTTGAGGTGGACGGCGAGAACGCGGACACCCGGCAGGAGTTTGGCGACTTCCCGCTCGAACGTCGACGGCGTCAAATGCCCGGTGATCGTTGCCAGTTCCGCCAGCGAATCTGGGAAGCTCGCTTCGAGCAGCACGGCTTTCAGATTGCGGATGCGTTTCAACCGTTTCCAGATTTCGTCCGTCGGCCCGGTATCGGAAATGACCGCGATGGCAGATGATGCCGCTGTGGTTTCCTGCACGATATATCCCACCGTGGGAATGGTGTGATTCAGCGCGACCGGCGTAATGCGATGCGAGGCGATGGTAAAACTTCGTTGCGGATCGACCTGTTCAAAGCGAACGAACGGCCGGCCGGCGATTGAAAGCCGTTCCAGGTTCGGCCAGATGTGATCGTTGAAAATATGTCGGCGCAGCGCTTGCAGCGTGTGTTCGTTACCGTAAATCGTCACGCATTCGCTTTCGGGCCGATGAACGATATCGAGAAAAATCGGCAGGGATGCGATGTGATCCTGATGGGCGTGTGTCAGCAGCACGTGCTTGATTTTTCGCTGCGAGGAGAGCGGAGTGATACAGCCAAGACAACCGGCATCAACGGCAATTTCATCGTTGATCAGATATGAAATCAACGGTTGTATGCCGGGATGACCTGTGGAGGCCGGCCCGACGATCTTGACTCTCACTGGGGTTCCCCCGGGTTCGTGGTGCGATACGACGTCCGGCGCTTACGATATCGGGAGGTTCAGCAGCGGACAAGCGGAAATCTCCGACGATTTCGCATCGGCCGATTTATTTTCACCCGGACTCGAACGGGACGATCGCCACAGGACTGGCATAATCGTTATCACCCGCCTTTGGTCGTCCGAAGCGCTTCTGCCGTTCCGATCGGGCGACCCGATGCTGCGATTGGGATCGGCATTCTCGGCATGTTTGTGGCAGATGATTCGACTCCGTCGTTATCGGTGCCAGTCGGCAATTTCGATTACGGAGAATCGCGTGCCAGCCCCGATACATCATTCCAGCGATGAACCGCTTTCGGCGACCAAGGGACATGGTCTTCGGATGCAAGCCTGCGGATCAGCTTTTATCTCGGATGAATCGGCCAGAACGGCCTTTCATCCCACACCATTAGCAGAAACAGAGACAACCCCTTGAGTCACTCCCATTTACCGATTCAGCATTTGTTGAAACAAGTGGAACTGTATACGGCCCGTCGCACATTGCGGTCGGTTCGACCCGATTGGCTCACATCGCTGGTCGATAGCGTCGCGGAGTTGTTCGAGCCGCTGGTGGGAGAAGGCCGCGTGGGCTTCGATTGCCGACTGTCCGAAGAGGGCTGGGACGTCGGCATGTTTCTGGGACTGACCGAATTCGTCGGCGGCAAAGTCGACGGTGAGTCGCGTCCCACAAACTTTGAATTCGATGCCTTAAGACTGACAGGACTCTTTCGACAGGTCACCTGCTTCTCGTGGCAGGCCAGGCCCGATCGCGAGTCGACGACCGGTTATTTCGCCGACGAATCGCATCTGACCATTCACGGGACGGTTGGTGAGAATAACGACACGGTGCGGATGCAGATCTTCGCCGTCCCCCCGCAAAACTTCAAGCCTGCATTCCACGAATTTCCCAATGGCAAACGCGAACAGGCATAAGCGGGATCACATTCACGTGGTCTTGGGCATCTGCGAAGCCGGCAGGATGCGGGTGCCGATTTTCTCTCCCATGAGAACACGTTCGATATTGCCGACCTTCTGGTAATTGAAGACGACGATCGGGATGTTGTGCTCCATGCAGTGATGCAAGGCTTGCGCATCCATCACCTGTAAATTCTGGCGAAGCACATCCTGATACGAAATGTCGGAATACCGCACCGCATGCGGATTCTTTTCGGGATCGTCGGTGTACACGCCGTCGACCCGCGTAGCCTTCAGCAGCACGTCGGCGTCGATTTCTCGCGACCGCAGGGCGGCGGCGGTATCGGTTGTCACGAACGGGCTGCCGGTCCCGGCGGCGAGAATGACCACCCGTCCCTTTTCGAGATGCCGCAGGCAACGCCGGCGAATATACGGTTCGGCGACCCCTTCCATGCGAATGGCGCTTTGCAAGCGGGTCGGCACGCCGATGCTTTCGAGGGCATCTTGCAGTGCCAGCCCGTTGATCACCGTCGCGAGCATACCCATATAATGTGCGGTCGAGGGATTACTGGCGACGCTGGCGGCGGAAAACTGTTTGCCGCGCAGGATATTTCCTCCGCCGCATACCACGGCGAGTTGCACCTGAGTCTTGACGATCCGCTTGATCTGTTCGCAGATCGTCATGATCTCGCTCATGCTGATCCCCCCCTCGCCGGTGCGGCAGAAGCTGTTGCCGCTGAGCTTCAAGACCACTCGGCGATACGGGAGAGCCACGACGGATTCTGTCGGATGCGACATGCGTTACGCCCCTATCGCCCAACGGGTGAATTTGACCGCTTTCAAACCTTGTTCGGCCAGAACCTGGCTGACGGACTTCGAGTCGTCTTTGGCAAAATCCTGGAAAGTGAGCACGCCTTGCTCTTTGTAATACATCTTCATGCGCCCGTCGACGATTTTGGAGATGATGTTATCGGGCTTACCCGATGCCTTGGCCTCGGCGGACAATCTTTCCCGCTCGGCGTTGACGGCGGCCTGATCGAGTTCCTCGGGGTTGACCACCAGCGGCCTCATTCCCGTCACATGCATGGCGACATCTTTGAGAATGTCGGTCGTCGGTGCCTTCCCATCTGCCTGGAACAGAGCACCCTGCTTGCCGTCGTGGTGGACATAGCCTCCCACCAGTCCAGCTGCGCGCATGATGCGCGTGAGAACCATTTTCTCGCGAATGCGGTTAGTCATATCCTCAAGGATGGCGGCGAGCGTCTTCCCGGAGTGATCGGGTGCCGGCTGCGTCAGCAATTCCGCAGGTGACGAGGCACCCTGACCGTTCAGTAGTTGCTTGGCACACTGCTCGGCGAAATGCACGAAATCGGGCGATCCAGCCACGGGCGCCGATTCGCACTGCACTTCAACCATTGCGGTTTCGCTGCCGTCGCTTTTGGAAAGAATAACGATGCGTCCTTCGGACGTCGGATTGTCCGCGCGCTTCAAGCTCACTTTGCCCGCTTCTTCGCGGAGGATTTCGATCGCTTTCTTCTGGTCGCCATTTGATTTCATGAGAGCACTCTTACAGGCCATCATTGGCAGGTCGGTGAGGTCGCGCAGCGCTTTGACCGCTGCTGCTGAAATTTCGGTGGACATGACTGATATTCTCCTGTATTCGAAATGCAAATATTCGAAAGTCAACTATTCGCGATGTATCCGGGCTGTCGAATCGTCGAAGTCGCAGGTCCGCAAGACACCACCGACGGGCTGATGCCGACGGTGGTGGTTTTTTACGGCTTTGACCCTGCTTATCCGACAGCGATGAACCCTCTTGGGTTCACCGAGGTCGAATTTTCAGCGATAGACTTTGGACGCATCTGACGACTATATGAGCCAACCGTTGAGATTGTCCAGAGGATTCTGAATCCCATGGCCCGTACATAGCGAAAGAACGGTTATAGCGACGGAACGGGTTTGAACTGTTCGTCACCATCGCTCGGGCGAGATTCTTCCTTGGGAAGCGTCGATTTACCTTGATTGACCGCGTCGGCCAGCAAGGTCATGATCAGGCGGATCGAGCGAATGCTGTCGTCGTTCCCCGGAATCGGCAGATCGACTTTATCCGGATCCGAATCGGTATCGATCAGAGCGATCACTTTGATCCCCAGCAACTTGGCTTCGTGAACGCAGTTGTGCTCCTTCGTGGGGTCGACGGTGACGATCACTTCAGGCAACCGGTTCAACGTGCGAATGCCGTTCAGATTGCGAAAGACCTTCCGCTTTTCACGGGTCAGCGTCGATTGCATCTTCTTGGAATACGTCTCGATTTCGCCCGTCGTATCCAGCAGTTCGAGTTCTTCCAGCCGTTTTAGCCGGCTGCGAATCGTGCGGAAGTTGGTCAGAGTCCCCCCCAACCAGCGCTCGGTCACGTAGGGCATGTTGCACAAGCCTGCCGCTTCCTGAATGGGAGAAGCTGCTTGCCGTTTCGTCCCGACGAACAGCACGAGACTACCGTGCGAGGCGACTGTTTGCAGGTAACGGCGGGCGCGCATCAAGCCGCGGACCGTTTCCTTGACGTCAATGATGTGGATTTGATTGCGGCGACCGTAGATATACGGTCGCATTTTCGGGTTCCAGCGACTGGTCTTGTGACCGTAATGGACACCCGCTTCCAGGATTTCCTGGACAGATATTTCAGCCATCTTGT
>JBJXGP010000276.1:0-3856 GCA_046160425.1 Planctomycetaceae bacterium
ATGTGTTCTGGGGAGATAAGAACGGTTTCTCTCCCGACAATTACTGGAAGATTCCGTTCCACAGCGGTTACGAAGCGAGTGCCTCCGACCTCAACGCCGACGGCTTCGTCGATCTGTTGATCATGAACTCAGGACACGCGGGCCATGCCGCTCACTCCGACCCGACACTCGGCGCGAACATCCTCTGGGGAGGCAAGGACGGACTCATCAAATCGACAAAACGTTCGGTGCTGCACGAACATTTTCTCGGCACGAGCAGTGTCTCCGACCTGAATCGCGACGGGTATCTCGATCTCGTCCTCGAACCCTTCGGAGCCGAACACGCCGGCGAAGACGAACAGCTTTTCATCTACCACGGCGGTGAAGATGGTTTCACCGACAAACGCCGCGTCGCGCTCACGTTGGGGGGATACGCCCAGGAACATCTCGTCGCCGATCTCAATAAGGATCAATGGCTCGACATCATCGTCACCACGCGCCGCGATCATGTCGTCCGCATCCTCTGGGGAAGCAAAGACGGGTTCGACGTCAAACGCGAACAGCGTTTGAAAGTTTCGGGACCGCTGGGGGCCGATGCCGCCGACTTCAATGCCGATGGCTGGCTCGATCTGGTCGTGGGGAGTTACGACGACCCCGTCTCAGGACATCGCGACATGGGATTGATGATCTTCTGGGGGGGCAAAGCGGGATATCAGCACTGGAACGCCCAGTGGCTCCCCGGCTTCTCTCCGCTCGGACGGACGATCGCCGACTTCGATCACGACGGCTGGCTCGATCTGTTCTCTCCGCAACACAGCGGCGAGTTGACGCGCGAGGATCTCGCCTGTCATTTGTACTGGGGAGGCGAAACCGGTGTCCGCACGCGCAACCGCACGACGTTCTTCAGCGATTCGGTCAACGATTCGATGGCCGGCGATTTCAACAGCGACGGCTTGATCGACCTCGCCGTCAACAGCCACACCCGTCACGGCGACCACCGCACGCAGTCGCGCATCTTCTACAACGACGGCGCACGTTTCGCCAACCCACAGATTCAAAAGCTCCCCACGAACGGCCCGCATCTAATGTGGGCCAGCGACGTCGGCCACATCTATCATCGCGCCTATCAGCACACCTTCACATCGCGCATTCTGAAATGGGAATCCGATGAAGCCTTGACCCACGGCATGCTTCAAGTCGACACCATATTACCTGACGGAACAGATCTGACGTTCTCCGTCCGCTCCGCTCCATCGGCAAAAATGCTTGCCGAGTCACAGTGGAAGGAGATCGAAAAAGGATCCTTCAACCTCGGCAAGACCGACCGCGCGCTGCAATACCGCGTGAAACTGCTTTCGGATAATGGGGATCGATATCCGGTGGTGAATAAGGTGGAGATCATGCTCAAGCCGTGATGCCCCGGCTTATTCAGCAGAAAGTTTATCGAGGCTCCGTGCAAGTTGCACGGTTTTCAACCATTGGACAGCAAGGTTGCAAGGTTTACGTCGGTTGTGGATACCAAGAAAGAGAAAACCGAAAGCCACACTGGCTGGAGCCAGTGCCACCGAAAAATGCCATAATAACGTGCAGTCAGGAGTTCTCGCCCGCCGCACCCGGCGAATGGAAAGAGCATTCAATGAATCTAAATAGTGAGTTTGACTGTTTTCGATTTAAGCATCCCCGCATGCAAGTAAGCGTTTATGAAATTCCCTTGACTGCGCCGGCTTTGGCGAATATCGGGACACTGACAGAGTATCCGTGGATTCACGACCTCATTCGCGACCCCCAATCATTTTGGACTTCCCGCCTGTCGTGCCCCTCCGGCGACGAACGGCCGGAACGACTCATCGCTGAAGCTCTCGCAGACTTTGAACCAGCGACTATTGTTCTCTGTGACGATTACGCGGCCTGTGGCATTGTACCGCCCGGTTATCCGGACAAATCGAGCGGAATCGTCTTTATCGGACAGCGCCCCGCACGCGACCCAATGATCAGAGAATTATCCGCTCACGGATTTGAAGATGCCGAAAAAGCGGCCGGATTTCTCGAAATGCTTTGGGGATTTCGCGAAGGGCGCTATCCCGAGGGGGGTGGTGTGGAAGAAACGGAAATTAACAGCCGCATAATAGCGGATGATTCGGCAGCATCTCGTTTTGGAATTGAATTAACCGAAGAATGGAATCCCTGTCTGCAGGTATTTTGGGAATCGACCGGTGACTTGTTATTCGTGAATAGCAACGCGGAAGTTGGATGGTGGCAGCATGAAACTCAGCAATTCGTGCCATTCTGTGAAACAGTTGACGAACTCGCGTTAGCCATTAGCCGACTTCTTGTGCACGTCAATGATTACAACCTAAAGAATCCGAATCACAAATGTGGTGGGGCATTCGACAGTTGGGACGGCGGCAAGTTTTTGCAATGATTTTCCCTCAACCGAGCGCCGCCCGCAGTTCACTCAGCAAGCGTTCGATGTCGGCGGCGGTGTTGTAGCCGTGGATGGCGATGCGCAGTCTCCCGGCGTGGGACATCACATGGATGTTCTTGGAGTGCAAGTGCTGATGCAGTTGCTCGGCTTTGGGATGTCGGAACGCGAGAATCCCCGCGATTGGTCCGGTCGGCGGGGTGAGCATTTCGACCGGCAGCTTTTTGAGTTCCTGATGACACATCTCGACTAAAGGTTGAGCTGAGCGGTAAATCGATTCGATGCCGACGTTGAGCAGGTATTCGAGCGCAGCTCGGATGGGGTAGATCGCGGGGAAGTTCGGCATCCCGACGGCGAAGCCCGCCGCGCCGGGAACACTGATGGCGTTGTCGAAACGTCCGGCTCCGAAGGCATCCTTGAGATGATACCAACCGCCGGCGGGGACGGTTAACTTCTCGGCACTGCGTGCGGGGACGCCGACCAACCCTCCGCCGTGCGGGCCGAGAATCCATTTGTGGGTGCTGCTGACGATCCAGTCGACGTCGTTGAGTTTGAGCGGGATTCGCCCCAGTGCCTGCGTCACATCGACGGCTAGCAACGCCGAGGAATGTTTGTGGACCGCGGCGGTCACTTCATCGAGGGGAATCATGTAGCCGTTAAAGAAGCTGACCAGCGACGTCGTCACCAACCGGGTGCGGGAATTGAGCAGCGGGATGAGATCCTCCGTCCGCAAGGCACCGTTAACGGCCCTCCAGACGTGAACCGTCGCCGGGCAGGTCGATTGCAGCCAGGGAGTCGCACCGGCGGGAAAGTCGAGATCGTTGATGACGACTTCATCTCCCGCTTGCAGTTGCAAAGCGAGGGAAAGCAAATTGTAGGCTTCGGACGTGCAGGAGCAGATCGCAATCTCATCGGCGGTCAGCCCGTAACAGGTCGCGACGTGTTCCTTCGCCTGCTTGAGTTGCTCGAAATGCGGACCGCGGCCATCCATGCCGGTCAGTTTATCGGCGAAGTAAGCAAGCATCGCCTCTTTCACGCTGAGGGCGGGAATACCCTCCGCCGCGGTATTGAGATACGTCATATTGGTCAGCGAAGGAAAATCCCGCGCACGAATTTCTGGCGTCAGCATGCCGTCGCTCCTGTTGGATTCTCAAGGGTTTCAGTGATGTTGAGTGTGTGCGATTTATTTTCCGCCGCGCATCATATCGGACGAATGCGCGAGAATGCCAGATTGAGGGCAGGGATCAATCACAAGACTTTTCCCGGATTCATCAGATTGAGCGGATCGAGCGCAAGCTTGATCGAGCGCATGACGTGGACCGCCGGGCCATGTTCGCGCATCAATGCGTTTTTTTTTCCGAGGCCGATGCCGTGCGCGATGTGGTGGTTCTGCCCCATGGCCTGGGCAAGACCGTGCGCGTGCTGGTGTTTGCGGAAGGGGAGGGCGCCCGCCTC
>JBJXGP010000277.1:0-14654 GCA_046160425.1 Planctomycetaceae bacterium
CGTCCCACGGATATTTGTCGTGAGGGAGTTCGCGTTCCCCTTCGTCACGCTCCATGAAGCCGGGTACGAAGAGTTCTTTGGTCATCGTGTAGAGCTTCACTCGGCCGGTGCTGCCGTAGGGGACGACTTGGTTGTAGTCCTTGAACTCGACGGTCTCGATGACGGCTCGCGGCTGCGGAGCGTAGTAGGTGATCTTGAAGTTGTCGGCCGGGTCGAACGGCTTGCCACAGGCGAGTCCCATCAGCGTGTTGCCGTAGGTCGGCGTGATGTAGACGTCGGGTCCGAGAAGTTCTTCGCGGGCGAAGCGATACCACTGCTGCGTGAATTCCGTTCCGCCGCAGAAGATGCCGGTGATTCCCGCTTCCTTGATGCTCGAACCCTGATCCATCAATCGCATGGCGAGGGCTTCGAGCAATTTGGGAGTGGTGAACATCGACTTGATATTATGCCCGGCGGACAGCAGCGTGAGAGCCTGATCGATCACGTGATCGCGATAGGCTTCCATCCCTTTGATGTCCCCTTTTTTCAGCAACTTCACGACCCAGCGCGGATCGAGGTCGACGCAGAAGGCGATCCCGCCGCGATACTGGGCGAGATGTTCGACGGCGAGTCGCAAACGTCGCGGACCGGACGGCCCGAGCATCAACCAATCGGCATCTCGGGGGAACGATTCATCCGGCAAGGTATCGCTGAAGATTTCGTAATCGAGCCAATGATCTTCCACGACGAGCCGCGACTTGGGAATCCCCGTCGTGCCGCCGGTTTCGAAGACGTAGAGCGGCTTTCCTTCGAGTCCCTTGGGGAGCCAGCGACGAACCGGGCCGCCGCGCAGCCAGTCGTCTTCGAACTCCGGAAACTTTTTCAGATCGTCGAAACATTTGACCTCTTTCAGCGGATCGAATTTCAGCGTCTTGGCGGTTTCGAGCCAGAACGGCGATCCCGTCGACGGGTGAAAATGCCATGCCACGGATTCGCAGGTATGGGCGTCGAGTTTCGATTTGGCTGCCTTGCACAGCGCATCAATGTTGGTCGTCACAGTGTTCGTTCTCCAGATCGTCGATCGCGGATTGGGACTATTCTTTTGTCCCATCTGATGTTGTGATGAATTGCGGTATCATGATCTCAGTTGACAATACAATTTAAGCGATCCAGCCGGAATTCTGCCAGCGTCGCAGGTGTTCCATGAACGAGAATCCACAAATCGTCGGCGGATATCGTAAATGATGTTGATCCGAGGCATGAAATCCGGCGGGAGACAGTCGGGCAGGTCACATTTCTTCAGCGGAATTCGATCACATCCATCATATTCGAAATGGCGTCAATTGCAAATCAAGGGAGAGACATAAATGATTGACCGTGATCATAACAGTCATGGTCTTAACGGTCCGTCAATATTTACCAGTGCATCACAAACCCGCCGTCGACGTTGATTGTCTGGCCGGTGACCTGGGCGCTGCGGTCGGAGGAGAGAAACACGATCATATCCGCGATATCCGCTGGTGTCTGCCAGCTTCGCAGCGGGATCACGTTCTTGATCTTGTCGGCGGCCCACTCGTCGTAGCTCAATCGCTTTTCGGGCGGTTGCTGGTCGTGCCATGCCTTCCAGACACTTTCGTTGAGCGGCGTCTTGACCATGCCGGGGCAGACCGTATTCACGCGGATGCCATGCGGAGCGAGATCCTTCGCCAGGCACTGCGCAAAATTGATGTTCGCCGCCTTCGAGGCGCTATACGGCGGGTCGGTCTGCGAACCGATTTGGCCCGCGACCGAGGCGAGAAAGACCATTGTCCCCCGCTTGCGTTCGAGCATTCGCGGAGCAACCGCATGCGCCACATGGACCATCCCCATCACGTTGACTTCGAGTACTTTTTTCCAGTCGTTGGGGACCAGATTCGAGAACGGAAAGCCGAATTTCCCCGAACCGATCGCCGCACAATGCACGAGATGCTCGATCGCCCCGAGTTGCCGTTCGGTCTGCAACACGGCCTCGACAGCTTGCGATTCCTGCGTGAGATCGACGGTGACACCGATCGCTTTGACACCATGTCGCTGTGCAAGATCGGCGGCGACATCCGCTGTTTTTGCGGAAACATCCCACAGCGCGACGGGAGATCCTTCCGCGGCAAAAAGCTCGGCGACCGCCAACCCGATACCGCTGGCACCGCCGGTGATGACTGTCGTCTGATTGTAAAGATGCAGGTCCATGCAGAGCATCAGAAGGAATTGGCGACCAGAAATCAAGCTCGACGAGGATGTGCCGATGTGTGCATTCTGGTAAATTTTACGATGTCATTGCGAATTACCGGATAGGGAGATCGGGAGATGGGGTGATAGGGAGTGAAACCATTCTGACTCCCCATCTCCCGATCCCCCCATCACGAAATGTGTTCACCACTCCGATATAGAGTAAAGGGTTCAACCATGAAACTCGGCTTGATCAACTCCGCCTGGGCGCAAGCGGGGCGGGATACGGCTTGGGGTATCCGCAAGACGAAGGAACTCGGTTTCGATTCGATCGACATCTTCACCGATCCGCTCGATATCGACGTCCGCGAGCGGCAGTTGATCAAGCGGGAATGCGATCGGTTCGATTTGCCGATCGTTTCCATCGCCTGCGTCGCCGTCGGGCTGATCGATTTCAACCCGAGCGTACAAAGGTTTCACATCGAACGGGTGCAGCGGTATCTCGATCTCGCCTACGAATACGAGGCGAAAAATGTGTTGCTCGTGCTCGGCGAATACATATGGAATCGCGAAGTGATCAAACCCGACGAACAATGGCAGACGGGGGTCGCGAATTGCCGATTGCTGGCGGAGTACGCCGCCACGCTGGGAGTGCAGATCGCCCTCGAGCTCGAGCCGTTTCCGTTGTCGCTGCTGAACAATGTCGAGCGGATGGTGCGATTCATTGACGATGTCGCGCATCCGGACTTGCAGGCAAACATCGATATCTCACACCTGCTGCTCGCCGATGTCCCGCCTGCGGAGTTGCAAAAACTCAAGGGGAAAGCGATTCACGTCCACATCTCCGATTGCGACGGCAAAGTCCACGGCGACCTCCCCCCCGGCCGCGGCGTCGTGCCGTTCGAGCCGTACTTGCAGGAGATCAAAAAACTCAATATCGACGGGGCGATTTCGATCGAACTCGAATATTCCCCCGAGCCGAGCAAGATCGAGGAATGGGTCGCCGAGGCGTACCGGTCGACCGATCGGCTGTTGCAGCAAGCGGGTCTACGGGGGTGAGAGATAGGGTGATAGGGAGATAGAAAAGAGACTGGTTTTCACTCCCCATCCACCGATCTCCCGATCCCCCCATCATTCATTTCCCACCCCGTTCGCAACATTCCTTGACGGAAATTCGCCGATTCCCTAATGTGTCGGGCTGAAACGCATGTTAAAGCCCACATTTATCAAGGAACACACAGCAATGGCCGATCTTATCCCTCCTCATGGTGGTCTCACCGAACCTGTTTGCTGCACCGTCCCCGCCGATCAGATTGACGCTTTCAAGGCCGAGGCGGCGAGTCTGCCCGCCGTTCCCGTTTCGCTCGCCGATGTGTCGACCGTGTACCGCTTTGGCGACGGCACGCTCAGCCCGCTCACCGGTCCGATGACTTCCGAAGTTTACAATCGCGTACTCGAAGACTCGGTGATCGAACACAACGGCAAGAAGTACGCCTGGACGGTTCCGATCGCGCTCCCCATTACCGCCGATCTCGCCAAAACGATTAAGGCGGGTGACAAGGTGGCACTGAAAAATCCGGACGGAGAAATCATCGGCACGTTGAGCGTCAGCGACGTCTTCCCCTGGCCGAAGCTGAAGTATTTGCGATCGGTCTATCTCACAGATCGCATCGATCATCCCGGTGCCGACATGGTGCTCAAGGGAGACGAAGGCAAAACGCACTTGCTGGGGGGAACGATTCAGGCCCTGCCGCAACCGAAGAACGCCAAGTTCGGCAAGTATGTGCTGACGCCGCGTGAAGTCCGCAAGTTTCTGGCGGGGAAAGGTTGGGACGCCGTCGTCGCGTTTCAGACGCGCAATCCTTTGCACCGCGCCCATGAGTATGCACTCGTGTACGGTCTCGAAACGCTGCTCCGCGAAGGGAAGAATGCCGGTGCGGTCCTCAATCCGCTGATCGGCGAAACCAAAGGAGACGACGTCAACGCCGAGATCCGCATGCAGACGTACGAAGCGCTGATCGATCAACGCGGCATGGGTGAAGGGGATAGCGACGTCGAACTGTGGAAGGCCAGAGGCGAAAGCGTTCCCGATCGCGTGGCGCTGCTCGGTCTCGACATCAAGATGCTCTACGGCGGCCCGAAAGAAGCGGTCATGCACGGGATTTATCGCCAGAATATGGGATACACGCACATCGTCATCGGCCGCAAACACGCCGATGCCCCGTATTACGATGGTTCTGCGATCTGGGGTGATTTCGACGCTCAGGAGATCTTCAATAAGCTCGGCGGAGACCTGAAGATCAAGCCGGTCAACGTCGGCTTCGCCGCGTACTACGACTCCATCGGCCGAGTCGATCTGATGGAACGGCATAAAGACGAAAAACCCGTCTTCATCTCCGGCAAGGACGTCCGCAACACGCTGCTGAAAGGCGAACTGGTCGATGAACGCATCATGCGCCCAAGCACGTCCAAAATTCTCGGGGCGGCGATGAAGAATTAAAAAATCGATAGTCGCAATAACGCGAAGAGACGCAAGAAAAGAGGAAGATTAACTTCCGACCTTTTTGCGTCCTTTTGCGTTTCTTGCGGCTCATCTTTTTTCGTTAAAGCGTCTTCAAATATTCCAGCACCGCCCGGCGTTCGTCTTCGTTCAGACGATTGGGAAAAAGATGCCCCTCGGCGCTTTTTCCCGGTTGCGAGGCGTCGAAATATTCGCGGAGGTCAGACTTGCTTTTGACTTCATTTGGGATCGCCTCGAAGGTGCTGATTTCGAGTCCCACACGTTCGGTGTCGTAACCGTTCTCGGTGCGCTTCCAGATTTGCGGCTTCTCATCGGGATGCAGCAGATGCCATAACGACGGGACCGAGCCGTTGTGCAGATACGGCGCACTGGCCCAGATCCCGTCCAGCGGCGGGGCGACATATCCGGCGGTGTCGGCGATCACCGGGTCTTGGCCGTAGCGACTGAGCCAGCTTTTACTCATCATCGCGCGATATTCGACCGTTAGCGATTCCCAGCGGAGGGGGTCGGTGCCGATCTCATCGAGGGGGATGATCCGTTGATCGTACTTCTCGTTCTCGCCGTAGGTTCCGTGGCATTCAGCACAGTTCGCGTTGAAAATCATCTCACCCCGTGAGGCGAGTTCGCGATCGATGTCGAAGGGATACTTTGGCGGCGTGAGCGAATTCAGATAGTCCTGAATCACTTCGAAGTCGGGTTCCCAACTTTTGAGGACGTCGGGGCCGTTCCGCGGGATCATCATGAACTGCATGAGCACGCGATGGTTCTTGGGTGAAAAACCATCCGCATACAACATTTTCTTTTTGCGGTAATGCCACCACGGCGGGGCATCCATGTCGTGATGCACGTATGCGGGACGCGGATTGTCGAGTTTGACCTCCATGTCGACGGTCCGCAGCGAGCCGAGGGCGACTCCGAAGATGACGGAGTTCGTCGTCCCCCGCGTCGTTCCCAACGGCATGTGCAGCGAGCCGAGATCGAGATGTGTCAGCTTTTTCGAGAGCCGCAATTTCGTCAGCCGGACATCCTCGGTCAGCGTGTGCAAAACGAGATGCGTGTTCGGCAATCCGGGAATGATCCGTCCCGCGACCTTGCCGCCGTGGCACGAAAAGCAGTTCATGACCCATCCCGTCTTGCCGTCGTCGACATAACCGAGTGCCGGGCCGATGTGCTGCGTATTTTCCGGAGCCTCGTGCAATCCGTATCGCAAAAACGTCAGTCGTCGACGTTCTGCGGGCGTAAAAATTTCCGCCTCCGAACGAAACGGCTCGGGCCAGATTTTCCATAACTCGTCGAAGACTTGCTGATCGAAATCGGCGGGAAGCAACGGTTTCGTGCGAAGAAGTTGATATCCCGGATGTTCGATGTTGCCCGGCGGTTGATCCTCGCCAGCTTGCGACACCGCATGGATCGCGGCCAACGAAAACATCAGTGAGAGTATGAGTCTCAGGTAGAATCCGTTCGATGTGTTGGGCAATATCAAAATGTTGACTCCAGTAGCCGTCTCGAAATCATTCAATCGGTAAACGTAGCAACAACGTGAAAGACATCGGAACAATCTCTCACAAAGTCACGAAGGCACAAAGCCAGAAAGAATTAAGAATTCAGTTCTGACCCGTCATGCTCTTCTTTGTGACTTTGTGACTTTGTGTCTTCGTGCGAGATCTTTTCTTCTCATTTTGAAAACTTGCGACACGGACTTCAATTGCGTCATCTCCGCCTTCAAGAAAACTAAACTTTGTCGTTTGCTCGCAACGCTTTCACGCCGGCCTGGATCACATGCTCGATCGCATCGACGTCGTACACGCATCCGCCCCAGGTCCCGCCGCCGATCTGCTGCAAGAGGGCCCACAGTTTTGTATCGTCCGGCAAAAGCGGATCGGGAGCAAGTTCTGCGATCGTATTTCTCTCCGCAAGAATTCGCGTTCCTTCCTCCGGAGAAAATCGTCGACCGTCGCAACCGATGAAGTTGATTTTGCCCGTGAGTTCATTCCGATCGACCTCGATTTCGATCACATCCCCTTCGCGGAGTTTGCCGATCGGCCCCCCCGCGAGCGCTTCCGGGCCGACGTGTCCGATGCAGGCCCCGGTCGAAACCCCCGAAAATCGGGCATCGGTGATGACGGCGACTTGCTTGCCGAACGGCAAATAACGAAGGGCGGACGTGATCTGATAAATCTCTTCCATCCCCGCCCCCAACGGACCGCGACCGAGCAGTACGATCACATCGCCAGGTTGAATTTTGCGATCCGATAAGCCCTTGATCGCGCGGATGGCATCGCGCTCAGACGTGAAGACTCGCGCGGGGCCGGTCTTGCGATACACTCCATCGGGATCGACGACGCTCGGGTCGATCGACGTGCTCTTGATGACCGATCCTTCGGGAGCGATGTTGCCGAGCGGGAACGTGACGGTGCTCGTCAACCCCCGTTCGCGCGCACGCGCCGGCGACATGATCACATCGTCGGGATCGATGCCATCCTGTTCCTTGAGGATCGTTCGCAACCGCGATCGTCGTTCGGACCGGCTCCACCAATCCAGCACTTCTTCCAGTCGTCTGCCGGTCGCGGTCAACGCATTGAGTCTTAAGAGACCGAGTTCGCGCAGATGGAGCATCACCTCGGGGACCCCACCCGCGAGAAAGAATTGCACCGTGGGATGTCCCTTCGGGCCATTCGGCAACACATCGACGAGCCGCGGCACCTGACGATTGATCTTGCTCCAGTCGGCGACCGTCGGTCGGCGCAACCCTGCCGAGAAAGCGACCGCGGGAATGTGCAGCAAGAGATTCGTCGATCCTCCGACCGCCGCGTGGACGACCATCGCATTGTGCAGCGCATCGTCGGTGAGGATGTCCCCCATCGCAAGCCCCTGCTCTTCGAGTGACACAACCGCCTGGGCGCTGCGTCGGGCCGTTTCGCGCCAGATCGCCTGGCCCGACGGTGCGAGCGCCGCGTGGGGCAGCGACATTCCGAGTGCCTCGGCGATGACCTGCGCCGTCGCCGCCGTACCGAGAAACTGGCACCCTCCCCCTGCACTGCCGCAGGCCTTGCAGCCCATTTCGGCGGCGTAATCGACGCTGATTTCTCCATGTGCGAAGCGGGCGCCGATCGACTGGACCTTCCCGGCGTCTTCCGCGTTTCGCGCTGGGAGCGTGACACCGCCGGGGACAATCACGCACGGGAGATCGTGAAACGAGGCCAGCGCCATCATCATCGCCGGGAGACCTTTGTCGCACGTGGCGACGCCGATGATTCCTTTTCGTTGCGGCAGAGAGCGGACGAGCCGACGCAGAACGATCGCCGCATCGTTGCGATACGGCAGGCTGTCCATCATGCCGGGCGTTCCTTGGGTCCGTCCGTCGCACGGGTCGCTGACATAACCGGCGAAGGGGAGTCGTTCCAGCCGATGCAATTCTTCGGCGGCGGCGCGCATCAGCAGTCCCACTTCCCAATGCCCGGTGTGATAGCCGAGCGCGATCGGGTGTCCGTCTTCCGCGCGAATTCCCCCCTGCGTGCTGAGGATCAGAAATTGCTTCCGCAACAATTGGTTGGGATCCCAGCCCATCCCTGCATTCTGAGTCAGGCCGAAGAGGTCCCCGCTCGGGCTTTCGCGGAGGAGTTCATCATCGAGTGGAAGTTTCCCCGCCGGACCTTCGCCGGTCGTCGCGAGCGTGCCGTATTCATCAATCTCTGATGTATACAGTTCATCGACGGTCATGTTCAACGATTGAGCCATCATGCGGATGATCCATGAGACGGAAATAAGTTGTTTTCGTAGGAATACAGGCTTCGGCCTGTCTATGTTGGTTGGGATTATATCAGATCGTGTGGATAATTTTCTCCCCACTGAAACGCACAGACTGGAATTCTCGTCTTCGATGCGAGAAACTTGGCGATATCGACTTGAACGTAAAACCTAACAGCCCGTTGAAAAAGTGTGCCACTGCTGGCTTGCCCAGCAGTGAGGTTCATAACCGGTGGAAAAAGACCGGGTGGATAAACCACCCGGCTCATGAATTTCAGCATTCGATCATTTTTCAACGGGCTGCCAAGACAGGCTGAAGCCTGTACTCCTACTTGATGACAGGATTCCGAAACCATGCAGCGCGTGACGCGAGATAAAATCAGTTACGTGTTCGATCATCGCCCCGCGCCCGTGCTCTGGGTCAAGCCGGGGGAGACGTTTCTTGTCGAGACGGAAGATTCCCGCACCGGGCAGACGAGAACTCCCGAAACGATCACCGCCGAGCATGTCCTTTCGCTCCGTTCCAAAGGACCGTATTACGGCAACCCGGTGACCGGGCCGATCTTTATCGAGGGGGCCGAACCGGGGGATACGCTGGCAATCCGCATTCAAAAGATGGATTGCGACACGCAGGGATTTTTCGGCTACTGGCCGGTGCTGTACCACATGCAGGACTGGTTCGACGAACCGGTCACGCAACTGGTCGACATTCACGACGGCCACGTGCATTACGAACTCGAGACGGCGACCGGGAAGCTCCCGCTGAAAATCCCCGTGCGGCCGATGATCGGTTGCATCGGGACCGCACCGCATCTCGAATCGCTCACCGCCGGCGGAGCAGGCCGTCACGGCGGCAACCTCGATGTTCCTGAAGTCTGTGCCGGTTCGACGGTCTATCTGCCGGTGAGCGTTCCCGGCGGATTGTTGTATCTCGGCGATTGCCATCCGTATCAAGGGGATGGCGAGGTGAGCGGTTGCGAAATGCGCGCCGAGGTGATGTTGTCGGTCGACATCCTCAAAAATTGGACGCGCACACAAACCGGCATCCGCATCGAAACGCCGACGCATCTCGTGACCGTGGGAGCCGACCGCCCCGCCGAGAGCGCCCAGTGGATCGCGTTGCGCGAAATGATTCTGTGGCTCGGCGAGCGTTACGGTTGGACAAAAAAAGAGGCCCGCAGTTTCATCAACCTCATCGGCGATTTACGCCCCGGTCAAATGCAAGTCGCCACGTATACGATGCGGTTTATGGTGGGGAAGGAATATCTGCCGGCGTAGGGTGAGATTTGCCCACCATTTATTCCATCAATGCGGACAGGCTCACGGCTACGATGGTTCGATCACCATGCTCCAACGCCTCGCTCGTCTGCTCCAGCAATCGACATTGCCGCTCAGTCAACGGGATTGTTGCATCGTCCGGGGGGAGTTCCGGGAACAGAGTTTCGACGATTGCAGCAATGAGTTGATCGATCCCCTCGCCGGTCTTCGACGAGACGTCGATGCGCGGTGTGAATGGATTGGCATCCCACATTGGCGGGAGATCGATTTTGTGAACGACGATGAGGGCATCGGGAAAATCGGCGAGAAGCTTGCGGTCGGTTTCCTGCGACGGCTGGCTGCGGTCGAGAAGAATCACTTGGCAATCGGCATCGCTGAGCTTCTGGCGGGCGCGGTCGATGCCCGATTGTTCGAGTTGGTCGGCGGTCTCGTGCATTCCCGCCGTATCGCTCAGGCGGATCGGCCAGCCGTCGAACGCGGTCTCGGCGGTGACAACGTCGCGGGTCGTTCCCGGCTGGTCGAAGACGATTGACCGCGTGAAGCCCAGCAACGCATTGATCAGTGATGACTTGCCGACATTCGGTCGGCCGGCGATGACGACCTCCGCCGGCTGAGTCAACCGCCGACCGAATGTTGACCACTTCAGTATCATTCGCAGACGTTGCAGACATACGGCGGTTTCGGCTTTCTGCAAAAGCTGATCGCGGATCGATGAAATCTCGCGGGCGAAAAGTCCGTTCGATTGGCGCAGGATATACTCTGCTGTTTTCATCGTGCTGGCTTGCGACAAGGCCAGGCGAAATTCGGTCTCCAGGACGCCGGACTCCGCCGCGATGAGGTCATGCCAGGGGACAATCTTCACCCCCGATGCCGACAGATCGGCGAGGATTCTCTCGGAGGCCGCGAATCCGCCGTGGCAGTGAATTTCCCAGTTTATCTCGCTCGTGCGGCAGAGGACGACATCCTCGGCAGGGTGTCGGCCCCACGTCCCGTAGCGAATCCGGCCGATCTCGCCGAGTGTGTCCCCCGCGATGTGTTTCGGTCGAAAATGTTGAGAGAGGATCGATATCGTCTGTGCTGCGTCCCCTCGTAACTGAATCGACGCGACGGCCCCTCGGCCTTGCGGTGTGAGAAGTGAGGCGATGGGTGACGTATTGTTCGTGTTCGTCATGATAATAATTCGCCGGCCGACAATAATCGATGTTCAAGAATTATGTGCGATAGATCGTGGTGGGGACAGTCCGCTCCCAAAAAGATTCTGGTGGCACAGACATTCTTGTCTGTGCGGACCAAGCCTAAGCCTCTTGTCGCTGCGCGACCCCGGTTGACGAGCAACCGGGGCTACCCGCTTGAGGTGATATCCGTCATACTGAAATTCGTTAACCGCCGACGTCGGCGGAGAGGATGAGCAGCGAGTCGCCATCGTGCAGCGTTTGCCCGCCGTCGGTGGTGAACTGCTTGCCGTTGATGCAGGCGAGAAAACCGGAACGGAGATCGGAACCGTCGAGGCAATCGTCGGCGAATCGCGGAAGTCGTTCGCCGAGGGTCCGCAGCACTTCGCTCAATGATCCCTCGTGAACGTCGAGAGCTTCGATGCCGGCGCGGCTTCGTGGAATCCCGTAAAACTCGACACGGATCACGCTTCGACTCCCCGCGTGCGATCACGCATTTCCACAACAAACGCGATCAGAACAACGACAATTTCACGTTGTTGACGCCGAATTCTTCCCGGCCGGCGAACGGTTCACCGAATGCGGTGCCGATCGACCAGCCCCAGTAGCGGGCACGGTCGCGCACGTCGTCCAGAATGGTGGGGAAATCGGACGGGCGTCCCGTGACGAACTGGCTGACGTAACTGCCGATCGCCTGAATTTTCCGGTCGAGATACGGGCTGATGTCCATCACGAATTTCGGCTGCGGATGGATGCGGAGATGAATGCTCCAGTAGTAGTACATCCGCGGCGGCCAATACGGTTCGCCCGGCATGTCAGTCTTCGTCAGCTTCGACCAGAATCTCGCATCGTCGACGAGCCGGCTGGCGGCGACGTGATCGGGATGAACGTCCTCCCAATACGGGGCAAAGATAATCTTCGGCCGCGTCTGACGAAAGACCCCGGCCAACTTCGCCCGCGCTGCGAGCGTCGGTTCGAGGCTGCGGTTGGGGAGTTCCAGATTGCCGCGCCACGACAACTGCAAGACTTCGGTTGCGGCGGCGGTTTCTTGCGCGCGGATTTCCGGCGAGCCGTGGGGAGTCGGTTCTCCGTTCGTCAAATCGAGGACACCGACAGAAAGACCTTCTTCGACGGCGCGCAGGATCGTTCCGCCGACGCTGAGTTCTGCATCATCGGGGTGAGGGGCCACGACGAGAAGGTCGAGTGGTTTCATAACCGCAACCGCTTTAAGTCCGCACCAGCGGCTTGTAGTGAAGGCGATGGGGGCGATCGGCTTCGACGCCGAGCCGTTCGTGTTTTTGCTGTTCGTACATTTCGTAGTTCCCTTCGAACCACACGACTTTGCTGTCTCCTTCGAAGGCCAGAATGTGTGTGGCGATGCGATCGAGAAACCAGCGGTCGTGGCTGACGACCATGGCGCATCCGCCGAAGTTCATCAAGCCTTCTTCGATCGATCGCAAGGTATCAACGTCGAGATCGTTCGTCGGTTCGTCCAGCAGAATCATATTACCACCGGAACGGAGTAATTTCGCCAGATGGACGCGATTTCGCTCGCCGCCGGAGAGTTCCTTGACGAGTTTCTGCTGATCGGGGCCTTTGAAGTTGAAGCGTCCCACGTAACTGCGGGCGTGGATTTTCGTCCCGCCGATGATGAGCTGATCCTGTCCGCCGGAGATTTCTTCATAGACCGTCAGGTCGGGATTGAGCGCATCTCGCGATTGATTCACATACGAGAGCGCGACCGTATCCCCGATGCGGATCTGGCCTTGATCGGGCTGTTCCATCCCCATGATCATCTTGAACAGCGTGGTCTTGCCGGCTCCGTTAGGCCCGATGACGCCGACGATTCCGCCGCGCGGGAGGTTGAAGGTCATCCCCTCGAACAGCAGTTGGTCGTCGTAGGCTTTGGAGACGTTTTCGGCGCGGATTACCAGATCGCCGAGCGGTTGGCCCATCGGGATCTGAATATCGGCCGACTCGTCGCGGTCTTCATACTGCTGGGCGGCGAGCGCTTCGTAAGATTGCAGTCGCGCTTTGCTCTTGGTGGCGCGGGCCTTGGGAGACATCCGGACCCATTCCAGTTCGCGCTTGAGAAGTTTCTGGCGGTTGGATTCCCGCTTTTCTTCGACGGCCAGACGCGCCTGTTTCTGTTCGAGCCACGACGAATAGTTCCCTTCGTAGGGATATCCCTTCGCGCGATCGAGTTCGAGGATCCATCCCGCGACGTTATCGAGAAAGTAGCGATCGTGAGTCACTGCGACGACGGTCCCGGGGAACTCGTGCAGAAAACGCTCCAGCCAGCCGACCGACTCGGCGTCGAGATGGTTGGTCGGTTCATCGAGCAGCAGGATGTCGGGATTCTGCAGCAGCAAACGGCAGAGCGCGACGCGGCGTTTTTCGCCACCGGACAGAAGACTGACCAGCCGATCTCCCGGAGGGAGACGCATGGCGTCGGTGGCGATCTCGACGACTCGATCAAGCTCCCAGAGATTGCCCGCGTCGATGGTGTCCTGAAGTTTCGCCTGTTCGTTGAGCAGGCTTTCCATCTCGTCGGGGGTCATGTCATCCCCGAGCTTCATGTTGATTTCGTTGTAGCGGTCGAGAATCCCCTGAGATTCGGCGACTCCTTCCTGAATGCACTCGTCGACGGTCTTGGTTTCATCGAGGCGCGGTTCCTGGGGGTAATACCCGATCCGGATATTCTTCGCAGGGCGAACCGTTCCGATGAATTCGGTATCTTCACCCGCCATGATGCGGAGCAATGTACTTTTACCCGAGCCGTTGTTGCCGAGGACACCGATTTTCGCACCGGGGTAAAAGGCAAGCCAGATGTTGCTGAGGACTTCTTTCTGCTCGTAGATCTTCGTGAGATCTTCAATCGTCATGATGTACTGCTGCGCCATGTTCTCCGTCCGTATCCGGGTTGATCATTGATGATGTGATGAATGTTGCCGGTCCGCCCAGAACCACATTCGAACACATCTCAGAGATGGTTATCGTCAGATAGATAAACGTTTGCTGATTTGAATGGGGGAAAGTGACAATATCCGATGAGGCATCGATTCAGAGGGATTGTAGCGGAGGATCAGGAATCCTCAACTGGTTCCCGCGATATTTTTCGCGCGAGGTTCAACGCACAACAGCCGGAAATTCTTGTGGGGTATCGTTTGCAAGTGATTATATTGAAAAGAGATGCGGACATATAGGCCCATGTTTTATGCGACGCCGTGACCGCAATGGATGAGCCTCAGAGAATTTTCACGGGAGTTACAATCGTCATTTTCCGCACAATCCGGCGAATTGGAAAAACCGTTATTTTCGGAACAATCGTTACAGATTACCTGGTTCCTCAACCGATACTTCCGTTAGGTCCGTGTTCTCTGCGCTGGGCGAAGTCCGTTATTGAGAGTTCGGATCTGATGATCTGTCTGATTTGGAATGTTAACGAACGCTGATTAAAAGGACGCAACGATGCGGTTACCTCGCTGGCTCACACCACTGTTGAGCGTGTGTCTTGTCGCGACGATCAGTCGAAGCGGTTGGGCACAGTCCTATCCGAATTATCCCGGACAGGGATCGGGAGGATACGAGTCAGCACTCCCCGGTGATTACATACCGGGGGTTCCCGGTATGAACTATGGAGCGGTGGGGTATCCACAATCGTCGGCCATGACGCCGGCGGATGCCGCCTGGGCTCAGTTTCAGCCCGCGGCAGCGGGCGGTCACGCGACGATGAATGCCATGGGGCAGCC
>JBJXGP010000278.1:0-2828 GCA_046160425.1 Planctomycetaceae bacterium
CCGTGGGTCAGTCGGCAGTGAGCGAATGACTGGGGATGCCGATTGTTCGAGCTTCTGTTTCCTCTGTCGGCTATTTCGACAGCTCATCGCAAGGAGCGACGTTGAATGAACGATCGTGTTATTTCTCCTATGCGCCTGCTCCCCGTTTCAATTGTCATAGCTCTATCGCTATGTTGTAACATTGTCGATGCAGAAGAAATCCATCTGCCCGGAACGACGTTGTTGGTGGACGAGGGCGATCTCTCGGAAAAAATGGTCTCCGCGTGGCATCGCGAACTCGACCGGCGATTGCTCGACAGCGTCGAAAAGAGAGCCTCATTCTGGCGACATGACATTTCATCTCGCGAAAATTACGCGAGGTCGATTTCCCCGAATCGGGAACGTTTGCGTACGATACTTGGTGTCGTTGATGCGCGAGTCGCCCCTCGCATGGAATATCTCAGCGATGATCGTGAGACGGCGCTGATCGCCCAGACCGATCTGATTCAGATCTGGCAGGTTCGCTGGCCGGTGCTCGATGGCGTGCATGGCGAGGGGCTGCTCCTGCAACCCAAGCAGCAACCGAAGGCCTGTATCGTGGCTTTGGGGGATGCCGATCATCTTCCCGAACAATTGGCGGGGCTTTCGTCGGCAAGCTCTGAATCCGTAAGACCGTGGGCCCGCTGGCTGGCGGAGAACGGCTGCGTGGTCATCGTGCCGCTGCTCGTCGATCGACAATGCGAATTTTCCGGTGTCCCCGAAATCGCCATGACCAACGAGCCGCACCGCGAATGGATTTACCGACAGGCCTTTGAAATGGGACGCCATGTCATCGGGTATGAAATCCAAAAAACGCTCGCCGCGGTCGATTGGTACCAGAAAAAATATGGTGCCGATGTTCCGGTGGGTGTCGCCGGCTATGGCGAAGGGGGGCTGATTGCGTTCTGCTCCGCCGCTGTCGATCATCGCATCGATCTTTGTCTGGTGAGCGGGTATTTCGGTCCGCGAGAGTTATTGTGGAAAGAGCCGGTCTATCGCAACGTCTGGGGCTTGCTCAAAGAATTCGGTGATGCCGAGTTGGCCACGCTCATCGCTCCTCGACGATTATATATCGAATACCGAACCGTTCCGGCTGTCGTCGGCCCGCCGTCGGCCGAGCCTCCGGTCAGGTTGGTTGCAGCATCGGGGCGTCTCGAAACACCGTCAATCGATGCCGTCTCCGCAGAGCATGCGCGAATATTGACTGCACTCAAAAATGGGAGCGGAACGACAACAGACCTCGATCCACTATGGACCGATTGGACGAAACTTCTCATTCCCGAGGACGGTGCCGATGGAAATGCTGACGCGAAGGAGCAAAGTCCGGCAGCAAACTCGCTCGCGGCATGGCTCAAACCGACGATAACGAATTGGCGCCCCGCTTCATCCGACGAGCCATTGATCGATGCGAGAAATGTTGAGTCATTTTCCGGACGAAAGCGCCGTGGTATTGAGGAACTGGAACAGCATGTTCAGCACCTCATCTCGAAATCGGATAAGGTCCGCAATCAGTTCATGCTCGATCGTTGCGATCGAGCATCCGTGGAAAAATTCAGTCAGGACTCGGCGGGGTTCCGCAATCATTTTCACGACGAAGTGATTGGCAAACTTGAGGGACCGGCGGTTGAACCTCGCCCGCGATCGCGACTTTTTGCCGAGACCGATCGCTGGAAGGCATATGAAGTTGTGCTCGATTTCTGGTCGGAGACCTTCTGTTGGGGGATTCTCGTCGTCCCGAACGACCTCCAGCCCGGCGAAAAACGGCCGGTTGTCGTGTGTCAGCATGGTTTAGAGGGGGTTCCATCCGATACGCTGACGACAACGGGACCGGGATTCCAGCCATACCGTGCCTTCGCCGCGCGGCTGGCCGAGAGAGGGTTTGTGACGTTTGCCCCGCATAATCCCTATCGGGGGAAAGAGAACTTCATGCTGCTACAGCGCAAGCTCAATCCCCTCAAAGCCTCATTGGGGTCGATCATCGTGGCCCAGCATACGCAGATTTTGAATTGGCTGGAGAGCTTGCCCTTTGTCGATGGTGAGCGCATCGGCTTTTATGGCCTCAGTTACGGCGGCTGGTCGGCGTCGCGAATTCCCGCGATTCTCGAACGCTACAAACTTTCCATCTGTTCGGCCTGTTTCAACGATTGGATTCGCAAGACTGCGTCGACCGAATACATTTTCTGTTATCCGTTTCACACACAATACGAAATGCCCGAATGGAACTTGGGGCATACCTTCAATAATGCCGAGATGGCTTACTTGATGATCCCGCGAGCATTCATGGTTGAACGGGGACATCACGACGGAGTCTCTATCGATAGCTGGGTCGCCGGGGAATACGCCAAGGTGCGCTGGTTATACACTCAACTCGGCCTGCAAGATATAACCGAGATCGAATACTTCAACGGAGGCCACATCATCAATGGCGAGCGAACGTTCGAATTCCTACACGAGCAACTCGATTTTCCCATGAAAGATTCCAAATGAGAATCGAGCTGGATCAAGTTGCCGTTATGCAATCGAGATGACTTCGCAACGGGATATCAATTTGCGGCGACTGGGGCTGCGATCTTTTTCTTTGATGTGTCCGGGGCAAACAGGATGATGATCATCCCCAAGGCATAGACGAGACTGGTGACGCGGCCTGCCCGGGCGTAATCTTCCTGGTAATACGCCGTCAGAGCACCGGTGGCCAGTACTCCGGTTGCGGTTAAGATTCGACCGAAGTTGAAGGAGACTCCCGAACCGGTGGCGCGCGCATGTGTGGGGAATAACTCCGGAAGATACAAAGGAAGCCAGCCGAAGAATAC
>JBJXGP010000279.1:0-5566 GCA_046160425.1 Planctomycetaceae bacterium
CATTGTTATCGAAGTTCAACTTAACGTGGGTCTTTTTGGATGGCGTCATCGTCATTACATCCGAGGATGAGTCGCGAGAAATCATGTTGACCGCCGTCTATGACGTTCGCGATTTGTGCAGAGACGAAGGGGAATCGATGGCACTCGAAAACGCTATTTACAGTCAGACTCAGTCCGGTTGGCAATTAGAAGGTAACGGAAATGGCAACATCGCATTTGCCAATCCGGGAACGATGGTCGTACGTCATACCGAGCGAGTCCACACCGATTTGTTAAACCTGCTGGAAAACTACCGTCTCGCGCTCAAGGCGTCCAAACCCCGAAATCGAAGCGAAGTCGATCCCAAGGAAGTCCTCACCCTGTATTACCGCGTTCCAACTCTGATTACTGCCGATCTGGAAAAGCTGCTGCCCCAAATGGTGAAACCCGATTCCTGGAAAAGCGAGGATCGTCAAGACGCTGTCGGAACCATCACGATATTAGCTTCGCGCCCCGACGTCCTGGAAGGTCGCGGGATCGTCGGGAAATCGGGCGATAATGCGAAAAGTTCTTCCGCTCAGAATGTGCTGTATCTCGAGAACTCGGTCATGATCATCAAGCAGTCGCGCGAAAATCACGAATTGATTGCGCAGACAATCCGTAAAGTCGAATACGGCGACCAGTTGATGTCCCCGACCGGCATGGGCGGGATGGGTGGCGGGATGGGAGGCATGGGGGGAGCCGGAATGGGCGGAATGGGTTTCGGGGGAGGATTTTTCAGTGTCCCCTTGAGACCGCAATGAGATATGATAGTCTAATATTTGCGCCTGCCGGTTTTGCCGTCACGGATTTTCTGGGAGGGTCTCACGCGATGTCTTCGCCGATGGAGCAACCCGATTATTTACAATCGACGAAGAACCGTCCGTATTGGTACGAGTTGGTTGTGAGAGTAGATGTCGTCCTTTTATTTTCGGCGTTTGCGGTTGCGCTTGCTTTGATGCCGATCCAAATCGCCACTCTGCCTGCTTGGTTCAAATACTTGCAGTATCTCGCACCACCTTTTCTGTTATTCAATGCGTATCAACAAATGCAGGGCATTGTGAAACGGAGACGCGGCATACCGAATGGTCAGCTTGACTGTCTGGTGGAATTGGAACCAACCTACGGAAGTGCGTTTCCCATGACGTTAGGTTTTGCCATCTTAGGAATAGGCGGTTTTATTGAATGCATCATGGATCCGGCTAAAAGAATGATGTGGTTACTGGTCTGGTTAATTTCTCTTTTTGCATTCATCACGGGCTTCTGCGGAATCCTATGGGCGAGACAACTGCGTCGATCATCGCGACCCTAACTGATACGGATCGTCCCCCAGGAACTTCGGCTGGCTGTCGAGCACGTTGAGGTCGATGAAGGCCTTGACGCGGGCCAGGTATTCGCGGAGTTTCACGCGGAGCGCCAGCGGTCCGTGGAAGTCTTTCGCATTGAAGCCGACGGCGTCGATCCCTTTCGATTTCGCCAGATAGATCGCCCGCTCGCAATGAAACTTCTGCGAGATGATCGTCAACGCATCGACGTGGAAAACTTCCTTCGCCCGCACCACCGAATCGAGCGTCGAAAACCCGGCGTAGTCGAGATAGATATCCGTCTCGGGAACGCCTGAGGCGATCAGGGCATCCTTCATATCTTGCGGTTCGTTGTAATCGTGCGTCGAATTGTCGCCGCTGACGAGGATGCAATCGACCTTGTTCGCGAGATACAACTCCGCGGCCGCCTTGACGCGGTACGTGAAATACAGATTATGGCGGCCGTAGGCATACTTACTCGTGCCGAGGAGCAGGCCGACTTTGTTCGATGGGATCTGCTCGACGTCGTTGGTGACGTCACTGGAAAACGTAGAGACATGCCGATCGATCAGCATGATCGCCGCGAGCGTCAGACAGAGCCCCGACGCGAGGCCAATGATGACACGTTTTTTGGTGAGTCGTAGTATCATGATCGAGTATCCGCGAGCAGAGACCATCCCGGAGGAGTGATAGACGCCGCGGGATTGTGCTGCGGATCGCCGATTGTGTCAATCGGGATTATCCGCAACAGTCAATTGGCGGGCGACTTGCACGCGCCAATTGACGGCTCTCACGTGAAGAACTCTCGAGCTTCCTCGAAGAAGTCGAGGTCGAGCATCCGCATCGTGCCGACGGCTTCGGAGAGCGGGACGGGGACGATCCTGGTGCCGCGCAATGCGACCATTTTGCCGAAGTCGCGGTTGAGGACCATGCGGGCGGCGTGAATGCCGCAGCGGGTTCCCAGCACGCGATCGTAGGCGCTGGGGGGGCCGCCGCGCTGCAGATGTCCGAGCGTCACCACACGGGTTTCGATGCCGGTTTTCTTTTCGATGATCTCGGCGATCACGTCGCCGACGCCGCCGAGTTTGACGTGGCCGAAGTCGTCAACGACGGCGTCTTTCGTAACGAAGCCGTCGAAATCGGAGAGTTTGGCCCCTTCACTGACGACGACGATGCCGTACTTTTTACCCGCTTGCCGGCGTTTGATGAGCAGATCGCACATCTCGGCGATGTTGACTTCGATTTCGGGGACGAGAATGTAATCGGCGGCGGTCGACATGCCGGAATAGCAGGCGATCCAGCCGGCGTGGCGTCCCATCGTTTCGATCACCATGATGCGGCGATGCGATTCGGCGGTCGTGCGGAGGCGATCGATCGCTTCCATCACGATGTTGATCGATGTATCGAATCCGAACGTGACGTCGGTGGCGCTGAGATCGTTGTCGATCGTTTTCGGGCAACCAACGAGACCAAGTCCGTGGTCGAGGTGCAGGCGATTGGCGACGCCGAGCGTGTCGTCGCCGCCGATGGCGATGAGGGCATCGAGGCCCAACCGCTTGTAGGTTTCGACGAGTTTTTCGACGTCAGCCGGTTTTTTATAGGGATTGGTTCGCGAAGAACCGAGAATCGTCCCTCCCTGGAAAATGATCGCATCGGTGTTTTCGACGGTGAGATCCATCGTAAGCCCGTCGATGGCCCCGCGCCAGCCTTCGAGCAGTCCGACGACCTGGCCCTGGGCATTCGCGATCACGCGGACGGCGGCGCGGATCACCGCGTTGAGTCCCGGACAATCTCCCCCGCCTGTCAGTATGCCGACTTTCATCATACTTTCGCTGACTCCACGTTGATTCGTTCGATTGAGCCCCGGCGTCATGCGTTCAATTCCCGTCAATGGGAGCAGCATCGCACCGATAACCGATCAACCCGCTTCGATATTGTAACTTAAATTCTCGCGACAAAATAGATTTCTCAAATCGGGACCGTTTCCGACGTCTACCAGGCGCGTTCGAGGAAACCGGTATCGACCCGGCCTTCAATGAAATCGGGATGCCGGAAAATTCTCTTGGCGAGCGGGATCGTCGTTTTCACCCCCTCGACGACAAACTCATCCAAAGCCCGTCTCATGCAGGCGATGGCGTCGGCCCGCGTTTCGCGATGCACGATCAACTTGCCGATCATCGAATCGTAGTAGGGACTGATCTTATAACCTTCGTAAACGTGCGAATCGAAGCGGACCCCCGGCCCTCCCGGCAGCCGCAATTTCGTAATCGTGCCCGGCGACCCGCGGAAGTCGTTGTCAGGATCCTCGGCGTTGATGCGGACTTCGATCGCCGACCCTTTGCTGACGATCTGCCTCTGTGTGAAGGGCAACGCTTCACCCGCTGCGACGCGGATCTGCTGCTGGATCAGGTCGATCCCCGTCACCAGTTCGGTCACGGGATGTTCGACCTGAATGCGGGCGTTGACTTCGATGAAGTAGAAATTCAGATCCTTGTCGACCAGAAATTCGACCGTCCCCGCATTCGTATAATCGGCGGATTTGATCAGCCGCACCGCCGACTTGCAGATGTTTTCGCGGATTTCGTCGGGGAGCAGCGGACCGGGGCTTTCTTCGACGAGCTTTTGATGCCGTCGCTGCAAACTGCAATCGCGCTCCCACAGATGAACGACGTGACCGTGACGGTCGGCGATGATCTGCACTTCGACATGACGAGGGTTCTCGATGTACTTTTCGAGATAGACGCCGGCGTTCTTGAAGGCTTTTTCAGCTTCGAGGGCGGCCGATTTGAGTCCGGTTTTGAGTTCGGCTTCGTTGCGGGCGACGCGCATCCCCTTTCCGCCGCCCCCGGCGGTCGCCTTGATGAGGACGGGATACCCGATATGAGCCGCGATGCCGATCGCCTGCGATTCCTGCTCGATCAATCCACCGCTGCCGGGCACAAGAGGGACTTTAGCTTCCTCGGCGATTTTTTTGGCGGTGATTTTATCCCCCAGCCGCTGCATCGCTTCGTGAGAAGGGCCGATGAATTCGATATTGCACGACTGGCAGACTTCGGCGAAATGTGCATTCTCGGCGAGAAAGCCGTATCCGGGATGAATTGCCTGCACGTTGCCGATTTCCGCCGCGCTGATGATGCGATTGATCATCAGATAGCTTTCGGAAGCTTGAGCCGGCCCGACGCAGATGGCTTCATCGGCGAGGTCGAGATAATGCGCACCTCGATCGGCTTCGCTAAAAATGGCGACCGTCTCGATGCCCATTTCACGGCAGGCGCGGATGATTCGTAATGCGATCTCACCGCGATTGGCGACCAGTATGCGTTGAAACATGAGGTTATCGGATCGTTGCTAGCAGTCGTGTTGCGATATTGAAAAAGGGAACTCGCCTCGCTCATCAGGTTTTATCACGAGCAAATTGTGCATAGTCGCATGGAATTCATTACGGTCGGACGCGGAACAGCGGTTGCCCGAATTCGACCGGGTCGCCGGTTTTCACGAGGACTTCGGCGATCGTCCCCTGAATTTCCGCTGGAATCTGATTGAAGACCTTCATCGCTTCAATGATGCAGACGATCGTTTCCATGCCGACGTTTGAACCGGCTCTGACGAACGGCGGATCGTCCGGACTGGGTGAGGAATAAAACGTCCCGACCGTCGGGGATTTGATCACCAGCAAACTCTCATCGGTAGCGGGTGCAGCAGCAGATGTACTGGGAGGTGATGCCGTGGCGGCAGCGACCGGTGATGGAGGATGCATCGCATGATGCATGGGATAACCCGCGCCGTAAGGAACGGCGAATTCTTCCGGACCGCGCCGGAATCGCCATTGTTCGGTCCCGCGGCGCAAGCTGACTTCGGTCAGCTTGTGTTTTTCCATCAGTTCGAACAGGGTCCGGAGTTTTTCGAGATCAAACGGTCCGTTATTGGACGTATCTTTGGCCATAGTTGCGCCAGTCTCAGGGATAAGGTTCAGTGTAAAAATATCTCGGCAGTCGCTTTCGCATGGCAATTGAATTGAGGGGTCGGTTTACGAAAATTCAGGCGCGTTTTATGTCGTCCCATTCTTTTGGCAAAGAAGTCAGGACTTCCACTCCGTCACGCGTGACCAGAACGTCATCCTCGATTCGCACGCCACCCCAGCCCGGCAGGTAAATTCCTGGTTCGACGGTCACGATCATTCCGGGTTTGAGGACGTCGGTTGATGTGGATGCCAATCGCGGCGATTCATGGATATGCAACCCGAC
>JBJXGP010000280.1:0-2546 GCA_046160425.1 Planctomycetaceae bacterium
TCCGCTTGGGAACGCAAGTCCGCGAAGCTCCCGCTTCGCCCAATGACGATCGACATTTCATACCACTGGCACGCGAGCGGTGAAAAAAAAACCTCACGGTATATATAGAAAGAGCGTATTCATGCAGATCGACTCGACGGCGCAGCGGATCGTATTTTTTCTCGCCTTCTGCATGACCTCTGCATTCGGCGACGGCGATCTCCTCGCCGAAGAACCGACGGGAGAACTCGCCGAGAAGCTGGCGAAAGTCGAGTTCGAGCATTACGCCGAGGGACCGGGGTACTCCGAAGGCCCGACTTGGAACAAGGGTGAAGTCTTTTTTTGCTCGGGAGGCCTGTTGCGCATCGACAAGGATCGCCAGGTTCATCCGTTTATTGACGTCTCACCGGCAGGAACCTTTCTGCGCGAAGATGGCCACTTGCTGGTCTGCGATAATAAGCACAAAGCGTTGCTGGATGTTGATCTTAATAGCATAGCTGATGAGTCCGATCGGCAATCCTTCAAAGGAATCACAGGACCGGTCAAAGTCATCGTCGAGCAGTTCGAAACGCGGCCATTGCGAAGTTTGAACGATCTGACGATCGATGCGCGCAACAACATCTACTGGACCGACCCCGAAGGGTCGAGCGTCGAGAACCCCATCGGCAATATTTTTCGCGTCCGACCCGATGGCCGCGTCGATCTGATGGCGACGGGGCTTGCCTTTCCTAATGGCATCGAAGTCGATCCCGCCGGTCAATATCTATACGTCATCGAATCGCAGTCAAAGAAAATCCTGCGCTATGCGCTGCCGGCAGATGACGATCTGCTCGGCCCGGCGGAGGTCTTTTACGATCTCGGCGGTTCCGGCGGCGACGGCTGCACGTTCGATGCGGCGGGCAATCTGTGGGTCACTGACTTCCATCGCCCCGAGACGGGGAAGGGGAGAATCACCGTCCTCAGCCCCGAAGCGAAGGTGCTGGCCTATCTGCCGATCCCCGCCAAAGTCGTCAGCAACATCACGTTCGGCGGCGAAAATCATGATGAGATTTTCTGCACGACCGGAGAACCCCCCGGCGTCTTTCATGCCGTCGTCGACGTGAAAGGTTTTGCAGGACATCCGGGAAAGCCCATGCGATCCGTCCGCACGCTGGACACCGTCATACGTGAACCTCATCCCGACGCTGAAGCACTCCAGCAGGTCATGAAAATCGCAATGGAAGCCAACGCCGAAGCGGGACACATCGACGATGGTTCCCGCGCGCAGATCGAAGAGATTTTAGCATCGCTGAAGAATACAAAATTCCTCAAACGCATGCCGTCGCTATTGAACGAACTCGACCGTTCGGCGATGGTGCATGCGGGCTATCGTCCGCTGCTGGAGGAGGTTGAGCGGCTGCATGGCCAAGTGAAATACGACGTCAAAGCCCCCCGGGAGCTGCGTGCGATTGTGGGCGATGAAGGACTGCATCTGTTCGGGCGCATCACCGAAGTCTACTTCATCGAGCGGACTGACGGTCACAAGGAACCGGAAAAAAAAACCTTGTCCGAACGCTGCAACGACGAGACGATGAAACTAATCGCTCCTCTCAATCACCTGCGACGACTTGAAATACCGGGAACGGCGGTCACAAGCGCCGGGCTGAAACACCTGGAATTTCTGACCCATCTGGAGTTTTTGAACGTCTGCCTGACCGCCATTGATGACGAAGGACTGGAGTATCTATCGAGACTCAAAAACATGCGGCGGATGACCGTCTGCTCGTCGAAGATCACCGGATCGGGATTCAAGCATCTCAAAGCGATGGAACGTCTGGAATCGATCAATCTGCACTCTTCTCCCGCGAGCGATGAAGGTCTCGAAGCGATCGGCAATCTGACCAGCCTCAAACGTCTGGAAATTGTTCATACGAACGTCACCGACGCGGGCCTTGCGCATCTGGAGCATCTCACGAATCTTCGGCAACTGCATATTCACGGACCGGAAACCACCGAAGCGGGTTTGCCATTCATCAGTAAATTGCAGAAGTTGTACGAACTCGACATTTACGATCGGCCCGCCAGCAATCAGACGCTGGCGGAGATCGCCAAGTTGCCGAATCTCCGTTTCTTGAGGTTGTTTAACGGCACATTCGACGACGAGGGGGTCAAGCACCTCGCGCAATTGGCGACGCTCGAAGAGCTGGTGCTCAATTCCGCTCACGTGACCGACGCCTCGGTCGAACATCTCGCGGGGTTGAAGCGCCTTCGCAAGATTAACCTGAGCGGAACGAAAGTCACAGACACCGGTAAGGAGCGATTGAAGACGCTGTTGCCGAAAGTCGAAGTTTTTTAGCTTTCGGCGCGAATCGTTGGAGGCCAGGCTTCAGCCGAGTGTCACTTGGTTAAGTATAAAGATTGCCTACAAAAAACGGTGACGTGCATGTATGCGACATCGCAAATGGCCGCGAGAGCGGCCGGAGCATGTAGCCGTGGGCGTCAGCCCATGGAATGCAGACTCATCTCGGGACAGCATAGCCGCGAGAGCGGCGGCAGCGATTGGGAGTGGCTTGCATCTCCTGCCGCCG
>JBJXGP010000281.1:0-3070 GCA_046160425.1 Planctomycetaceae bacterium
TCCTTTCCAGAGAAGTCAACACCCTGGCGCAAATCCCGTGCCAAAAGTGCGCGGCGCAAATGTTGTACCAAAGAATCATCGAAACTTTAACCTTTGCTGAGAAATGTTAAAGCAAGTGCCATTGGGCTTCCGCCCCTGGCTATTGACGGTCGCCTCTCCGAGGCTTATGAAAAGAGAACTGAGAACGAACGATTTACTACGAACAGAACGCTGCCATAGTCCAATTCTTCATCGTTCAATCGACCTGCTCGGGCTTCAACAGTTTTAGCATTTCTGCCGACTCCATGTTCGCGGGGGTCGCCAGATATTCGCCGGTGTCGATGCGCTTTTCGACCGGTTCCTTGTTGATCGAGGCCATCAGCGTTTTGACGGCGAGGTATCCCATCTTCACGGGATCTTGCAGGACGATACCGTGAACCGATCCCGACGACATCCCTTCAATCAGCGGGGCGTTGGGGTCGAAAGCGATGAATTTCACTTTGCCCGCCAGTTCCAATTGTTCGAGCGCGCCGAGGACTCCGGTGGCATTCGGCTCGCAGACGGCGAAGATCCCATTCACTTCGGCTTTGAACTTGTCGATGACCTGCAGCGCCTTGGCGAGCGAATCTTCGGGAGTCGTGCCGGCGTATTCATCGGATGAGATGACCTTGATCTGCGGAAACTCTCTTTCCAAAGTTTCAAGGAAGCCGGCTTCGCGCTGTTCGGTGCTTTCGCTCCCGGGGTTATAGCGCAGCAGGATGACGTTACCCTGGCCTTCGAGAATCTTCCCCATCTCCTGAGCCGCCATGGCGCCCCCCTTGTAGTTGTCGGTGGCGACGTAGCTGACGATGTTTGTCTCATCGTCGAGGCCGCTGTCGAAAATCACGACGGGGATATCCTGCTCGGCGGCATCGGCAACCGTTTCAACGAGGGCCTGCGAATCGAGCGGTGCGAGACAGATGCCATCGACTTTGCGGGTGATGAAATTCTGCACGACGGTGATCTGCCCGTCGCGATCGTTTTCCAACTGCGGGCCGAGCCACGAGATTTCTACGTTGCCCAGTTCCCTCGCCGCCTGTTCGGCGCCGGCGTGGACCGACTTCCAGAATTCATGCGTGGTCCCCTTGGGGATGACCGCAAAGTTGTAGATTTTTTCGGTTTCATCAGCGGGGGCGACGACCGACGGTTTCGCGGCCCCGTTGGTAGGATTCGCAACGGATGGCTTCGGCGCGTCAGACGAATTGCAACCGATCCCGCAACAGAAAATGACAAGTGCGGCCCAGCGTTTCATGTGAGGAATTCCTTGAAGATGACGAACAATCGTGACGCATTCATCGTAACACGACACGCGCCGGCATCCAAGGGAGGGAAGAAACGCGAGGCAGGGCCGCAAGGCGAGCGGGGGAACGTCAGTCCCATGTCTCCCCGATTCGAGGTGCGTCACGACGCACCCTACGCTACTTCACCTTGCCCGAGGGGATCGCGAATTCGCCATCCTGCTGCGCGGTGGCGGCATCGTCTTCGATTTCGACGTCGAGCGGCAGATCATCGGGGGGGATTTGCGTGAGGAGTTTCTTACCGGTCAATTTCTTGCCGGATCCCGAATCGAGCAGATTATCGAAATCGAGCGACGATTGATCGAGCGATGTGCGCGGGCGATAAGGCGAACGCCGCATCGGGGCGAATCGCCCTTTCGGCGCGACCGGGCCGGCGGGGGATACGTTTCGCGTGGAGTCTCCATTCGGCTCATCCGCCGTCGATTGCGCATCGGTGTCGTCGGACTTGAGCGGATTCCCCTCCGGCGTGCGGACAGCGGCCCGCGTCAAGCCCTTGCGGCTCGTCGCGCCGGCGGGTTTCGTGGTCTCGGCTGAATTCGTGTTCGATGCCGATGGCCCCTCGGCAGGGACGGCAAGCCCGTCGCGATCTCGCAATGTCGTTCCTCGTTTGCGATTGGGGATTTTCAGCTTCATCCCGACGCGGAGATCGTTCGGATTTTTCAGCAGATCTCGGTTGGCTTCGTAGATATCTTCAAAGCGGGCACTGCTGCCGAGATGGTCGGCGGCGATGGAAGACAGCGTCTCACCCGATTTGACGGTATGCACGGGGACATCGTCGTCGGTTCCGTCTCCCTCTTTGCGGAGACCGATCGCCGAGTCGGCATCGTTTAGAGGAGCCTCCCCCGCGACATCGGGAATAGGAATCGGCGGAACGGTTTCCCACGCCTGATTGTGATCGGGGATATATTTCAACGTCTTCGAGTTTTTGGTCGAAGTCAATTTCGTATCCCGCGTGGCAGAGACAAACGGGATCGGGTCGGGCGTTACGGTCTGCGGATTCGAGTACCGATTCTCGCTCGACTCGGCGGTATTCTTTTTGAGGAAATCGGGGACATCCCAATGCGGCGCTTCGCGGCGCGTCGGAAAATCACCGCCATAGCTCGCGTTATTTTCTCCGGAGGGAGAAGTACCGGCGGCTTCGTCTTTGTCGGTATCGATCCCCGTGAGATAGGGAGTGACCGATTTCTCGGAGATGCTGGCATCGACCTCCTTCGAGGATTCCAATTCAGGAACCGCGGGGGATTTCATTTGCGGATTGCGGAAGAAAAACGCCGCGACAATCCCCAGCAACAATAAGCCCAAAGCAAAACCGACTTTTTGATCGTTTGGCATCACTCTCTCCCGTATCGTCCCGACGGCATCCTGATATAGGATGTCAGTCCAGATCGTCTGTCCGACGTAGTTAGCATCGGCAGAGGGTCAGAAAAATCGATCAAAAAAACATCGAGCGATCATTTTTCGATCAAGTTCGCCGAATGACCTGACGATTGCGGGAAACTTGTCACAGTTGCCGTTCCTGGCCGTTACTCCGCTCCTGACTTTCGTGGCGGAACAAGGCAAATACTTGCCTGATTCCAGGTTGCGAGATGCTTGACTTTCGGAAAACGTCGTTTTCGGGAAGAGCCTTCAACCAAGTGGCCAAGTTTTCGTAGGAGTAGAGCCTTTAGCCGAATGGCACTTGGTTAGCATTCGGTGCGATCGCGACTCCAGCTTTCGAAGTCGCCATCAGCGGCGAAAGCCGCGCCAGCATGTAG
>JBJXGP010000282.1:0-21399 GCA_046160425.1 Planctomycetaceae bacterium
GCGTGGCAAGGCCGATGCGATGCTGACGCTCATGCGGGGACAGCGAACGACATCGTACGATCGAATGTATGTTCGCATCGAATCGTGCGTTCCGGAAGATATCAAATCGGTATCAACTACGACCTGCAACGACGTCAAGACTCCCAAAATCGGAGAACCACGGCGGAGGCGGAATATGCACTGAGCAGCCTCCTGTTGTGAAGGAACTTCGATGAAAAAAGAGATGCTGATTAACGTCCTGCAGCCCGAAGAAAGCCGCATTGCCATCGTAGAAGATGGCATCCTCGAGGAATTGTACGTCGAACGCGGCAGCCTCAATAACCTCGTCGGCAACACCTACAAAGGTAAAGTTGTCAACATCGAGCCGAGCATTCAAGCCGTGTTCGTCGACTTCGGTGTCGGCCGCAACGGCTTTCTGCACGTCAGCGACGTCGAATATCAATATTACAAGCACATCATGCCCAACGGGCCTGAATCCTCTGCCGACGATGAAGACGGCCCCAAGCAGCGCGGACGCCATCGCCGGGTCAACGAAAGAAGCGTCCGCAACAAGCCCCCCATCCAGGAAATCTTCAGGCGGGGGAGCGAAGTCATGGTGCAGGTCATCAAGGAAGGGATCGGTTCCAAAGGCCCGACGCTCTCGACCTACATCAGCATCCCCGGCCGTTACCTGGTCCTGATGCCCGGATTGCAGCGCGTCGGCGTCAGTCGCAAAATCGCCGACGACGATCTGCGGCGACGGCTTCGCACCGCCCTCATCGAACTCAAGCCTCCCGAAGGTTTGGGATTTATCATCCGCACGGCGGGGATCGAACGCACCAAGAAAGACTTGCAGCGCGACCTCAATTACCTGATTCGCTTGTGGAGAACCATCGTCCGTCGCATCAAGAAAACGACGGCGCCGACGGAGATCTACGAAGAAAGCGACATGATCATCCGCACGATTCGCGATATCTACACTAACGATATCGAATCGATCTGGATCGACGAACCCAAAGCGTTCGAGCGTGCTCGCGAATTCATGAAAATCGTCCTGCCTCGGCACGTCAATCGCGTCAAGTTGTATGAAGGTCGCGATCCGATCTTTCACAAGTACCGCATCGAAGAAGAAATTTCGCGGATCCAGAGCCGTCACGTTCCACTCCGCGGCGGGGGTTCGATCGTCATCGATCAGACCGAAGCCCTTGTCGCCATCGACGTCAACAGTGGGAACTATCGCGCCGACGATGACGCCGAGAAAACGGCATATCAGGTCAATGTCCGAGCTGCGGAAGAAATCAGCCGCCAGATTCGCCTCCGCGACCTGGGCGGAGTGATCGTCAACGACTTCATCGATATGCGCGAAGAACGCCACCGCCGGGGCGTCGAACGGGCGCTCAGGGACGCCGTCCGCCGCGATCGGGCGCGTACGAAGATTCTCAGAATTAGTCCGTTTGGTTTGATCGAGATGACTCGCCAGCGCATCCGCCCTTCGTTACGGCGAAGCGTCTTTGAAGATTGCCCCTGCTGTCTCAGTCTCGGACACGTGAAAACCGCCGAAAGCGTCGCCATCGACGTGATGCGGCTCCTGATGAGTTCCGCCAACAACGAGGAAGTCGGCCGGATTTCGCTGGAAGTCCACGAACGGGTCGCCGATTTCCTGAACAACCGCAAACGCAAGGATATTACGCAACTCGAAGATACATATGAAGTAAAGGTGACAGTCCAGGCGCGAAGCGACGTTGGCCCCGAGCACCTGATTATCCGCTGTCAGGATGAGATTGGGACCGAACTGAAATTTCTACCAGTGAAAGACTCGAAATTCCGACATTGATAGGTTAGACTCCTTAGTCCTCAACACAAGTTGTACGTGTGCATCTTCGTTGGAGTCCAGCCTTTAGGCTGTCTTCAGCTCTCTGAAGAGCAGGCTAAAAACTGTACTCCAACAGTTTCATTGCACACAAATAGATCGTTACGTTCCCGTTTTCGCCAAGATGGATGACAAAAAGGTTGAATCATGTTTGCAGTGATTGAAGCAGGTAGCCGTCAGATTCGAGTTCAGCAAGGGGACCAGGTCACCATCGATTACCGCGAGAGTGCGAACAAGGGAGACCAGATCACCTTCGATCGCGTTCTTCTGGCGAACGCCGGCGGTGCCAGCAGCATCGGCGTTCCCGTGATCGAAGGCGCGACGGTGCAAGCCGAGGTTCTCGCCGCCGAGGTCAAAGGGGAGAAACTCGAAATCCAGAAAAAGCGCCGTCGCAAGAATTACCGCCGCCACACCGGCCACCGCCAGAAGTATACCCAGGTTCGAGTGACCGCCATCAACATCCCCGGCCTTGAAGTCGTCACCGAAGAAAAGACGGCGACTTAGTCGCCAGTGATTGGCGATACTCCAACGGCCATTCGTACTTCGACCACCCCTCAGCAACACCCCTCCGGGCCGCAGCAGTTTTCTTCTGGGAGTTGGGTCGTGCGGGGGGTGCCGTGCTTGGTTTCTTGCGGTGAGCGGGTCGCCGAGCCGCGACAGTCGAAATCGGCCGCCTCCGCCAAGGGAATATCGATCGCAGGGCTTACCGGCGCGATCTGATCGCTATACGGCATTCGCGAGTAGATCTGGAATGTCTTGTCGCACACTGCCATCCGTTGGCCGCGCAGCAGCTTGTGACCATCATCGTCGATCACCGCCTTCCACGGTCCCTTGTAAATCACCGCCTGACGGCGTTCCTTGCATGGCCCTTCTTTTCCCTTGAACGCCCGGACCGTCACGCTGCGGAACTCAATCCCCTCGATGATCGCCCAGGGCGATTCCTGGCGCGAGAGAACCTCGACTCCATAAAACCCGGCGTGTTCGAACTCTTCGAGAAACCGGTCTTCTCGAAATGCGCCGCTGAGGCAGCCGCTCCAGAGTTTGGCATTCCGCATCAGATGTTCGGGGACATCTTCATCGCAGACAATATCGCTGATGCAGGCGCGGCCGCCGTTTTTCAGCACGCGGTACATTTCTCCGAACAACTGCCGACGGTCGGCGAGATCGACGAGATTGAGCACGCAATTCGAAATGACGACGTCGATCGTCCGCTCGCCGATCATCGGCGACGCTTCCCGGAGTTGCTGCAATTGTTCGTGGATCCTGAGCCAATCCTGACTCGTCTGGATCGGCTGCCGCGCGAGCTGTTCATCCACCAATTCGAGGTCGAGTTTCAGATCCTGGATCTTCCCTTTTCGAAATTCGACATTGTGATAACCGAGTTGATTGCCGACCGACTCTCGATATTTCTTGGCGAGCGCCAGCATCGTTTCGTTGCAGTCGACGCCGATGACTCTTCCTTGCGGACCGACGATCTGCGAGGCGATATAGCAGATTTTTCCGCCTCCCGAACCAAGATCGAGGACCGTTTCCCCTAGTGCGACATATTTCGAGGGATCGCCGCAGCCGTAATCCCTTTCGAGAATTTCCGGGGGAATGACCTCCAGATAGCGGGGATCGTACTCGACCGCGCAGCAGAGGTTTTCTTCCCGCGCTTCCGCCGCCTGCGAGTAACGCTCGCGCACCGCCCGCTCGACATTGAGTCCGGCATGTTCGCCGAGCAATCCGGATTGTGTTGCCGTCACGACAATCTCCTCTTGGAAAACAACGTGATACTTGTATCAACGACTGAGAGTATACCGCTTGGACGGCGTCATCGGGAATTCACTGCCAACCAATTCGTACTCCAACTTAAAAATCAGTTGCCAGATGTTTGAATGTTTCAAAAAACATACGCTGCTCATCCAACCCGTCGAATGCCGAGCCCTCATGAGCCGATCGCAATACGTCCAACACCTGCAAAAGATCATCCCGCCGATCGATGTCGCAGAGCGGCGGCAGAAATTTACAGGTATAGCTATTTTTGGACAGATCTCCGCATAGCTGCTCGCACGTGGTCTCGTTGCTGTAACTGATGTTGGTCCAAACGGAGTTCGGCAACGGTGAGGTTCCTCCGAACAGATAGAAGCCTCCATCTCTCGCGGGACCGATCACGCATCGCGAACGGTTTTTTCCTTCCTCGGTCAGCAGGCGTATCCCCTCCAGCAATAGCCGTGGTGTGATTTGAGGGGCATCGGCACCGAGAAATATCACGCCGCGATGACGGGATATCAGCCGATCATACATTCCGGCTAAACGGTCTCCGAGATTCCCCACCGGCTGTAACTCACGTGCGAACTTTTCCCACATGGGATGCGTCATTCCCTCACTCTCCGCCACGGCCCAGTACAACGACAAAGGAATCGGTGACGCATCGCTGGTGCGACATAACACCTCTTCAATCGCGCGCACGGATAAGCGGTAACACCGCTCGGCCTGATCGACCCCGATCTCGGCCGCCAGCCGCGATTTCACCGGTGAGATCCCCGGAGTCTTCACGAAGACGGCAATGGCGATCGAATCCGTATCATTCATGATCGATCCGTTGCATTGAAGGATTCCCGCGTTTCGAGACCCAATCGCCCTCGCCAGAGTTTGACCCATTGCGGCAAGGCCTGTCGCAGTGTCCCCATCAAATGCTGAAACGTCGTTCGCAGCCAGCCGCGGTCCCGATATTTGCGGGCACTGGTCACGATCGATCCATTCGCTTGGCGGACGGGAACTCCGCATTGATGGGCACGCCAGACGAGCAGATGATCTTCGCCGAAGCGAGCGGTGGTATCGTAACACCCAAGCTGCTGAAAGAGTTCACGCGACATGCCAAGCCCCTGATCGCCGAACGGCAAACCGAGCACGCGCGAGCGAAACCAGGTTCCCCAGGCATTGATGCGGACGCCTCGCGGACCATTACTGTCGAACAACAATCTCAAAAAATGAATCGTTCGCGGCTCGCCCTTCACCGCTTGATACATCGCGACGGCAGCCTCATCCGTCAATTGCGAATCGGCATGCACAAACCACAATAACGGCTGGGTCGCCGCGTCGGCACCGGCATTCATCTGCTTCGCCCTGCCGGCAGGAGAAACAACTTTGCGAAATCGTTCCCCAAGCCGATGAACTGAGTGAGCTTCATCGTTGTGAGAATATTGCGGGGCGGTCTCAGCATGCACCAGAATCACTTCCGGAGAGATACTCCACGTTTCGATTTGGTCGAGCAATCGCCGCCAGCAGGACTCCCCCGGCCCGACAGGGACGATCAGCGACAGCGGAATTTCCTCGCGATGCTTTTCACCCTGTGCGGCTTGAATATTGTCGTTGAGAAGTGAGGACAATTTTGAGAATCCCTGATCGATGCCGTTTCGCCGAACCGACTCAGCGATTATTGTATGTTAGATCGAACGAAATCACAGGTGAAACGGTTATTCTAAAAGATCAGTGAGACAACCGTGCTGACTTTGTTGCGGCAGAACCATCCGTTATCCGAATCCCGCCGGCAGGTGCAGATTCTTGAGGCCGCCGATTCGCTCCCGCGATTCGATGAACATTGCCGGAGTCACGGCTTACCGGTGCTTCAATCCACCGGGATTGAAGTCTTGCAAATCAACGTCGGCAAGCTGTGCAATCAGACCTGCCGACATTGCCATGTCGACGCCGGTCCCGAACGCCGCGAAATTATGACGCGAGAGACGATGGAGGCATGCCTCGCAGTTCTCGCGAAATCCACAATCCCTATCGTCGATATCACCGGCGGCGCTCCGGAGATGAACCCTCACTTCCGCTGGCTGGTGAGCGAGGTCAAGCGTCTCGGACGTCACGTTATCGACCGTTGCAATCTGACGATCCTGCTCGCCCCCGGCTATGAAGACGTTGCGGGGTTTCTCGCCGAGCAGCGGGTCGAGATCGTCGCTTCGCTCCCCTGTTATCTTGAAGAAAACACTGACCGACAACGAGGCGATGGGGTCTTCGCCAAATCGATAGCAGGCTTGAAACGACTCAATCAGCTCGGATACGGAACGCCGGGGAGCGAATTGATTCTCAATCTGGTGTTCAATCCGCAGGGGATTTCGCTGCCCCCTCCGCAGGAAAAACTCGACGAAGCGTATCATCGCGAACTCGCAGAACGGTTCGGAGTCACCTTCAATCGGCTGTATACGATCACCAACATGCCGATCAGCCGATTCTTGGATGATCTGCTGCAAAACGGCCGTTACGAAGTATATATGCAGAAGCTGGTCGACGCCTTTAACCCCGCTGCAGTCAACGGTGTCATGTGCCGCAACACTCTATCGGTCGACTGGCAAGGAGCGTTGTACGACTGCGATTTCAACCAGATGCTGGAACTCGGGGTCGAACCATCGCAACCACGGACGATCTTCGATTTCGACCTGGATTCACTCGCTCGTCGAACGATCGTCACCGGCCGCCACTGCTTCGGTTGCACGGCAGGTGCGGGATCGAGTTGTCAGGGAGCGGTGGTTTGATCAACTATGTAACGAGTTGCCGTACGATGTACTTTTACCACCCGGCGAATGCGTGGCCATGTCAAAAATTAACCTCCGGTGTGAACACCGGGGGTTAAAAGATTTTTGATCCGGCCTCATAGAGGCCAGCTACAGTATTTTCGAGCGAACTTACGCAAACTCGGGACGGCGGCGGCGGAGTTGATCTTTGAGACGGTTGACGATGCTGGAATGCATCTGGCTCACGCGCGATTCCGATAATCCGAGCGTGTTGCCGATCTCCTTCATCGTCAGTTCTTCGTAGTAATACAGAATGATGATCAGCCGTTCGTTGCGATTGAGGCCTTTGGTGACGAGCCGCATCAGGTCGCGTTTCTGGATGCCGTTGGTCGGATCCTCCCCTTTGTTGTCTTCGAGGATGTCGACTTCACGCACGTCCTTATAGCTGTCGGTTTCGTACCATTTCTTGTTGAGGCTGACGAGATTGACGGCGCTGGCTTCGGTCTTGAGCCGTTCGAACTCTTCCATCGCCATTTCCATTTTCCTGGCGATCTCGGTGTCGGAAGGGGGACGGCCGAGTTCGGCTTCGGCCTGCTTGCGCGCCGCCTCGACCTTGCTCGCCTTGCTGCGGACGAGACGCGGAACCCAGTCCATCGTGCGAAGCTCATCGAGCATCGCACCGCGAATACGCGGGACGCAGTACGTCTCGAATTTCACGCCGCGATTGATATCGAAGGCGTCGATCGCATCCATCAGGCCGAAGACGCCGGCGGAGATCAGATCGTTGAGATCGACGCCATCGGGAAGTTTCTGCCAGACGCGTTCGGCGTTGTATCTGACGAGGGGTAAAAACCGCTCGATCAGGGCGTTACGTAAATCCTGCGTTGGTTCCGCGCGATAATCAATCCAGAGATCTGCGATGTCACGATCTCGCAGTGATTTACTTTTGACCCGTCCCTCCATGGTGATTCCTCATTCGCAATGAAATGTAGATTCGGTTTGAATCGAAGGTTCTTGTTATCGGAAATATAGCAAATCTTTTAAGTTGCCGTTTCGTCTTCAACTAATTGGTCGAGCTGGCCGACTGTTGTTCGATCAGATCTTTCACCTCATTCGCAGCCAGTTCCTGAACGAGTCGCCTGGCGAGTTCGCCGCAAGCGTATCCCACGACAAAAAAAATTCCCGCTGTGACCAAGGCACTCAACAGTGATGGATAAAAGTCGTCTCGGCAGATCAGACCATCCGCAAGTCGGGAGACAAACGACAGCAGTGACAGGCGTGTTGCGAACTGGTTGGCCACGATTGGGTTCGCTCACGTAGTATGGAGGGAGAAATAATTGACAATCCTTTGCCAGGCTCAATAGCCGATCCGCGGCGCGAGATCGTCGACCTGTGCTTTTTATCGGACGATTCTCCGGAAAACTTGATGCAGGTCTTACAATCCGCAATGTCGACGGACGACCGACCCGCTTGCCTGGGGATCGATCGGCAATTTCGGCCCGTCGGAAGCCGGAGAGTCGAGCAATCGGTTGATGGAGATGAAATGAATACATGGGGATGCCGGTTGATTAACGAAGGCCTGCCGATTCGATGGATCGAATTTCCAGAGAATCTTTGAGTCGATGTTTTTCTGATTGCTGACGTGTACGTTACAATAGTTGATCTATTCAGGTGGAACGGTTGAGAATGCGATTCCACATCCGTTCGAAGAAATGCGGACGAGGAACTTGCCCCTGCTTTAGCGTCAACATGCGTCGGGACAGTTGAATCAATGCCAAAGCGGCGGGGCTTTGAGGAGCTTCCAACAACAACGGCTTACGCCGCAATACGGTATGAATCATCTGCGGATCGTGCGGAATCGTTCCGGCCGACCCGATAGTTTTATGCAGAAAGAGTTTCGTCGTCTGCTGTATGCGATCGATGACTCGCAACCCGTAGTCGGCATCGCATTGGTTCACGAGCACTTCCATGCGCGAGACGTCATCGGCATTGAGAGCTTTGATCGTGGCGTATGCATCGGCGATGGCGGTCGGTTCCGGAGTCGTGACCACAAGCACGAGATCGGCAGCCGTCACGAACCGTCGCACGACGTGATGGATTCCCGTCCCGGTATCGAGTATCAGAAAATCGTAATCGTCTTCGAGTTTTTTCATCTGACGCAGAAGCTGCTTCTGAGCCGCAGGTGTGCAGTCGGCGAGGTCGGCGAGTCCGCTCGCACCGGGAATCAGATCGATCCCTGCGGGGCCGGTCAGAATGATATCTGATAATTCGCGGGCGCCGATCACGACATGCGAAAGATTCCAGTACCCGTTCATCCCGCACAGTAAATCGATATTTCCCAAGCCGAGGTTGGCATCCATCAGGCAGACGCGAAAACCCTGCCGGGCAATGGCAATTGCGAGGTTCAGCGAGATCAGGCTTTTTCCCACTCCTCCTTTGCCGCTGGTGACTGAGATCGTATAGGCCCTGTCGACGCGGGGGTGATCGGCATCCGTCGAATCCTGCGGATGATCGTTCTGCTCGATCATCCCGCGCAGCATTTGTGCCTGATCGCACTGCGAGCGATCGTCGATGGGCGTTTGGAGTCGCGATGATCGCTTAAGTTCTGATGAGCTAAAGACGCCGTGAGATTTCAACGAAATGCGCGGTGCAGAACCTGATTGCGCTTTTTCATCCGCATCGGGTGCATGTGAGTCTAGTTCGAATGAAGGGAGCGAAGAAATCAGCGATGCCAGTTTTTGCTCGACCGAAGTCAACGTGGCGAGTTCCTGCGACTCCGCGGCCGTTTCGTCTCGCGCAGGATCGGCGGATAGATCTTGATGATACGCCGATCTGAGACGATGGAACCGTTCGTCATCGATCATCATCTATCCTTTCAACCATGAGCGGGAATTTCAGGAGACAAACGCGGCTTAGAACTTCGATGGGATTTGAATTCGTCTAGCACTTGGCGAAGCGGAGCTTGGAAACGAGAAAAATATTAGGAAGTGAGGCGGTCCTGGCCGAGGATCAGGCGTGCCAGACGATCGGGATGAGCCGGTTCGATGTCGTCGGGGACATCCTGTCCCGTCGTGACGTAACTGATCGGCCAGGGGAATTTGCGAGACAACGACAAGATCGTTCCCAGGCTGGGAGCCTCGTCGAGTTTGCTGAACAGGAGCGAACTGACGTTAACGGGACGGAAGAGTTCGACCGTCGATTCGAGGCTCCGCAAACTCGCGTTCATGCCCAGCACGAGATGGACCTCGTCGACCTCGGCTTCGGAGAGCAGGTTCTTCAATTCCTGGATCTTCAATTCATCTCGCGGACTTCGTCCACCGGTATCGATCAGCACCAGTTCGAGACCGCTCAATTCGTCGAGTGCCCGTCTCATCTCGGCGGGACTGGTGACGACCTTCATCGGCAGGTCGATGATCTCCGCGTACGTTCTCAATTGTTCAACCGCCGCGATGCGATAGGTATCGACGGTGACCAGCCCTATCCGCACATTGTCTCGCAAGCGGAAATTCGCCGCCAGCTTGGCAATGGTTGTGGTCTTGCCGACGCCCGTCGGGCCGACGAGGGCCACGACCTTACGGCGATTTCGTTCGGGAACGATCGTCGATCCGCAGTGGATTTCCGAAGCGACCATCGCAGTCAACAGGGACTTCGTCGCTTCCAGTTCCTGACCGACCAACCCCCGCTCGTGGTGTGGAATGCGGAAAATCAGTTCCTTGGCCAATTCGTCTTCGACGTCGGCGTCGATCAGTTGGGTATAGAGGTGAAACATTTCCGCCGGGATTTCAGCAGCGGTGCGTTTGTGCGACGATCTTGCCAGGTCTTCGATCATCTTCTGCAAGGTATCGAGCTTATGGGCAAACAAGGCGTTCGGATCGCCGTGCGAAGCATCGCTTCCCGCACGACCGGGCGGTTTTAGCGGCAACGATGGGGGAGTGAACGATTTCAGATTCGCCGGCTGTGGCGTTCTTGAAGAGCTTCCGCCTTGAGACAAACCTGTCGAAGTCTGCTGCAATTTCCCGCTGTTCGAAGATCGTTGCGCAGGCGCGGATGACGTCGGAGGGAGTTCCATTTTCGGCGAGGCCGCATTCATCGCCGTCGGCTTCGAATTCGATGATCTCGACCCGGTACGAGAGATCTGTTTCGCCGTCGTCTCTGCCGCTTGCAGGATTTCCGGCGTCATCGGGTACGCGACCTGTCTGAACGAAGGCGAAACAATGGAATTTTCATCGATGCGAGAACGATTTTCCTGTTGATCCGACCGCGCGGCCGTCACTTGCCTTTTCCGCTCGGTCTGGGGCCGAATCGCTACGCCGACGCCGGCGGTGACTTCCACTTCTTCCTTCGGCTTGCTCCACGGCAGCAATCGTCGAATCGGGATTTGCCGCGTGTGCAGGATCACGGCGTCGCCGCCCATCTCCTGACGAACGAGATCCAAAGCGGCCTGCATATTCGGGGCGCGAAATGTTCTGACATCAGTCATCTATGTCATCCTTATGTCATCTATGGCGACGGTCGATTCGCGTTCAATTTCACTTTTCACGGGTCTGTTTCCGATCAAACCTTGACGGTAGCTTTGCGAAGCACGGGGACTTCCACCTGTCCCATCGCTTCGACTTCGGTATCTCGGGTGATTTCGTTCAAACTGATGACGGCGAGTTTCGGCAATGAAGCCGAGGTGATCTGCTTCAACCCGGCGCGGACTTGTGGATTACACAACGCCACGGGGGGATATCCGGCCGAGACCAGCCGTTCCAGTTGTTCGGTGAGCGCGAGCGTGATGCTTTCGGCCATTTGCGGGCTTAACTTGATCGTCAAGCCCCGTTCGCCGAATTCGATTCCGGCGGAGAGAATGTCTTCGATCGCGGGATCGAGCGTCACGACCCGCAGTACGCGATTTCGATCCCGGTATTGCTGGCAGATCGTCCGCGCCAGACTGTTGCGCACGTATTCGGTGAGGATCGTGAGATCTTTGGTGCGGTCGGCGTAGTCCCCCAGCGTCTGCAAAATCGTCTCCAGATCGCGAACGGGTACGCGTTCACGCAATAGATTATTGAGGACCTGATGGACCTGCGACGTCTTCAGAAGTTCAGGGATCAATTCTTCGACCACCTTCGACGAGGACTGCTTGAGGTTATCGAGAAGCTGATGCACCTGCTGGCGCGTCAGCAATTGTCCGCTGTGTTCGCGAATCACTTCGGTCAGATGGGTAATGATCACCGCCGACGGCTCGACGATACTGTATCCGAGCATGGCCGCCCGGTCTTTTTGTGAGGGTTCGATCCAGCGTGCCGGTCGATTGAATGCGGGTTCGACCGTTTCCAATCCCGGAATTTTCCCGGTCGTGGCGCCGGTGTCGATCGCCAGCAGCGCATCAGGGTATGCTTCACCCCAGGCGACGGCGACGTCGCGAATCTTGATCTGATATTGCCGCGGCTCGATCCGCATGCTGTCGCGCAAGCGGACTTTGGGAAGAATGATCCCCAAATCCTGCGCGATTTTGTGCCGGACGCGCGTGATGCGATCGAGAAGATCGCCGCCGGTATTGGGATCGGCAAGTCGCAATAGTCCCACACCCAGTTCGAGTTCCATCGGGTCGACGTGCAGATTGTCTTCGGGACGCTGTTCCTGAACTTTCGGGATCCGCTGCTGTTCCTGTTGATGTCGAACCTCGATCTGCCGACGCTTGTTTTTGTTTCTCAGCGAGAAGCCGATCACCGCGCACGCCGAACCCAGCGAGATCATGGGGAACATCGGCAATCCGGTCACTGACAATGCCATGAGGAAAGCGCCGGCAACGAACATCGCTTCCGAATGCCTGAACAACTGCGAGACAACATCGGTCGAGAGATGGCTTTCCGACGATGACCGCGTGACGATCATGCCCGCCGCGATCGAAATCAGAAAGGCGGGAATTTGAGTCACCAAGCCGTCACCGATGGTCAGCTTCGTGAACAGCGCCGCGGCTTCGACGAATTCGAGATTGTTCTGCACGACGCCGATGAACAAACCGCCGAAGATATTCACCAGCATGATGATGATGCCGGCGATCGCATCTCCGCGCACGAACTTGCTGGCCCCGTCCATGGCTCCATAGAAATCGGCTTGCTGCGTCACTTCCTGACGCCGCAATTTGGCCTGCTCCTGGTTGATGGTTCCGGCGTTCAGATCGGCATCGATCGCCATCTGTTTTCCGGGCATGCCATCGAGGGCAAAACGTGCCGCGACTTCGCTGATGCGCGTCGCACCTTTGGTGATGACCACAAATTGAATGATCACGAGAATGCTGAACAGGATGAAGCCGATAACCAGATTTCCGCCGGCGACGAACTCGCCGAATGCGGCGATTACGCCCCCGGCCGCGTTCATTTTTTCGGTCGCCCCTTCTGACAGGATCAACCGGGTGGAAGCAACGTTCAATACGAGCCGGGCCAGCGTGGTTCCCAACAGCAGCGCAGGGAAGACGTTGAAATCGAGCGGACGGGCGACGTAAATCGTCGTCAGCAAAATCACCACCGCCACCGTAATGTTGGCTGCTAACAGCAGATCCAGCATCAGCGGCGGAAGCGGCGTGATCAACACCAGAACCGAAGTCACGATCAGCAGGGGAAATATCAACCCCTGCAGTCGACTCCACATTCCCGGCGTTTTTTCATATTCGCTCGACGGCATCCATGCCTCCTGTGTATCGCTGCGAACGATTTGCGGCGATCACGACTTTTTTACAACGAATAATAACACTGTCCGGTTGTCTGATGACGTCGGACGATTTTCGATATCGAATTCTCGAATGCGAACGGGCAGCGAGACCGCGATGAATTCACCGCAGGATCACCATGACCGATCATCGGGAAATGCATAAAAAGTGTTGCAAGATTTACGGTAGATTGACAGGGAAATGGCAAGGCAAGATGTGATGTAATCGCTGATACAATTTAGAGTTACAAAGCGAATGCTTGTCGGCGGGATGTGATGCTGAAGCGGAACAGGCAGAGATTGGAAAGGAGGGTATCGAAGCGGAGAAATCCGCGAGGGAGGGAGTAATTATCCGATTCCCGGGATCATGTCCAGACGAATGTTAACAATCGCATTCCGAACCCGGACATGGTTTAGCAATCGGCAACGGCTTCAGGCCGACCAGGATCGACGTCCGTCTATGTCTTCAGTCGCACGGTATTCACTTTCACCGGGATTGTCGGAGTTCTGATCCGGCGGAACGCCGATCTGACTCATCAATTCCACCCAGGTATCGCGATGCTGTTGGAGGATGCGAATCGCATCCTGGGCGCGGGCTGCATTTTGTTCCAGATCCGCCGAAACCAGGCGATGAAAGACAAATGTGAACAGTTGCTTCAGGTTCTCTCCCAGCGCGGGTACGAAATCGGCACGAATGCCGAAGAGCAATTCGCCGACGAATTCTCGACTGCGGTTCAGCGAAAAATGGGCCGCCTCGCGATTTCCTGATTCCAGATTCAGTAAGGCTTGCCGGGCATGCTGCAGTGCCCCGTCCACCACCAGCAGATGGAGTTGCACCGGCGAGGCGGTCATGACCTGTGTTTCCTGGTATTGATCGATCAACATGAAGTTCTTCCTACACTCTTAAATTCGTTGGTGACTCAATTGCCCTGTCGTCTTCGCCATCGATCACTTCTGATTGATCGACTGTAATGACGCCAGCGATTGCTGTTGCGATTGCAGTGCGCTCAACGCCGTTTCCATAGCGATGAATTGCTTCAGCAATCGTTGTTGGCGTGATTCCAGCAAATCCTGCAATTGTGCGATTCTCGTCGCGATATCGTCGATCGATTCTGTGTTTGCCTCGACCTGATTGTGAAAAGTTCCCGTGTCGTCATCGGTCAAAGAATCGATCGTATCTTCCAGGGCCTGACCGACGCCGTTATTCTCGTCGAGAAAAAAATTGGCGATGCCATCGGGGTTGTCTGACGCCAGTTCGTCGAATTGAGCCGCATCGAACGTGAGTTTTCCGTCGGTTGTGACCCGCACGCCGATATCCGAGAACGAGCGAATCGACGCCGACGTTCCGAAATAGTTTTTGGTGACGGACGTGCTCATCCGCGACAGCATTCGAAGTACGATGCTATCCCCCTGGAGCACCGCTCGCTGATTTTTTTCGACATCGAATTTCGTCAACTGCTTCGATTGATCGATCAGCTTATTGTAGTTGGTCACGAAATTGTTGATGCTGGTTTTGACAGTGCTGATATCCTTGGAGAGTGTAATCTGCGCCGCGGTCGATCCCGCATCGAGCAGCAGCACATCAAGGTCAGAGGCGATATCATCGAATTCGTTCGTCGACGACGCGACGAGATAGCTCGATCCCGCGCTCTGCCCCACCTGCAATAACGCATCGTCACCTGATGAGAGCGTATCGAAATCCAACGCGAAACCATCGATGTCGATAAGCAATCGACCGGCTTCACCGGCGAAGTTCGCATCGAGCCGCAGGTGAAACGAGTTGAATGCCGATCCGTCATCCACCAGGCTGGCGGAAGCGTGATCGTCGGTGTCGTTGATCTTCGACACGATCTCTTCGAGAGTATCATCCGCCTCAATGGTGATCACGGTCGCCTGCCGACCGGTGATTCGCTCGAATCCGTCGAGTCCGGTCGTTCCTGTCCCTTCCAATCTCAATTTTTCCGCGGTGCTGCCGATCACATCCTGAACGCTCAGTGAACCCGCGCCACCCGCTTCATCGATCAGCACGATGCCGTCGCCGTTTTCGTTGAGTTCCGCACGGACTTGAATTCCCGCGGCGGCATTGATGCGTTGTATGACGTCACCTACCCTCGTCGCCGCACTGGTCAGCGCGACGGACGCGGTATTTCCCGCCGTATCGGTGATCAGAAACGTCCCGGTCCCGACGTCGGTCTTACCCGGACCATACGTTGCCAAGGAAGTAGCATGATTGACGTAACGCAAACCGAGCGGTCCCGAATTGACCGACGTCGTCGCACCGTTAATTTCAATGCCGAGCTGTTCTGACAACGTGCTCATGCCGACGTCGGCGATGATCAGATTGCTCGTCGTACTCCCGGAAGTGTCGAGTATCTCGATCCCCGTCCCGGTGCTATTGACCTGTGCCGTCAATTGCAGCTTGACGTCGCCGACGCTGCGGGCCTCGTTGATCGCCGTGAGGACTTCATCGAGACTCTCGGCTGCCGAGAGATCGATTGTCGCAGTCGTCCCGGTCCGATCGGTGATCGTCAAATCCCCCTGAACGTCGATTCCCTCTCCGCCGTTCAGATTGCGCAACAAGACCGAATTCATTCCCGCCAGTAACCGGCGGCCGGTGATCACGTTGCCGACCGCTGCCCCATCAAGGCCCAGTTCATCGACGACGGATGCTGAATTCAGATTCTCGATGCTCAATGTTCCCCCGCCACCGGTGGAATCGGTCAGCGTAAGGTGTCCGTCCGTCAGCGCGGCGGTGACTTTGCCGCCGTTGGTATCGTCGTCGTTGATGGCATCGACCACTTCACCGATCGTGACGACGTCATCCAGATCGATATCGATCGTGGTTCCGTCCTTCGCCGTAATGCGCAAATCGGCAACCGTGTCGATCAGATGCAGGCCGTTGCCGTCGTTGAGGGATGAGAGTTTGAAGTTATCCGAGAGTTCGTAGACGACATCCCCCGACAGGGTATTGCCGGCTACCGATTGCAGAATTCCAAGCTCATCGGCCGTGTGTCCTCCGGAAAGATTCGCAACGATCAGATTCGAACTGGTGCTTCCCGACGTATCGGTCAGCACGAAACGACCATCCTTGACCGTGGCAGTGATGTCGATCTCCTCAGAATCGTTGATCGCGCCCAGGACGTCGGTCACTGTGTACGCGCTCGAGAGATCAATATCGGCGGTCGCGCCGGAACGGTCGGTGATGCGGATTTTTCCCCGTTCGACGCCATCCCCGCCGTTGAGCGCGCCGAGCAACGTATCGGGATTGAGCCGACCGCCGCGGGCGACCGTGATCGTCCCCGTTCCGAGAGTTTGTCCCGCGTAAGCGAAACCGCTCGACTGAATGGCATGCGTCGACGACAAGCGGATGGAACGCAAGGCATACGTTCCGGCGACGGAATCAGTCCCCGCCGTGACGGACAACTGACTCGTCTGGCTGTTAGTGACTTTGAACGTTTCGAAGCTATCCGAATCGTTCAGCGTCTGAACGGAAGACTGGAGCGTCAACAGACTGGTGTCGAGCAGATTCAACGCTTGGTTCTTGGTATCGTACGACTGCGCGCGCGACTGCAACCGGCTGATCGCGGCCTGCGATGAAGCCGTCAATGCAGCGATAATCGACTTGTAATCGAGACCGCTGATGAGTCCGTTGCTGACGCTCAATGACGACATGAAAACGATGAACCGGGTGTTTTGGGGGCACGGGAAGATCCGCCGCCAGGATGCTCCATCGATTCGATCATCCCAACATTCGAGTGCGATGCGCACGACGGAGCATCACACATCTTCTTCAGTTGGTATCGGTAGGAGAATCCGTTCGGCTGGAGCCTACTTGCAGATGAAAAGCCTGGGAATATGCGGGGAGTTTACGGGCCGTGAGGATCGTATCGAGTTTGACATTTCGTTTGAGGAGGACTTTCTGCTTTAGAAACTCGGACTATCCGATGACCTGTCGGTTGTCCTTCGCCGCAGTGAACCGGAAGAGTCCCTCCGGTCGATACATTGCGCATAGCTTGCAGATTCGGAGAAAGTCCGCGCCGTGCCCCTGCCGACATGTTGGTTACGTAATTCTCCAACCAAATCGCAGCGGTATTCAATTGAGAATCGTTCACGCTTCGAGGTCAATCGGTCATGCTATAGCCCAGCGTGCGTCCGTTCCGACAGCAATTAACAGTCTCATGGGTCGAACCGCTCGCCGAAGTTCACACCGAACTCGAGAAAGTCTTGCATCAACGCATCGATCGCTGATCGTACATCAACGGATTCCATGAAGAACACCGTCACCCATCCCGTTACATCAACGACGCCGACCGGCGAACTCCTGTCGCAAGCGGTTGCCTTTCAGCGTCAGGGGGAACTCGGTCGCGCCGAGCGGTTGTATCGCGAATTGTTGAAGACGCAACCGGACCATCGGCAGGCCCGCGGCTATCTCGCCGGGATCCTGCTGGCGACCCAACGGCCGGCGGAAGCGGAACCGCTATATCGCCAATCGATCGCCGAACAACCCGACCTTGTCCCTCATTGGTTACATCTGGCAACCTCTCTGCAACTGCAAAACAAGCTGTCCGAAGCATGTGAACTTCTCAGCTTATTTCGCGGCACGCTGATCGGCGAACAATATCAGAATATCGCTCATCTTGTCGCCGTCGAAAAAAGATTGGGGGAACTCCTCTATCACCTCGGTAGATTTGCAGACGCACAATCGTCGCTGGAGTTTACTCTCCGTCATCATCCTCAGGATGCGTTCGCATGGGAACTTCTCGGTTGCGTTAATTCCGCTCAATCTCGCCCTCTTGAAGCGGAGAATTGTTTCAGGCGAGCACTCACAATCGAATCGGGACGCATATCCGCTCGGTATCGACTTGCAGAATGCTATTCTCAGCGAGGCGACGATCTGACTGCCGAGCGTGAATTGCGAATCCTCCTCGAACAGCAACCCACTCATGCCCCCGCGTGGTGCCTGCTGGGGTCGATCTGTTATCGGCAGGACCGCCCGAAGGAAGCGGGTCAGGCGTTTCATCAGGCGGTGATGCTCAAACCCGATCACGCCCCGTACTGGAGCAACTGGGGCGCGTCGTTGCATCTCGAGGGAGATCTATCATCGGCGCTGCGTACACTGGAACAGGCCCTCAAGCTGCAACCTCTCGATTGCGCGGCGTGGACGAATCGCGCCGCCGTCATGCAGGATTGCGGGCGCTTCGACGATGCCGAGCGATGCTACAAAAATATTCTGTCGATCAAACCCGAAGAGACCGCCGCACGACATAATCGAGCCTTGCTCTGGCTGCTGCAAGGGGATGACGAACGAGGCTTGCCCGAACACGAATTTCGCGGCTCACTGACGAAGCTGCAACAGTCCGGCTTGATTCGACATCGCTGGAACGGGAAGCGGCTCACCGACGAACGGCTTGTGATCCGCACGGAACAAGGAGTCGGCGACGAGGTGATGTGGGCCCGATACTTCCCGCTCGTTCTGTCGCGCGTGCAGCATTGCCGGGCCGAATGCGATCCACGGCTTGTTTCGCTCTTCAACCGTTCGTTTCCGCAAATCGAATTCGTTAGCAGTTCGGATCCACGTCGCGACGAACCGAAATACATCGACGAGACATCGCCTCATCCGTCAACAACGCGCCCTGAAGTGCAGATTCCGCTCGCGAGTTTGCCGAATGTTCTCGGACTGGGACTCGCCTCCGATTTGACGGCACAACCTTATCTGCACGCCGACGAATCGCTCCGACATAATTGGCGCACGCGATTGCAAGAACTCCCTGCCCGAATGCGAGTCGGCATTTCCTGGTTCGGCGGTGGGACGCCATTAACGCGGCGGAAACGTTCGATCGCATTGCCGATGTGGCATGAGTTAATGGACCTGGACGACGTCGCATTTGTGAATCTGCAATACGGCCCGCATCGAACCGAAGGGACGCGGCTTGTCGATTGGGATGACGCGGACCCGACGCGCGACCTCGACAATTTTTCGGCGCTAGTGGCCGAATTGGATCTCGTGATTTCGGTCGACAACTCGACCGTTCATCTGGCAGGGGCGCTGGGAGTTCCCGTCTGGGTTTTCCTGCCGGCGGTACCCGACTGGCGCTGGGGGCTTCGTGGCGAACGCACCGATTGGTATCCCTCGGCGATGCTGTTCCGGCAGACGCAATGGGGCAACTGGTCCGACCCGATCCGCTTGGCGACGATGCAACTGAAAACTCTACTAACAAATAATTCATCTGTTTCAAGCGATGCGTCTGAAACTCGCTGAACTTGTCACGTTGAGGAATGACCATCTTGCCCAATGCCGTTTTGCTCAACGACACCTGCTCGTGGTATCACTGGGGCTGCACGGCGACCAGTCAGGCACTTCGGCTGCGCATTCAGCGGTTCGGTTATCAGTTGATCTCGATTCCGATTCAGACGGTCTACGAGCTGGATCACTTACCTCAGACGTTCGGCGATTTCGACAACGTCGAATTCTTTCAGAGCTATTACAAGACCTATCCGACGGTGATCAATGCACTCTCCTCAGCCGACGTCGTGGTGATCAACGGCGAAGGGACGATGCATCGTGTGACCCGTCCGGCGCTTTCGCTGTTATATCTGGCATACATCGCGAAGAAATTTCTCGGTAAATCGGTGCAGATGATCAATCATTCGGTTTATCCCGATTTGGTTAAAACGATTCAACCGAGCGCGGCGTTCGACATTTATCAAGGGGTCTATCGCACGCTCGACTACATCGCGATTCGCGAACCGATCAGCCATCGGTTGATGATGCAGTGTGGCTTGCCGGTCGTGCGGAGTTTCGATTCGCTCCCGCTGATCGTGAAGGAATTCTACCAACCCCGTAATCACAAATCGACGAAGCCATCGGTCGTCGTTGCGGGATCGGTCTCGTTTCCGGCCGAGCGTATTCCCGATCTCTGCCGGTTGATGGAGTCCCTCATCGGGCGCGGTTACGACGTCAACGTGTTGATCGGCGCCAAAGAGAACCCCGCGAAAGACGATCTCGCCTTCGTCGAAAACCTGCGGTCATACTCCGGCGAACGGATCGGGTGGAACCTGATCGAAGCCCGATCGCTGCAAGAGTGGTTCGACACGTTTCATCGGGCGAGCCTCTTGATATCGGGCCGATTTCATCACACGATCGCCGCCAGTTGCATGGGCGTGCCGACGGTGATCTGCGAATCGAACACGCTCAAGAATCAGGCCCTCTCGGAGATGCTTGAACTAGACCCGCCGATCGATTACAAGCATCCGGATTTCTTCTCGATGTTGACAGAGCGAGTCGATCGCGGGTTGAACGAACCGCGACGCGATGTCTCCGATCGACTGAACGAATGGTGTGCGCTGGCGGAGAAAAACTTCGACGGCTTACGACGCCTCGCCGGGCGACAGTCGGTTCCTGCTCCGGTTGCCACATCCTTGCGATAATTCCCCCTCGGATGAACCGCAGACGCTACCCAGTTGCGATCGGCTTCGCTTACAATAACGATGTGCGTTGTCGCGTCGCGGATACCCTGCCACCGACATCCGCTGCGTCGCATAGATGAGCCGTTATAAGCGTTTCCTCGTCGTTTAAGGAGTTCCCGCGATGTCCGTTCGATCGATTGCCGTTTGCTGTCTCGTGATGCTGACATCCTGGTTGGGGATGGCGACAATGCCTGGTCACGCCGACGATAAAGCGGATTTTCACTGGGACGATCAGACGCCCGGCGAGCTGTTGCTGTTGCGGGGTGACCAGCCGGTCCTCCAATATCAGTACGCTTACGATCCCTCGACGCCTGAAAAGCTGCACGATACATACAAGGTCTATCATCATCTGTTCGGCCCGGGTTCGAATCGGCTGATCACAAAGGGACCGGGGGGACTCTACACGCACCATCGCGGCCTTTATATCGGCTGGAACAAAACCGAAGTCGACGGTCAGACATACGACTTCTGGCATTGCACGAACGGCGCGCATCTTCGACACGCAAAGATTCTCGATCAGTCGGCCGATGAAGATGGTGGTTCGATCACGACGGAAATTCATTGGAACGATGCCGAAGGTTCTCCCGTGATCATCGAACAACGTCAAGTGACGGTCAAACCGCTGACGATCAACTCCGCACCGGGCTGGCAGGTCGACTGGCAGACGACGCTGAACGGACAGAAACCCGAAATCAACTTGCATGGCGATCGTCAGCACGCCGGTTTTCAGTTCCGGGCGGCGCAAGCGATCGCCGAGTCGAACGGAGCGCGCTACGTCCGACCTGCCGGTTTTCCCGAACAACCCGAAGCGTTCGAAGTCGACGACACCGGCAACCCGCCGCGGCATATCGATCTCGGCTGGTGTACGATGACCTACAAAATCGAAGGGAC
>JBJXGP010000283.1:0-10926 GCA_046160425.1 Planctomycetaceae bacterium
TGTGGTACAGCCGATACAACGTCCGCCCATCTTCCTGGGGAATCTCCATAACGCGGCCCAGGCCGACGATCACCTTGTTGTCGGGGAAGCCGGGGTACCCTGCCCCGTCGATCACCGGTTCGGTGGAGTGTTTTTTCCAGTCGCGCAGATTGTCGCTGACCGCAAGCCCTAACCCGCGGTAATTCGAGAAATGTTGCGGCCCGTCCTGCGTGCTCCGTCCTGTATAATACAGGTGCCAGCGATCGCCGATGCGATGCACGCAAGGGTACGTCGCCCCGACTTCATCGAACGTGCCGACGTCGCCGAGTTCGAGGATCGGCCCGTGACTCGTCCATTCGGTGAGACGATCGACGGCCGCCGTGGCAAGACAGATTTTCTGCATGCCGGTCGAGCCGTATCCGCCGTAGAACAACCAATATTTTCCTTCATGGACAACGACGAACGGCCCCTGACATCCTTTGACATCGAAGTCGGCGCTCGGCTTGAAGACCGGATTTCGCGGATCGCGCTCCCACGTATGCGGCATGAACTTCGCTTCAGCCTCATCGGCCCGGCCCAACGTACCCAACGTGGAAGCGACAGCAGCTATCTGGAGAAATTCGCGACGGTTTGTGTGCATGGCAAAGTCCTCACGCGGGATGAAAGTATGAAATGGTGCAGACCTTCTCCGAAATAGTTTTCACTGCCGGGCAAGCCGGCAGTGCCACCCATTTTTCAACTGCGTGCCGGGTGTCCAGAGTTGACATCATACCTCGGTTCGAATCACATTTCTTGCGTGCCACGGCTCTGCGAGCATTGGTATCTACACATTTTTCGGGATGTGTTATGGTATTCTGGATGGCATCGAAATCAAAGACATGGATGTCCGGCTTCAGCGGCGGTATTGGCGTCTGGTGCGGGAACATATGAAGACGAACCCCGACGTGGCAGCCGGTCCGAAGGCGTTGTTTGATCAGAACCAGTCATTTGCCAGTACGCAGGCCCTGTGGAGGTTTCTGGCGAATCCTCGCGTTGGTTTGCCGCAGTTGGTCGAACCGCTCCGACAAGTCGGTGTGCGGGCTGTGGGGGAGAGCGCATCAGGATATGCTCTACTCGTACACGATTGGTCGAAGTTGAGTTTTCCGGGGCATGCTGCCAAGACCGATCAGACGCGGCTGAGTCACAAAGAGGATATCGGCTACGAACTTTACACGTCGTTGCTGATTGATGCCGCGGATGGTCGTGCACTGGCTCCGATGGAATTGGAACTCCTGTCGGCGGCTGGGGTCCACACGACGTCCCAGTCCGCCTGTCGGCCTCGTCGGCATCATTTGGAGCAACTGTTGCCGACGATGGAGGCCTCCCGGACATGGAACGTGCCTGCGCGGATGGTTCATGTCATCGACCGTGAAGCGGACTCTCAATTCCATTTTCGCGAGTGGCATCGGTCGGGTCATTTGTTCCTGGTACGGGCCGATTTCACACGAAAAGTCGATTGGCGGGGACATCTCTTCAAGCTCCCTGACTTGGCGAAACGACTCGATCGAGACGGGTTTTTCCAGGATGCGGGTGAGTTGAAGTTCCACGGTCAGTTGGCGAGACGATCCGTGGCGTGTGTCGAGGTGGCGTTGTCTCGTCCGGCCCGCAAACGGACGGCCCAGGGACGGGTGAAAGCCTCCGGCGAGCCCTTGGACTTGCGGCTCGTCATCAGCCGAGTACTGGGCGAACAGGGGGAACTTGTGGCCGAGTGGTACTTGCTGACGAATGTTCCCGATGAAATCTCGGGGGCCACGATTGCGGACTGGTATTATTGGCGTTGGCGGATCGAGTCTTATCACAAACTCCTTAAAAGCGGCGGCCAACAATTGGAAGCCTGGCAACAGGAATCCGCCAGTGCCGTGGCAAAACGTCTGCTTGTGGCTGCGATGGCCTGCGTGTGCGTCTGGCAACTCGAACGGCAATCGACTCCCGAGGCGCGGGAGTGCCAAAAGTTTCTGGTGCGTTTGAGCGGACGTCAATTGAAACGCCACAAACCGATCACAACCTCCGCGCTGCTGGCAGGACTGATGATCCTGTTGCCAGTGACGGAACTGTTGGAACAATACACGCCCGACGAACTCAAACACATCGCTCAAACAGCAGCACCACTCCTCTTCCAATCCGACTAAGTTGTGTAGATACCAATGGCTCTGCGAGCCGTGTCTTTGCTCACTCATTACCAATTGTGAATCCGGCAAACTCCAGTCCATGCGTTATGCCGTCTTCAATACTCGGCATGCCCTCGCCCGGCTGGCACAGCCGGGGCACACGACTGTTACTTCACGACGATTTCATCGACAAACAGCCATTGCCCATTTGAACGAGCGATGACTTTAATGTATCGCGTTTTGACCTTTTCCAGTTGGGCCGTCATCGTATGCAAAAATCGAGGATTTTGAGTGCTTTCGTGCGATACCTGTCCGACCTTGTGAAATTCCCGGCCATCGATCGAAGCGTGGACTTCAAATGTCTGCGGAACAAAAATCCCCGCACGCACATCCTGCAAGAAATTCGCCCCGACCGATGTGACCTCAATGACCTCTTCCAGATCGAGCGTCGCTTCCAGCGGGACGCCGTCGAATCCCAGCCATTCGAGGCTCAGAAAATTCGGTTCCTGACTGGTGAAGCCGTCCGTCAGGCCGGCGATGCCGGGGGCCGTGTAGGCGTTAGGTGCCTGCTTGACCTCCACCGGTTTTCCCACCCCGGCATGACGCACATTTTGTTCAACCGGTTGGCCGTTCACCGTGACTTCATCGATGAACGTCCAATCGCCACCGGCGTAGACATCCAGCCGGAGGTAACGAGCTGTGATTCGCTCGGCTTCCGCGACATACCAGCCGCGATGGCGCGTGCCGATTTCGGCGGAAACGTCGGCGACTTTCCGAAATGATTGTCCGTCCTCGGATGCAAGAAACTCGACATGCTGCGGAATCGTCACTCCTCCGTAGGATCTGAGGCAGTGCGTGCCGATGTTGCGGATCACTTGCGGCTGGCGAAGATCGACGGTGATCGATACCGGCTGGCCGTCGTTGATCCAGCCGATCCAGCCGGGATGTTGCAGATCGTAACCCGCGCCGAGAAATCCGTCCGATAATCCCTTCGAACCCGGACCGGGATAACCGGGATTCTCGCGATTGACCGTGACGATGGCGCCGACGCCATCGTGCGCGATCGCCGGCACGCGACGGTATTCGCGGACGAGCGTTTCACGATTCGATGAACCATCGTCGCGAAACAGCCGGGCTTTGATCGTTGCAGTGTGATCGACGATCACACTCGCATGGAAGGTCGGCGAGGCGTTTGTCGGTTCGCTGCCATCGAGCGTATAATGAATTTGCTCGCCGGGAAATGACGACAATGTCGTGAGCGTCGCCGCTCGATCGAACAACGGCGTCAACGTCTGATACACGTCGGGCTTGAGAACTCCCTCGGCGTCGATCGTGAACCCATACAACAATCGATCGAGCGTTCGGTCGGTCGCGGCGATGCGCACGAGGAAATCGTCAAAGTTGCGACCGGCGTCGGGTGAATAACTCGGCTCGTTCCTCAGCGCGCCGGTCAGCCGCAGATAGGGAACGGCATTCGCCGAGTCCGATTCCCAGAGAATCGAAGTGGCCCCGAACAACAGCGGCTCGCCGCGATTCAGTTGCGAACCGTTGACGCGAAAGGGATCGAAGTACGGTTTATCGACTCCCCACGGAGCGTTGATCACTTCGTATCCCTCTTGAACCAGATACCCCGCTAATGTCGAACCACCCACCCAGGGCATGAAGAGGATATCCTTCGGCAAAGTCTTCGGACCCAGCGGAGCACCCTCCCAGACGATCATGCGTTTGCCCCGTCTGGTGACGATTTCGTGCATCCGCAACACGAAGTGATTGAAGATCTCATCGGAGGAGGCCAGGTTGTGCTTCTTGACGAACTCCTTCACGTCGGGAACCGTTTCGATTCCCCCCAGCGACGCTTCGTCGCAACCGATATGGATGAACGGCGACGTGTGAAATATCTCGCTCACCTCGCCGAAAAGCGTATCGAGAGCCGCATAGGCGTCGTCGCTGACCATGTTGATCACGCCGACCGGTGCCGGTTTTCCCTCGGTGTCCCGGTAGCCGAAAATGTCGGGGAGCGTCCCTCGCAACTGCCCGCTGTGGCCGGGGACTTCGATCTCGGGGACCAGCGTCACACCGCGTGCCGCCGCGAAATCGACGAGTGCTTTCAAATCATCGGGCTGATAGACGGAGGGGGCCTCACCCCCGGCCCAGGCGAAGTTCTGAGATCCGAGTTGCGGAAAGGCTCGCGACGGAAACGTCCACGCATTTTCATCGGTCATGTGCAACTGCAAGTAGCGAATCTTGTAAAACCGACAGACTTCGACGCAGCGTTTCAACGTCTCGATCGAATAGGGCTTGCGAGCCACGTCGAGCATAGCCCCGTTATACGAAAACTGAGGCCAGTCGCGAATCGTCATGCCCGGCAATGTCACGCGATTCGATTCGACACGCAACGACTGGAGCAGCGTGACCGTCCCCAACGCCACGCCTCGATACGACGTCCCGTCGATCGTCGCCGATTCGCCGATCTTGAGCAAATACGTGTCCTCGCGATCCTCTTTCGTCGGCATAGCAAGAGATAAAATGATCGCCCCTGATAATCCCTTTCCGTCGGAGGTCTTCAGCGACAGTCCGGTGGCAAGAAAGATTTCATGAGCGAGGATTTTCGCCAACGGCAACAGTTTCGGATCGGCCGCCACGATGACGGAATCGGCGTCGATTGCCAGGCGATTCGAAGTCGTCTCCACGGATTTCGGCCAGGGGATGAGATGCATTTCGTCAAAGTTCCCATTGGGTGATGTGTCGCCGAGCGCAATATGGCAAAGGAGGCAGCACATGACGACGCAGGTAACGAGCGACAATCGATTCATCAGGGAGCCTCTCAATATGACGCGATAGTTCACATAATCAATGGACTTATCAGAGTTGCCGATCATTGTGTCGTATTTGCGATGGTTAGTAGAGGGTGTTAAGCGGCGCTGCTCGGACCCTCAAATGCAGCCATCGGGAATCGAGGTGAAGAAGACCGTCAATTCATGGCATTTGGTGCAACGGCATATGCGGCGCATGCCATACATGTCGTCGGGTTCTTCCTTTTCGAGGACGAGCGTTTTACGTCCGCGACATTTGGAACAATCCCGCCACCATTCAGGCTGCGGCGGCTCATCGAGGAGGCCGAGGCTTTCGGACATATTGGTCCTCCAATCGAACCTTTGAATTCTCACATCAGAGGTAGAATCTGATCTCCACCAGCAGTTAGTTGAAAATGATATGATCGTAACCCGAAACGTCAGTGAGGGGGCTATTAGACGATGAATTTCCCTGATACAAAGCCCTCGCTCACACTTCAGCTTGTGATGAAATGCATTTTTCAACGGGCTGCCAGTGGAAGGCTATCACCGGCTGACGGCGCGAGTCAAGCTCCCGCCGGGAATTGCATGCTTGACTTTATCATACAAGGCCATACAATCCCCAGTCCCAACAGCCGCCCGAACCTCGTAACGACAGAAAGGGAAGATGCGATGATGATAAACAACGGCAATGCGGATGAAGAATTCGACGATGAGGAAATTGAAGACGATGATGACTTCGAAGACGATGATACTGATGATCTGGACGAGGATGATGACGACCAGGAGGAAGAGGAGATCGACGACGAGGATGATCTAGACGATGACGATCTGGATGACGATGATGACCTCGACGAAGACGACCTGGACGAGGATGAAGGCGAATAGTCGAGTCGTCCCCTGCCTCTAAGCGAAAATATCCCCCACGGATGAATCTCCGTGGGTTTTTTGTTACTATAGTCACTGTGGCTACTATGATAGAAACCAATAGGAGAGAGTTAATGGCAAAATCAAAAGAAGAGATCAACAAGTCCCAGTCTATCCGTGACGCCCTCAGGGCCAATCGAGACAAATCGCCCAGCGAGATCGCCGATATGTTGAAGGCGAAAGGCATCGACGTGAATGCGCAGTACGTCAGCACCATCAAAAGCAACATGCACAAAACATCCAAGGCTGTGAAAAAGGTAAGGCGTGGCATTCAGCGAGCCGGTCGTAATAGCAAACTCTCCGGAGACAACAACGTCAAGAACGGCCTCCAGGTCATCAATGCCGCCGTCGAATTGTTGAAGGCTGCCGGCGGAATCGAACAGGCCAAAGCCGCTTTAGCGACGGTGGAAGAAATCGGCAAGGCGATGCAATAGCCGATGTCCGATCCACAACGGCCCGAACACGAACCTCTGCGGCTCGATCAGTTCTTCAAGCTGTCGGGTATTGTCGGCAGCGGCGGACAAGCAAAGCTGATGATCCAGGGTGGCGAAGTAACGGTGAATGGCGAGTTGGAAACCAGACGACGACGGAAGCTGGTCAAGGGGGACGTCGTTCAATTCGGTGGAAGGAACTACCCGGTCGACGAGTTCATTTCGGATCACTGAGAACCATCAGGCAAGAATGTCGACGGGTTCGTCGAGGTCAACCGCACCGTTCAGCAAAGAGGTTTTTCGCCTTCCGGTTCTAAAAACCGAAAGCGTTCTACCTGTTGGCCGTCCACTTCAACCGTTTCAAGGAACATGGTTTTGGGGCGCACCCACAATCCGCGTTCGCCATAGTCCTGACGGTACACCACCAGTTCTTCGTCGGTCTCGCTGTGGCGAGCGACTCCGAGGACGATGTACTCATTGCCTTTGTAATGTCGATAGCGTCCCGGTTGGACGGTGGTCATAATCTTTCCTCACGGTTACAATTGTCGCGATGAATTTGTTCCCTGTCCAGGACTCTGGAGTTGGTTTTTCGCCCTTTGGACGAGCGAAACCGACCAGAAACGACTTCCTCCGACGAGGACAAGGGACACCATCCCCCCGCATGAATGGTCGAACCATTTGCGTTGGGACGCAGTAATTGGATACACTTCGCTTATACAAAGGACGATGGGAGGCGACATTTTGTTGCCGAACGGGCTTCCTTTCAAAAAGGTAGGAAATACGCAAATGGCACGTGGCACGATCAAGAAGTTGACGGACAGAGGTTTTGGGTTCATCAAGACGGACAATGGGACAGACCTGTTCTTCCATTCGAAAAGCGTTCAGGGGGCCAGTTTCGACGAGTTGCAGGAAGGCCAGGAAGTCACCTACACCGAAGGCCGAGGACCAAAAGGCCCCTGTGCCGAGGATGTGACGCCGGCGTAAATCGTCGTCACTTGAGGAAACCGATTCGACATTCATAATGCCCACGCATCACCTGATGAAGATGATGTGTTGTGGGACTTGGACGTATATTGGATTTGGAGTGTGACGCCGCTTCCTTTTGCGGTTTCTACGCTGCCGGGCGGGCGCGTCGTTGGCTGCATGCATTCAACGACGCGCAACGCGATCAGATGCGTTTCGAGGTGACGATGGCGAAGAATTTTCCCAGGTCCGGAAAAATGATGCGCCCGAAAACCGCCGTGAAGGGTAAACGCTACCTCTGCGCCATGTGCCGCAAGCGCAGCCCTAAACCGGTGAAAACGCCCGCCCCGTGGTATTGCCCGAACTGCCTCAAGCAGAAGGCAGCATCAGCCATTTGACGTTTTCTTCCTTCACGGATGGCCGTTCCATTCCAGCGGAATCGAACCAACGCACCCCTAAAATCACGGCGACTGCGTCATCACCCTGAATGAAACCGATCACCTTTGCCTGTCGAGAGACGCACCCGCTGTCCTCCGAGGAAATTGCCCGGCAGATTCTCGACGTGGCGAGATGGCCCGACTTTCATGGGTGCTGGCCGATTCCGGGCATCAAGACCGCCGAGTTCGAAATCCGAACGGCCGGTCTCGTCGGCTCGAGAATTCGGGTCATGAATCGGGATGGATCGAGTCATGTCGAAGAAATTGTGGACTGGCAACCCGAACAACGATTGCGGTTGCACATGCACGAATTCTCGGCCCCACTCTCATGCCTGGCGACCGGGTTTGTTGAGACGTGGGAGTTCCAGCGAGTTGGGAACGAAACTGAGGTCACTCGCTCTTTCAAGTTAACCGCCAAGTCGATTGTTACATGGCCGGTTCTCTGGATGATTTCCATCTTCCTCCAAAGAGCGATTGCCCGCCATTTGCGAGAGATGAGGGACCACCGATGACCAGCAGGTTCAGCCAACGGCTCGACAACCGCCACTCAAGAAACCCATAAAATATGTGGAAATAATGAGTTGTAGAAATAAAAAAGCCGCCCGAAGGCGGCCAGATCATCGATTGAGTGGAGGATAGGGGAATTGAACCCCTGACCTCTTGCATGCCATGCAAGCGCTCTCCCAGCTGAGCTAATCCCCCGCGTGTGTGGGCTGACACATTATCAGGACTTGTATCGAGTGTCAAGAATGACAGGGCCAGATTAGCCGACGGTGCGGTCGCTCGATTCGGTCCTGAATGGCGTATCGAGCATCGCTTGCGGTGTTTTTTTGTCAAAAAGCTGCACCTGTATGCAATTATTGACTTTACGGAAAACAGAACCGACGGGTATGATGCAATCAGGTGCTCGTTTTTCTTAAGACACAGAGAAGACGTGCCGGTTCGGATTTTATCTCACCCCGGGCCTCTGCTCGCTCTCTGCAAAAGGCGAAACGGCATCGCGTTCTGTCTCAATTTTTCCATCACCCGGGTCAAAAAAGACAGGTTCCGGCATGCGCTGGGAGCAGCAGGTCCAATACGCATCGATATCGGATGTCGGTTTGCGGCGACAGAACAATCAAGATTCGCACGTCATTCAGATCTCCTCCGATTACAATGCCTGGCGTGAACACGGCCATCTGTTTGTGGTAGCAGATGGCATGGGGGGACACGCCGTCGGCGAATTGGCCAGCAAGATCGCCGTCGATACGATTCCGCAGGCGTATTTCAAAAGCAAGTTGCCGGAAATCCCTCGAGCGCTTCGCACGGCTTTGGAGACCGCGAACGCCGCGATTCATGAACGTGGGACCGCCAATCAGGATTTTCTGCGGATGGGGACGACCTGTTCCGGACTCGTCCTTTCGCGCTGGGGTGCGGTCGTGGGACACGTCGGCGACAGCCGCGTGTATCGCATCCGGCAGGGCAAGATCGAACAACTGACATTCGATCATAGTCTGCAATGGGAACTGCTCAAGCGCGGGCAATTGCATCCCGACGAAGCGTTTCTGTTCGAACCTCGTCATGTGATTACGCGGTCTCTCGGTCCAGAACCCAAAGTGCAGGTCGATATCGAAGGCCCGTTCCCCGTCGAGTCGCACGACATCTATGTGTTGTGTTCGGATGGTCTGACGACGTATCTCCAGGATCACGAAATCGGCATGATTTGCAGTCAATTGATTCCGGCTGAGGCGTGCCGTTTTCTGGTCAATTTGGCGAATCTTCGCGGAGGATCCGATAACATTACCGTCGTTGTCATACGAGTCGGAGAGGCTCCCGGCGAGCCGCATCTGACCGATCTCGACGAAGAGCCGGTACAGAATCGAGAGGGGATCACTTCCAATAACTGGTGGCTGGGAGGATTCTGGGCCGCGACGATGCTCATGGCGTTCGGCGTCTGCCTGTTCTTTCTGCGAGAGCCGATCAAGGGGTTCTGGGTCGTGCTCTGGTCGGGACTCGCGATGTTCGCGCTGGTGTGTTGGCGGCTGTGGCTGAAATCTCCCTGGAGTCAACTCCCCGTGGAGGAAGCGGCGGTCACCACCGGCAGCGACAGCCCGTATCGAGTCACATCATCGCGATTGACCCGCAAGTTTCTCAATCATGTGGCGGCGATCGAGGCCGAACTGCAAAGGACTGCGAGCGACGAAGGCTGGAAGATCGATTGGAGCGCCCACGAGCAGGCTTACCAACGCAGTCAAACCGCGATTGCCGAAAAATCCTATTCACAGGTCTTGAGCGGGTATGCGAAGGCCATCGATATCCTCATGGGGGGAGTGTTACTCAATCGCCGCCAATTGCAACAGGATGCCCGCCGTTCGAAACTATTACCGACGATCGACGACTTGGGATCGTGATATTCGTCGCCAACTTCGGATTGAAAGAACCGAGCATCGAGCGAAGGTGCATCCGTCAAATGGTGGTCCCCTGTGTTCCGGCCCAAAGGGCCAGCCGTTCGAGTGGAAAAATGGGGAGTGGAATAATGGGACAAGTCCATTTAGATTCTGTTGCATGACCAGAATATGGACCTGTCACCTTTTCGGCCCTTCCGGTTCGGAGGGAGGGGAGACCCAAATCAATGGGTCTTCCCCTACCCCTATCCCGAAAGAGTTTGTTACGTGATGTGAGGTTGATCGTTGTAGATACCGGATGACAATCCAAAGTACAATAAGACGTTCGCCAGTGGCACCCGGCGAAGAATGCAATCTTCACAAAGGAACCCTACGTGATTCGATAACCCGTTTCCACAAGGCTTGGCTCAGGACGTGATATGCTTAGGTGCAAAAATCTTGAATCGCTGATTGAGACTCTCAACGAGTTGTTAGCTAGCTTGGAGCAATCCGATCCGAATGGCCCATGTCGGGCCGATCTTGGGTCAAGCCTACAAATGGCTAATGACATTCTGAAAACACACTTCTCCAAAGACGCCTTGGACAAATTGTCGCTGCTGCTGTTAAGAAGCGCTGACAAGGTATGCATGCAATACGTAAGGGTTCCCAACACAGAGAAATTGAAGCAACTAGCTAACAAGTTGTTCGAGGAGGCTCTCTTTCTCAAGCACATAGATGTCAAGAAGAAAAAATGTTCCGAGTGTGGTAAACTATTTGATGTGCCGAGGCTCGACTGGCAAGAGAATGTCGCGTGCCCAGAATGCACCGAAAGCCCGGTTTCAGCGGCACCGTCACACCTCGGAAGATCTAATTTGCCAAACCGCGAG
>JBJXGP010000284.1:0-7496 GCA_046160425.1 Planctomycetaceae bacterium
AATGGGCAGATGGATCGTTGGGAGTATGGTCTAACGAACCGGTGACGCGTTGGAACGCTTCCTCCGCTTCGGCGACGCGTCCGACCCAGGTCGAAAACCAGCCGAGACTCACGCTCGTTTTCCGTTCGCCGGCGATGAACGTATTGCTGGTACCGTCGGTGATGTCCCGAATGCGAATGAGGCTGTTATGGTAAAACGTGCCATTACCTTGACATTGCCCGTTCGATGCCACGGGAGGAGTCCCCACCGCATTTTCGCAGCCGTCGATGTTTTCGGTACCAAAGGCGGCGATGTAATTCGCGGTCGGCAGTTCGCAGATCGCCGTCCCGGGGCTTCCGTCTTTATCGATCGTCCAGCGTTGGGGCTGCGGATCTGAGGGACATCGAAACACCGTCAGCGATGTCAGGCGAAACGCGTCGTTCAGCGGATTCTCGATATTCACGCTCGCGTTGAACAGATTGTAGACGTTCGCCTGGTCGATGTACGGCAGGATCATCGTTCCCCAACCGACACCACTCCCCCCTCCATGTGCCGATTGAATGCCCGCTTCCACGCCGATCCATCCCGATGGAAACGCCGAATGTGAATCGTGGTAATTGTGCAGCGCGAGCCCGACCTGCTTCAGATTGTTGCGGCATTGCGTCCGCCGAGCCGCTTCGCGCGCCTGCTGCACCGCGGGAAGCAACAAAGCAATCAAGACCGCGATGATGGCGATGACCACCAGCAGTTCTATCAGTGTAAAACCTTTTCGTTTCGCGTTCATAAAGCACCTTGTGTTGAGTCATAAATATGGAAAAATGTTGGATAATTACGCACGAGTCGCGATCGTACCTCATGGATCAGGGTAGACCACGGAGAATAGTGGGGAAAAAGGTCTTCCACATGAGGGTCATTCGGCAAAAATCAGACCGCGAATTTTGCCGTGAGATGGCGCGTGCGGACGAGAACTCAATGCCGTGAGCGCTGTCATCATCCGCTACGAAGGCGGACTCATGATCGATGAATTCCAGTTCATCGGAATTAGCCGATCAAAAAGCCGCCAATCGCGGGTGGACCTCGAATCAGTACCGATGAGGTCGTCATCAGAAATGGAACGGGAACTTCGACCTCGGCGATCTCGGCCACGATTTCGCCCGCAACGGGGACGATGATCGGAGAGACCGGCTGAGCCGACGTCGCCATATATTGGCAGATCAAACAGTCATCGTCATCACCCGGCAGATGGTGGTGATGTCCGGTTTTATCACCGGGTGCATCCGATTTCGTCGTGCAAGCCGGCTCTCGATCATCATGGCTGTGTCCAGCATGACAATGATCTTCGTGACTTTGGCACCCATGAGGCGGCTGAGATTGATGGTGGTTTGCACTCTCCGATTCGATCTGTTGTGAACAAACGCGATGTTGGTGGCCGATCACGTCGTGCAAACCGGCCGGTCCCAAAATGGCGATTAAGCCATAAATGGCGATGACCGATCCGGAAAACAGACGAGACCACAATGACCACATGACGCAAACAATCCCTGAGTAATAGAGAACCAACGCCTTGCCGTTGTTATATACGGCAAAATTCTTCCCGCCGTTGGAAACGGCCGTAGAACGAGTGTGGCGTTCATCGATTATGGTCAGATCAGCCAGCGGTGGCAAGGCGTCTTTGAATGCACTTGCATAATATTTGCAGAAAAGTCGCAAATTCAATAACCGCATCACATGGCGGCCAAGCAGCTTACAGAAAGCAGGCAACTCGGGAAGGCATTCTGAAGGCGTCAAGTTCATTATTCAGGGTGCAACGATCGTCAGCAGTCCGCGCAGCAGGGCATCCGGCAACAGGCCGATGCCCACAACGACAAATGTCGCCAGTAAAGCTGCCGATAGCGCGGCATCCCCGCCTTGAGGCTGGATGCGACTGATCGGACGCTCGATGAACATCAACCGCAGAGGCTGCGATACGGCGAGAATCATGACCCCTTGAGAGAAAATCAGCACACATGCCAAAGTGAGGAATCCGCCATGTACCGCCGGAAAACCGCTTCCCGGCTGAATCAACTGGGCGTTCCAGAACCCAGCCATGAGTTGCCATCGGCTCCAGAAACCCGCCGTCAACGGCAATCCGAGAATGCTCAGCAGACAAATCCCCGCACAGATTGTCCCTCCCGGTTGTTGGCGTAACGCGCCGCGAAGATCGTCCAGATAATTCAGTTCGCGATCTGAGTCGGTCAGGTATCGGCAGACCGCAACGAAACCGACGATGCTCGCCAAGTCGGCGATGACGAGATAAATCGTCACGCTCAAGTTTTCCGGATACATCCCCCGACTCAGAGGGTGGAAATCTCCCATTTTTTGTCGGTGGACGACCAACGCCACGCTCGTCATCCACCAACCCGATTGCGCGAGCACCAGCCCGGCCAGCCAGCGCCGCAGATGAATCTGCCGATGAGTCACCAGCGACCCGATGACCAGCGACCAACCCGCCAGCACCAGCAACATGGTCTCGGCGGAGGCGATTCGCCCCAATGTCGAAAGCACGAGAAATCCGCAAACGGTCAGAACGCTCGCAATGATCTGGATGCCGATGTACCAGACCGTCCATATCGAATCGGCCCGCTCGACGACGTCGAGAGTCTCAAAGTGCAGAGGAATCGTCCACCCCGAACCGATAATCACCAGCAAAACGCCGGCGATACCCCAACCGAGCGATGCTTCTTTTCTCGGATCAAAATTTTGGAGATCGCTCAGCGACAACGCCGGCAGCCCGGTCCAATACGCGAGGATGATTAACCCTCCCAACGTCAGTGCGACCGACCAGAACTCTCGCATCATCAGTAAGACAAGCGGCGGCGAACGAGGCGGCGGTTCGTCAGTCATCGGCCGCTCCTGCATCGAGGATGGATCGGATGGCAGGCTTAATATCAGCGAACGCCAGAACGCCGGCGATATCAGCAATCGGCCGGTTGTGCCGTTCGGACGATCGCGTGAATCGAACTCGCGAAACGCCAGCAACCACGGCCAGATACTCATGCGACCCGCGACAAATAACCACCATAAGTTTTGCGCGCAAGCGCATCCGCACAATCCCGCCGTCGAACACAGCAGAAGCGAATACCGCCGCGCAGCACTATCGGAAGCATCGTGGTGAACGATTGCATGACCGAGTGACATCAGGACCACGAGAAACGCTGTCGGCAGGATCACCCATTGCCAGGCGATCGGCCAGTTGCAGAGGGAGGAGATACTTTCGCCTCTCGGCACCGTCTCCGAATCTTGCTTAGGCTGCGCGGATGCCGTTTTTTCCGGCAATTCGTTATCGCCGACAAGCAAGGAAGCGATCGCGGGATGCAGCGAAACCCCTGCGAGAACGATCCAGAACAACGTTAATCGACCGCAGATTCTTGCGGATTTCGATATCGCTTGTCCCAGTGCGACAATCCCGCCGCCGAACAGCAGCAACCAGACCGGCAAGGATTCCGCGAAGATGGCGCTCATGGATGCCGTTCCCGGTTGACGATTTTGGGAACATGTCTCGCACCCTTCGCACGTCGTTCGCCTGTCACTTCTTGTTGAGGGATCTTCGTCTCACGCTGCACCAGTGCCAGATGCTGCGTCGACGGTTTGAGGCGGTCCAGAATCAACGCGGGTCTCAATCCGGTTCCCAGCAGAATGACGGCGACGATCAACGCATAACCGAATGCCGACCAGCCGCGACATGAACTCACGGGCTCTTGCGGATTCACCACATTTTCTCCGACGGCAATCGGGATGTCTGATTCCTGCAACTCCAGCGGAAGCGTTAATGACCGTCGCCAGATGCTGCTGCTGAAGACCCAACTGACGAGCGTCAGAAAAAACAACTCGCCATTGACGGGGGAACGGAACAACCCCCAGAGAATCAGCAATTGGGAAACGAACCCCAGCGTCCCCGGCACGCCGCATAACGAACCTGTGGCGATTTCGACCGTCCAGCGCGGCCAGCCGTTCCGAATCGGAGATCCCATCGATCGCTGCCACAGGATGACTCCGCTCGACAGGCTGAACGAGACGATTTGCAGCAGCCCTCCCCACAACGCCGAGCGTTCTCCGCATGTCATGGCGGCGAAGCAAAGCCCCTGCTGCGCGAGAGTTCCATACGACATGGCCCCGACCAGCGTCGTCTGCCGCGACATGAGACATAACGTGTACAGAAAACCGGATAACCCGATCGCACCGCAGCTTTGAATGGCGGTCTCCGACAGCGGACTAAACAGCGGCAGCACAAACTCCACCAGTCCGAACAATCCCAGTTGACTCCCCACCGAAATCCAGAACAGCCGCAGCGCGGCAGGCGATTGAGACCACCACTGCGTCCAACTGCGATGCACGGGCACGATCGGCAACCAGAAATATGCACCGATGCAGAACAACAGCCCGATCACCGGGCTCATTTGTTGCCACAGATGACCTGCCACGGGATCGAAAAAACGCCGGCTCAGGTTCTCCATGTGAATTCGCTGCCAGAGATGATTGGGGCCGAATGAGTTCTCTCCTCCCCAGAACTGCATCCAGGCGAGCGCGTACACGAGTCCCATGAGCGCCAGTCCGAAAGCAAGCGATCCCATCCCTAACCGGACGGCGACCGAACTCACCGCACTGCGGCGTGCGATCCCCCCCCACTCCCCGATAACACAGGCTGAGAGGAAAACCAACCCCACGACCGCCGCCATCAGCCAAACCACGTCCTGCGCGGTGACGATCGCCATTGTGGATGCCCCGATCCCCAGGATGCCGATGTACCATTGGGCTTCAGATTTTCGATCCGTCGCCGATGCTGCGTCGACCGGCCGAGGCGGGTGAATCAAGCACATCGGAATCATCAATATCGCGGTCATCGTCAGGAAGCAGAGCTGGATCGCATCGACTCCCCACGCCATCCGGACGGCGGGCAACACTTTCGCCGATAGTGTGGCATCGTGTGAGGGAGATCGAACATCCTCCATTACCGCACGACTTGCTGAGTCGCCGAGCCAGCGCATGCTGCCGTTCATCTGTATTGCGGGTCGTTGTCTCTCGCTCGCTTCCTCGCCGACAGGAGCGTGGGGAACGCGAAAGGCAACGACAACCAAACCGACGAGCGCCACGGTCAGCCACGAGTTGGTGATCACGGCTTCGCGAATCGCATCGCGGCCTGCCCCCCAGCGAAATCCAAGCGCCACCACAACTATCCCCACCAGCGGCGAAGTGATGACCAGCAACAACAGGAGTTGATTCAAGATGGCCCACACGGTCCGTCAATATTCCTACAAGTCGTTACCCGATCGGAAACAGAAACAGGCAGAGCATCACGACGGTCGTCAATGCGACGGTCAGCCCGTACAGCCGGACATTGCCGTGTTCCAGGCCTTTGAGAAAGTTATCGACGCTCGAGCTTCCCACTATGCCGCACAGCCGCCTCAGCGACGGCAGGATTTTTTGTTCGCAGAATTCGGCGAGGTCGATGATGTACTCCAGCGGCTGCCAGAACATCAAACGCCATGCCTCCGGAAGAAAACCGTGTCGATCAGAAATCTTCCGCAACGGCGAGAAAATGGTCCCAAGCGGTCTTCTCCAATCGGGATTTACCCGATACAGCAGCCACGCGCCAACCCCCGACAACATCACACCGGTCGATAATATGCCGACGAGCGATGCATCGATGACGAGCTCCTTAAAGTTGACGTGTTGCATCGGGAATAGCACCGACATTACGAGATCCATCTTCCAGGTGGAGACCACTCCGGCGGCGATGGTCATGGCGAACGGCACGAGGAATTTCGCTCTGCGGGGATCGTCACCGAATGATGTCGACCCGTCAGGCAATGCCATGCAGCGCAGCAGAGACCACGCCTCGCCGCAGAGAACGGCGATGGCGATCCAGGGATATCCGCCGATGATCGTTTCCGAAAATCCTGTCGCCTCGGAGAGTCCCCCCGCTGCGGATGACATTGCGAGGATGCTCAGGAGAATTCCCTGCCCCCCCGCTCCTGCCGCCAGAAGCGCAAGCGCGGCCACGACGCCTGACATCGTTATCCAAGCAGGCCTGCCAAAGCGATTTGCCGGGGGAGAAACCAATACCATTTCCATCAGCAATCGCGCCGGCGCGTGGCATGCCAGGAATACCAAACCCACGGACAGTCCCACCGGCGATCCGGTGGAAAAGAGCATCGCTATGATGCCAGCGTGCGCCATGGTACACCATGCGAAGATTTCGCTTCGGTGATGACCGACCCCGGCCAGCACGCTGGCCAGTACCGCCGTGACCGTGCCGGCCAATCCGAGAAGCTGACAGGCGACGGGAACATTCTCCCACAAGGGGGCCAGTCGGAACAGCAGCCAGAATCCGAGAGGCCAGACGATGAGCGATCTCTGCAATCCGTCGATGTCCGACTCGTTACGCACATGTTGATCGAGGATCATGAATGGAAAGAACCGGCCCAGCACCAAAGCCACCCCGATCAGGCAGCAACTGATCACGGGAATCGCCGCCGGGTTTTCCGCGTGAACCTTCTGCTGCATCCCGGAATCGCAGAGCGCGGCATACGCGCCGTCGTCGAAGAATTGCCACGCCAGCAGCAGTGTGAGCCACATGCCGACTTCTCCCCAGCGCAGCACCGAGGGGAACTTTATATATGCCGCGTCGAATGACTTTTCCGGCTCTGTATCGCTTATGCTTGTTGCAGTTCGATGTGACCAATCATAAATGCGGACGATCAGAATTCCACAACCGAGCGTCAACAGCAAATGAGAGGAGAGCACAAATAAATCAACGGCGCTCGTCAGACACCCGAAATACAACCAGGCCTCCGGTTGCGGAGTACGTGTTGTCGATGAACGGGGTAATGCGGAGGGAAAAATCGCGGCAGAAAGTATCGCCTCCATCGCCAGGAAGATCATGGCGAGTCGATCGAATCGAACGCTCAATGTCAATTCGGGAAGCGAGTCATCCCGCCAGATGGAACACAAGTGCGATTCGTATGCGGCGAGCGTACTCGGCTCGGCGACCATCCACCACACTGCCAGCAAGACGGCGAGAACGGCACGTAATCCCCACAGAATATTCAGCCCGTGAAACGCACGCTCTTCGCCGGATCTCCGCAGCAGAGCGGAAGTCAACGACAGGATCGCCGGCAGCAGCACGACAGTTCCCACGAGGCTCGGAATGAGAATCTGTTCCATCCGGTGGTACTCGTCTTGTGGGGTGAATGAACTCCGTTCATCGGACGCCGCGGGTTGAGATGAGAGATAGCGGGAACCGCGCGGATTCGCAACGGTGGGGGTCGATTATCGTCGCGGGTGATCGTCCCGCGAATCGCGGTACGAGGCGATCACCGACGTTTCTTCGATGCGCAGGCGTTCGGGACTGAATTCCGGAATCGGTAGACGCACGTCGAACGGTTGCAATTTTTCGCGAAGGCGGATTGGCAGCCGGACGGTGAATGTGCTCCCCTTGCCGAACTCACTTTCGAGCAGGACTTCGCCCCCTAGCAGCT
>JBJXGP010000285.1:0-3168 GCA_046160425.1 Planctomycetaceae bacterium
CGGGCAGGGAGACACTCTCCACGTTGCAAATCGCGAAGTCTTCCTCGTTTACGTCAAAGGCTTCGGTTGCCTTCGGCATGCCGGTCAGTATCCGTCCTCGTCTCAGCAGAAGTTGTGGCGAGCCTCCTGTGCATCAGCGAGCATGGCCGCACTCCGCAGATCGACAGCAAGCCGAAGGGGGCCGGCCGGCACCACTGGTCGCGAGCGTACTCGGCGATTCTGGCCGGAGGAGGAATCTCGCGAGGTTCGGTCGTCGGCCGAACCGATGACATCGGCGGCGACGTGGCAGCAGTCCCGATCTCGCCGAAGGACATTCTCGCCACCGCGTTTCATCTCATGGGGATCGATCCGCATACGACGGTCCCCGACCGTCTGAATCGACCAATGCCAATCGCCGGCGCGGGGTCGCTGCGGACGGAATTGCTGGGGTGAGTTACCTCGTTCCCAAGCTCCGCTTGGGAACGCAAGTCTTGGAAGCTCCGCTTCCTGATAGTGCATCGGCTTTGAAGACACGCGGACAAATCGCCAGGCTGTCATGACGTCGCGATGCATTCGGCAAGATAGTGGGCATAGACTACTACTGTTGAGAACACGAGGAATCTCACTGTGACCACATGGGTAACGGTTTTTGTCGTCAGCTTGGCGGTGAAATCGCCACCTCGAATCTTTTTCGAGGGCATCCTGGTTTTCACCCTTGCTCTCTTGGCGATTATCCTCATCGCCTCATTGATCGTATTATCCAAATTGACACTTTCGAGAAACATTGCGGCCTTCGGCAAGGAATGGAATAGATCGCCAGCATCTCGTCGTTGGCTTTTCGATCAAATGTTCGCCGTCATCGAAATCATCGGTGCCGCATTATTCGCTGTCCCAATCACCTGGGTCGCTTTAGGCGAGTTGTCTTATCCCTTAAACGTGATCTTGTTATTGTCGTGCATTGTGATTGCGATTGTTATGCGCGATGGGATTCGGCGTTTTCTCAAAGAATCTCCTGACGGCAATACCGAACGCAGTGATTAACCTGATAAGCGTCTGGGTGGCTGGCATCCATCCGGCCTCACAGAGGCCGGCTACAGATTGGTGCGTCGCGACGCACCCTACATCAATACCGCCCGGTAACGTCGAGCAGTTGTGAATGCTTCTTGAGCGATCTCAGAACCGTGAAAATCGTCAGACAGACCAGCATGAACGCGGTCCAACTGACATCCATGTAAAACCGCTGTTCGGCGATGAGGTGTTCGAGCGTGTCGACCACCCAGAAGACGACGCCGATTAACAGCAGCGCCGAGTATTCCCGCCGCAGCACGGTCTTGATGCAGAACGACATTTCCGGCTTGCGCCAGAATTGAATTTGGGGAATGAAAACCGGCGTGATCACGGCCCAGGCTTTGTATTCCGCACCGAATTTCTGTTCCAGGTAACATTCCTCGGCGGAGATGACCCGCTCGTAGTACAGCCAGAAAAACCCGACGTAAACCAAGACCAATAGCAGATCGACCGCCGTGGCGACGAATCCCAGCCCGATCAAGAAATTCCCCAGGTACAGCGGATTCCGCGTCACCGAATACCACCCGGACATATTCAATGAATCGGCACGCTGTGCCAGCGTATTCCGCCCGGAAGTTCCACGCGGGACAAAGCCGACCGTGGTGATCCGGAGAATGTAACCCAGAATAGAAATCGAGACGCAGCCCCAGGCCCAAATATGCTGCAACTCGTGACTCTCGCAGAGAAACCGAAAATCCGCCATCGACCAGGCGGCGGGAAAGACCAACAACAAGGGCAAGACCCCGCGATGGCGGAATATCCAATTGCCTTCGTCAGTCATCCGTTGCGTTATCATATTCGAACCATCATCGACGGCCGATGTCACCAGGTGAGGCATGAGCGCTCCTGCACAAAGAAGGTTTCGGGGATCAAGGCCGAGAACTCTAATTCATGTCTCAATCGGGAGGTAGATCAAAATGCGGGCGATTTGCGGCAAGAACGTTACAATTTTTTAAGTTCTCGGCAATGAGTAGAAAGCATCCGTTCACAGAGTTGACGGAGCCGGAGTGATCACAACCGCAAAACCACAGTATTGAACGAATCCAAGTCATCAACCCTCAATGACCCGCTGGGGGATTAGCCGCGCGAGTTCATCGGCGTACGCGAAGAGCGCAGGGGTGCCGCCGGTGTGGATGAAAACGATGTGCTGATCGTCACAGTAACGATTCTTGCGGATATGATCGATGACCGCGGCCATCGCTTTGCCGCTGTAAATCGGGTCGAGCAGAATCCCCTCGGTCCGAGCGAGCAGCGTCAATGCTTCAAGCCCACCCTCGGAGACCTTGCCATACGCCGGGCCGATGTAATCGAACGTGACGTTCAAATCGTCGCGCTCGAACGGCAGATCGAGTCCGATCAGGCGGGCCGCTTCGGTTGCCAGATGCGCCATGTCGGCCTGGGTATCCCACGACCACTGAATCGGGCAGATGTTGTACACGGGACAGTCAAGCCCCAGCGCAGTCGCTCCCATCTGCGTCCCGGCACCGGTCGAACCGGCGGAACTGACGTAGATCGCCGCCGGCGTGATTCCCGATGCGCGCGTCTGCTCGACGATCTCGGCGACGCATTGGGCATAACTGACCGCGGCCAAAGGCTTGACGGTGTCGCGATTCCACGAATAGACGTTGCGGCCATTGGTGCGGTGCCGGTTCGCCGCCTGTTCGATGGCGTCGTCAAGCTCTTCGCCGATGGTCGCCTCGATGATGCGATAATCGGCACCGACGAGATGATCGAGAAGGAGATTCCCCTGCACGGGATCCACACCGTCGGCTTTCTTGCCGCGACCGAGAATGAGCTGGCAATCGAGTCCCGCCTTGGCGCACGCCGCCGCCGTCTGCCGACAGTTGTTGCTTTGCACTCCCGCCCCCCAGACGAACATATCGGCCCCCTGTTCGAGGGCGGCTCCCATCAGCAATTCGTTGTGGCGCGTCTTGTTGCCGCCGAAGGCGAGGCCGGTGCAGTCGTCCCGCTTGATGTGGATCTGCGGGCCGCCCAACTCCCGGCTGAAATGCTCGACATGTTCGAGCGGCGTCGGAAAATGCCCGAGCGGAAAGCGAGGCAACTTGTCGATTCGTCGTCGCAGTTCGTCGGTCGAGATCGCGGAGAATGTTTGCGACATGC
>JBJXGP010000286.1:0-3357 GCA_046160425.1 Planctomycetaceae bacterium
CGTAGACATGTCCACCATTTATAATACAAATTTCATTACGCATGGCGTGTTTCATTACGCATGGCGTGTTTCATTACGCATGGCGTGTTTCATTACGCATGGCGTGTTTCATTACGCATGGCGTGGCTCGATAACGAACTTTGTTAGAATGGATCACCATGTCCCGTCAACTCCTCACCTCGTTGACTTTGTTCGTTCTTGTCTTCTGGCTGACGAGTGGATTCGTTGACGAACCGACCTACCTCGAAGCAACATGGGCTGATGAAACGCGTGACACTTCGACGGTTTCATCGAATGCCGATCTTCCCGCTGATCACGATCGAAGCCCCAATTCATTGGCCGTATCGTTCACTCGCCAACTGGTCGCCGTCGCCAACCACACCTCCGATACCATTTCGATCCTCTCCCTCAATGAAGAAAAACTCCTCTACGAATCCCCCTGCATCATCGACGAAATTCATTCTTCCACCCCCTCTCCCCCCCACCCCCCCTCCCCCACTCCCTCTTACCTCCGCCCGTGGGACGTCATCTGGATCGACGACGACCACATCGCCGTCTCGCTGCTCCACCGCGATCAACTCGCCATCTACCGTGTCGGCGAGACGGAGTTAAGTTTGCAGTCGCTGATCGACGTCGGCGATGAACCTCGCGGATTGGCGGTCGCATCACGCGCCGATCGACCCGGCGAAAAGACGATCTTCGTCTGTCTCTCGGAAGAAGACTCCGTCGCCGCCGAGTCGTGGCCCGCAGGAACAATCGGCGAACGGATTCCGGTCGGAGGTCATCCGCGTACAATCGCCATCTCGCCCGATCAGAACTGGCTCGTCACCTGCTGTTCGACCCCCGGCGAGGTGTTCGTACATGATGCGCGAACGAACAAACTGATTCAGAAGCGATTCATTTTTGACCGGGCGTTCAATCTCGGTCGGCCGTATATTCCCCCCGATTCTTCGCAGGTGTATGTTCCGAGCGCCATCAATCGCGCGTTTCCCATTCATCCCGACAACATCGAGCGCGGCTGGGCGATCGACAATCGACTGACGAAAATCCCCCTCCCGGAAGGCCCTTATTGGGAACAGAAGCAACTGGGGCTCGACCCGCGCGGGAATGCCGCCGGCGATGCCAATGCGATCGCCATCAGTCCCGACGGCCAGTGGTGGGGAGTCACCTGCGGCGGAAGCCACGAACTCTTGCTGCTGCACAACGAGGCGATGGTCTGGCCGACAGCCGATCCGGGGGATTTCCTGCCCATCTTATTCCAGCACAAACAGGGGATGTTGCGTCGCGTCGAACTCGGCGGACGGCCCTGCGACTTGAAATTCGTGAACGACAATACCGTGTGGATCGCCAATTACCTCGCGAATTCCATACAAATCGTCGACGTCAACACGGCGACGGTCACGAAGACGATCTCTCTCGGCGGACCGGCAACACCCGGTCTTGCGCGTCGAGGGGAAATGATCTTCTACGATGCCGATCGCACGTTCAACAGTTGGTTCAGTTGTCATACCTGCCACACCGACGGACATACCAATGGGCAGACATTCGACACCGTGAACGACGGGACGCTCGATACGTTCAAGCTCGTCCCCTCGCTGCGCGGAGTCACCCGCACCGGCCCCTGGACGTGGCACGGCTGGCAACAGGATTTGACCGCGTCGATCCGCAAATCGTTGACCGACACCATGAGCACCGAAGTCGACATTCACGAAGAAGACCTGCTCGCCGTCAAAGCATTTTTGGAAACGCTCGATCACACGCAGACCGCAACCGAGCAACCCGCGGACGATCTCGCTGCATCTCTCGCGCGCGGTCAGCAGGTGTTTGCGGGAAAGGGTGGCTGCATCAATTGTCATCTGGGAACGGATTTCACGAAGTCCGCCGTCGTGACCGTCGGACTCGAGACCAATCGCGACTATTACAAGGGATTCAATCCGCCATCGCTGCGCGGGTTGCGAACTCGCCGGCGATTCTTGCACGATGGCCGGGCGATGTCACTGGATCAAGTCCTCACCGTCGGCCATCGGCCGGAAAACGTCCACGGCGAAAAGTTAACCGATGTGGAACTGCAAGACCTGATTTCTTACCTCAAGACGTTGTGATTGCCGAATCCCTCCATGAACTTTCATCTCGACGATACGATAGCGGCTCTCGCATCAGCACCTGGTCCGGGGGGACTCAGCCTGATTCGCGTCAGCGGTCCGCGAACGCGCGAACTCGTCGGCGAATGCTTTGTACCCGACGACGACAACCGCTGGGAATCGGCCGGACGCCCATTATGTCACCGCGGGAACGTAACCGTCTCAGCCATTCGCTCCCCCATCCCCGCCACGATATATCTCTGGCCGACAAATCGTAGTTACACGGGGCAAATGCTCGCCGAGCTGCATCTGCCGGGGTCGCCGCCGCTGGTTGAAGCGGTCCTCGCCGAACTGTTTACCGCAGGAGCACGCCCGGCCGGGGCGGGTGAGTTTACGCTCCGTGCGTTTCTCGCCGGGAAGATCGACCTGGTTCAGGCGGAAGCGGTACTGGGTGTGATCGACGCCGGCTCGCCCATTGAATTTCGTGTCGCGCTCGAACAACTCGCGGGGGGGATATCGGGAAAATTCTCGCATCTGCGTCAACAACTTCTCGAGTTACTGGCCGACCTCGAAGCAGGACTCGATTTCGTCGATGAGGATATCGAGTTCGTCTCACGAACCGACGTCGAAGACCGCCTGCGGTCGGCACGCGACGAATTACTGTTGGTGCAGCAGCAATCGCAGAATCGCATGCAAGCCGTCGGATATGCGAGCGTCGCCCTCGCTGGGCTTCCCAACGCCGGGAAGAGTACGCTGTTCAACGCCCTGATCGGCGAGCAGGCGGCTCTCGTTTCCGAAGAAGCGGGGACGACCCGCGATTATCTGAGTCATGTCATTCACTGGAAAAACACCGCATGGGAACTGATCGACACCGCAGGCTGGGAAGAGACGAACATCGGCATTCAAGGCCGCGCCCAGTCACTACGGCTCGATCAATGGCAGCGTGCCGATCTCATCCTCTGGTGCGAGTCGAGCGATAAACCAGACTCTGCCGAAGACGACGATCGTCGGTTGCTCGATCAGTTGCAAACCTGCGGTCGCCCGATCATTCGCATCCGCACGAAAGTCGATCTGCCGACGATGAATTCCGGCGAAAGCCGTTTCGACTCCTGCCAACTCGCCGTCAGCGCGGTCAGCGGAGTGGGTCTTCCTTCGCTCAACGACACGATCGCCGCGGAACTCGCGGGGAATGATTCCACCGAAGCCTCATGGCTGGGAAGCACCGCCGCCCGTTGTGCAGAGAGCCTGCAAGCCGCCATCGAAGCGATCGACATGG
>JBJXGP010000287.1:0-6775 GCA_046160425.1 Planctomycetaceae bacterium
ACTAACGCCTGGTTGCATCGCTACGGTCGCCTTGCGATTCGGAAAGACCGAAGAGCCGATACCTTCCTCGGCTGGACTCAACTCGCTTGCTTATTCACTATCCTTAAGAGGTTTTGACGGAGGCTCATTGATACCCTCATTATTCTTAAACCAACGTGTATGATTCTTGCTCCTTGTAGGAAGATCGCCTGTCTCTCCAAATTTAAGAATACGGCCATTACTGTCTCTGACGGCATAAACCGTATGCGGACCAGGCGTATCTAACCGATTCTTGTGCAAATTCAGATCGGGAAAGTTGTCGATCTCATCGATCCCCAGTCTTCGGCCAAGCGCTTTCTGCCCCTTGAAATTGAGGTCTGCGAAATCATCCAGTCCACCAACACCGCACATATTATGCACCAACGCCCCGTGGGTGCCAACGCGGAAGACGTGCTCGGTCGTCTCCAGGTTGTAAAGCAGGCCGGTGTATGTGGTGCGCGACAACGAGGCGATGCGCTGCTGGCCCTTCGTCGTGCTGACTCGCTCTCCCTCGCGTAGCTCGCCGACCGGAACGAACTCTTCGCGATCTTCGCTCCAGTACGGATGCTCGGGAGTCACGCGTACCGACTCCGACTGACCTTCGATGCGGATCTCAACCAACTCGGCATCGCGACATTCATGCACGAACTTGCCAATCACCACCGTCCCCAACCCCGGCTGGGTCGGCGGACACGGCTCAATCGCCAGCACCTCCGCCTCACCCACCGCCCCCATCTCGACGAGGTCCAGGTGGATTGTCTCGCCGACGACGACGGCGTGATGCTCAATCCATTCGATGGGACGCAGCAGATCGATCCACAGCAACAGCGATTGCGACTTCGCCATCCGCAACCGGATCTTCCGCCACGTCGCGGGATTGACGTCGACGTCGCTAACCTGTTCGCGGAGGGGGTTATGGCCGCGCACTTTGTCGGCCACTTCAATCTGGCTGATGGGAATAATGGACTGTCGCGAAGGATGACTTGCGACGGGCATCGCCACCGTCGCCTGCGCTTCATCGGCATGACGGTGCGAGGTGATCGATGATCCGAAGTTCCAGAAACAACACCCGGCGAGCAGGAAACACAAGATCGTCGCCAGCGACTTCACGCGTGGGAAGCGACCGGCACGCGGTGAATTCGTGACGTCTGGCCGTGAGGAACGAACAGAGGCAACAACACCCTCACCCGGCCTTTGGCCGACTTCTCCCGCAGGAAGTGATACACGAGCCGACGGCAAGCCGACTTGATCGACGCGCGACCAGACGGCATCGACGTCGGCATCATGGGTCGTATCAACATTGTCTTCGAGAAGTCTCGGTCGAGAAGTGCGGGGCGTGAACTGATCAAGCCGAGCGAATGCCAGATCGTGTGCGGTCATCGATTCTTCCTCTGTGTGAGAGCGAGACTTTCGACGGGAACGAATCAGCGAGCGGCCGATCATCGACAAGCCGATGCCGCTGACGAGCATCACGAGCGGTGACCAGTTCCGTTCATCGATATTCGGTGGAGCGACGGGAACGACGAGCCAACATTATATGCGTGATCGGTCAAATCGCACTAATGCGACAAAACCTGTCCACGTTCCCACGACAGGATCTCGTCCGCAACCAACTGAACTTGCCACATGAGATCGTCATTATGAAGCGGGTCTTGACCCCAGTAAGAAAACTCCTCATCCCCGCTCAATACCATGGCTGATGCCAACAGATAGATTTCTTCCGCATCATAGACCTGCATGACTCCAGGCCATTCCGCCAGTCGCTGGGCTGCATTGATCAAGTTGACATCAAATTTAATGATTTGCGCATAAAGTGGTTCTGTACGATCGAGTCGTTGAATATGTAAAGCCGCGCGTTGTCGTGCATGTGCAGAACGGTCCAATAACGACTGCCCGTGCTCTCTGGCCAAGGCTTCCACTGCCGTTGGTGCATTTCTGGCTAACAAGTATTCCCATTCCTTGGCCTGAGATGTGGTTTCGACGATGGTGTGCCCTCGCTCTTTGTCGCTGGCTACGTTTAATAGTAGATTACCTTCGGAGATTCCTTTGATACAAATCCAACGTGTCACTGATATAAATACATAGCCTGCAACTGCCTCGTTCTTCTTGCCTGCAAACGAGAGTTCAATCAAGAGGTATAGGTCGGACAACACATCTGGCCGTATAAATCCCAGATCATGACGCCCAACACGACGTGTAATGAATCCAATCGGTTCGAGCAGTTTCTGTAACCTGCGTTGACTGACTTTCATGGTCGGACAACCCAGTAGGCGATGCCTGATTGGTGCAGCGCTTCGCGCAACCTCGCCCCTATTCCACTGGTAGGAAGCTCCTCAGTTCCAAACCAGATGATTTTCTTTATCGCTTTTTCGGTTTTCGACAATGCAAAATCGGAGCCAACCTGATTCAGTTTTCGCGACAATTGGTCGTGATTCATACGACTCCAAGGCGTTGTGTTCCCTTCAAATGCCGTGCTTGTCGTTTCGTCATAATCATCAAATTTTCGACTGCCTAAGCCTTTTCCGGTACTCCATGGTGTTTCAAAAACTTTTTCCTTTGCACCAGGCCGAACTTTTTGTACGAACTCATCATGTATGAATTTTGACGATTTACCACCTGCAAGATCCATCACATCGTCGCAGCCGACGTTATGCACGACGATGCCGCTCGTCCCGACGTGGTACACATGCTGGCCGGAGACTTCTAAATTGTAGACGACCTCAGCCGTATCAGCTTTGCCGTCGCCAGATGGCGGGCCGCGGGGGGCTAATGAGATCACGCGGGCGGTGCGCTCGTAGGCTGTCTTGACCCATTCGCCCGGCTGAAGATTGACCGCAGGGACGAATTCATCCCGGTTCACCGACCAGAACGGATGCCCCGGCGTGCAGCCGATCGGCTCTGGTTCACCCTCGATCTGCACATCGATCAGGTCACGCGCCAGATGCCGATAGATGGCGGTGACGACTCGTCGACCGGTCCCATCATCGGGTTCGATCTCGGGACATGCACGAATCGACTTCACCAGCAAGGGCTTGTCGAGTTCGATATGTGAGACTGAGAAATCGACAGTTTCGCCTTCAATGAGTCCCAGTTGTTCGATCTCAGCGAGTGAGAACAGGCAATCGGCCGTGAACCAGCCCTCACCCATCGGGCCGAACAGCGAGACATGCCGGGTGATTGCCGGATTGGGTTCCACGTTGGGGATGTCCTGACCCGCCAGTTGCGGATTCTCGCCGATGATCCGGCGACCGAGCCGCATCGAACCAATCGGCGCGGTGACGAGTCGCTTCTCGACTCGCGGATGGACCGAAGACGTCGCTTGGGCCGAATCGCTGCGACCGGGTATGAACCCGCTCAGCCCCTGCCAGTAACAGAACCCGCCGAACAGAAGCAGAAGCACGCTGATCAGCGACCACTTGCGGGAGGGCTTGGTTTCGCGGCGAGTCAGCGCGGAATCCGGCGCACGCAAAACCTTAGCCCCGGCCACCCGATGCGAAGAAGAGACACTGGCAGTGCCAGTGGCACCCGAATCCGCCCATGCGCTGCCGGTGGCGAAGAGTTGATCGCGGTCATCGTCGTTGGTCGATGCTGAAGTTGATCGGTGCGACACCATCAGCGGCTCCCTTTCCTTCGCAACAGGTGAACTCGAATGTAATGGTAACGGTTCATCCCGCAGTTCGGAATAGATGCGATCCCGATCGTGCAATTCGCAATCGGTTTCCAGTTCTTCCCGTCGCTTGCGATGACGGCGAGACATGACGCGGCCGATGACCATCGCGGCGGTCCCCACCGACAGCCAATGCACAAGCTGCGTCTGCACCGGATGGAAGTGACCGCTCGCCGAGGGAGTCGCGAAATACTCCCAATGCAGACCCAGCGGTGTCGGGTACACGAAGCACTGTATACTTCCCAGATTCTTCATCGACAATCCTGCACCGACCAATCCCAAGGCGTCTCCCCAACCGAAGTTGCCTTCGCTGTAGTGCTTCGCCGCCGTGGCGACGTCGCCGACGGCGTTGGTGACTTCCCATGCGACCAACAACTTGGCGCCGAGCGAGCCGCATTGCACGAGGCCGGGGCCGAACGCGCCGATGGCGATGCTTGTCCCAATGCCGACGACGGTCCCTGCGACTTTACCATAGATGTAGGCGTCTTCATTGCCAAAGATCGGCCCGATGTCGGGGATCGACAAGAACTCGTCGAACGGGTTGATCGTGTTGAGGAAGCCGTCGACGACTCCCGCGGCGGCGTCTGCGACGAAGGTCGGAATCTGCCAGCACCGATGTCATCAGAGGCGAGCGGATCTCTTCACCAGCCGATTTTTCGGCACCAGTCCTTTCCGTTGCAGTGATTTGAGCATTTCCGGCGTCAATGTGCTCAAGTCAGCGGGAAGATTATCGAGTGGGTCATCGCGAATCGGCAGTTCCTTGATCGTCAACTGCTTGATCTCCGCAGCGCGAATACGATCAAGTACTTCCTCGGTGATGATCATAGTTGCCCCGTCATCAAATGCTATCGACGTTCGAGGAACATCACGTGATAAAACATATAACGGCTTGTGGGGCATGAAAATAAATTGTCGGCACGTTTTACAAAAATATGGTTCGATGACCTCCTTCCCGCGGAGTTGAACTTGCTGCAGCGGATAGACCGCCTTACGGTCGGTCAACAGCTTCCCTTCCGGTGTGAAGATACGGCCGAAAATATATCGCTTTCCCGGCCGCAATCGCAACACGTCCATCAGATCCCGGCGGATAATGGGGATCAACGTATGCCCTTCAAAATTGTATGGACAATATGTCCCGAGTTCTTTCGTGTGGAAATCAAAAGATTTTGTAAGTCTTTTGACATGCGAGCAATTCGCATATAAACTTCTCTGAAAAGCTGCGGCATATTCATTATTCATCGCCAATGGCCAGTAAACATTGGGAGATTCCAGCAAAAATAGTTTTATTGGGGAGGACTGCATTATAAACCTTACGGTATATTCTTAAACTGACCGTTCCGCATATTCTCACGCACCTGCTTGGTCAATTCCTTGCCGAATTTCAAATCGAATTTCTTCGTTGCTTTTACAACGGCATCGAATGCCTGCTTTTGCGATCCCGCATTCTTCGCAAAATGTTTGGTCCAAGCTTCCGTTGCCCCATTCAGTCCCGAGATTTTGAATCCCTTCGCCTTCAGTTCGGTATCCAGCATCTTGTGAAACTCGCGATGCTGTTTCTTCCCCAGTTTGTACAGGTCCTGCTTATCATCGCCTCCCAGAAACTTCGGGATCGGATGATGCAGCTCCGTGCATCGGTTATGCGCCAGCACCGGCGGACCACGCGCGCCGTAGGCCGACACGAAGTAATTGTGATCCCCTTCCACCTCGACGTTGTAAACCGGCACACCTTCCGGGTGTGGTTCGTATGTGCTCGAAATGATGTGGATCGCCTCGCCCGCCAGCGTCTGCACGTCATCGCCGGATTTCAACCACTTCGCCGGTTTGTAGTATTCGTTGTACGGATCATAAAACGGATGCTCGTTCGTCGTCTTGATGACCTGCCGATTCCCCGACGCATCCTCGATCTCCAGCAATCGCAAATGATAGACGATATTCTTGAACGTCCGCGTCACCTTGCTCATCCGCGGCTGGCCCGTGGCGTGATCGTACGCCAGAATGTCATCACCTTCCTTGAAAGCGGCGACCGATTTCATCTTGTATTGCGGCTGGCCGGATGCCGTGGGGCCCGAAACATCGGCAGACCTCTTGTCGCTGCGCGACCCGGACACCGGGCTGTCCGGGCTACCCGTTGCGGCCGTCGTCGCGGTTGCGCTCGGCAGACTCACCCGGCCCGATTGCAGCAGACACAACCCGCTGCACACGAGACCCACGAATAGAAACAGCCAGCGCCGGAGTTCAGAGTGATGGGTGTCGCGGCGGGGCGGTTTGGCGAGCATGACCAGCGGCGCTTCCAGGGTGCGCGAAACATTTGCCGGAAAACACGGCTCACAGAGCCGTGGCACGCCAGCAATGTCACTTTCCGCAAACGCTTGATCGAGGGATGCATGGTCGGAGCGAGTCGGCATGATGGCGTCATGGAGATCCCTGGACCAATCGCTATCGCTACCAAACACCGCATCGAGCGCGGCATCATCGTCGGACGAAACAGGTCTATCCGCACGGGGTATGAACGTATCAGGAATCAACGGTGCGTGAGACATTTCTAAAAATCTCCGTCTGCGACTTCTGCGGAATTGTAACGACGTGGTGAATAACATGCCAACAAACACCACCACCAACGCATCGTTCACATTGGCATCCCGATCGGTCCGGGCCAGCGGTGCCGGGGGTATGACGAGTTGCCGGTCGATCATCCCCTCGGTCAGGTTCATGTCGACGGTGAAGCAGTTGAAACTTTTTGTGGCCTTGATCGAGAACGCGGCACCCACCAGTCCCAGGGCATCGCCCCAGCCGAAGTTCCCTTCGTAGGCGTGCTTCGCCGCGGTCGCCACGTCGCCGACGGCGTTGACGACTTCCCAGGTGGTGAGCAGCCCTTTAGCCACCTTGGCCCCGCAAGAAACCAGACCGGCACCGGGGATCATCGAAATGGCGATGTTGGTCACCATCCCCGCAACGTTGCCGGCGATCTGGCCGTAGCCATAAGCGTCTTCGTGACCGAACACCGGCCCGATGTCGGGAACCGACCAGAACTCATCGAACGGGTTGATCGTGTTGAGAAAACCGTCGACGAAACCGGCGGCGGAATCGACG
>JBJXGP010000288.1:0-41967 GCA_046160425.1 Planctomycetaceae bacterium
TTGATCATCACCGGCCCGACGCACACCAATGTGATGGACCTTCGCGTCTGCCTGATCGGTGAATCGCAACAATAAGGTAAATGTGACCCGATGTTCGAAACGTTCGATCATACGGCCGATATCGGATTACGCATCAGGGCGGCGAATGTAGAAGCTCTCTTTTGCGATGCCGGACGCGGGTTGATTTCGTTGATGGTTGACAATGCAAATGAAATCTCTCCCCGGGACAGGATGACCATTTCGATTCCTGGGAAGGAGATCGAATATCTCATGTTCGACTGGCTCAACGAGTTGCTCTACCGTTTCGAGACCGAGAAGTGGCTTTTCTCTGATTTTGAAGTCCGAATGACTCCGCAAGGTCTTGAAGCCACCGCCACTGGAGAACCATTCGACCCCCTACGGCATCGCCTCAGCCATGAAGTCAAAGCGGTCACTTATCATCATTTAGTCGTCGAGCAATCGCCATCTGGTTGGCTGGCCGAGATCATCTTTGACATATGACGAACCTGTAATATCACTTTGTGTCTCATCCATTCGAGAATACGACAGAACCGCGACACAGGCATTGACGACATACCATGAAAAAGCCGAACGGCAAAATTCCGCTCATCCGCGTGAACGATTATCTTTGGCGTATCCCCAAGAGTTACCGTCCCGGTATGCTCGTCGATGGCTTGATTTACGCCAGCGCCGAACTGATGGACATGCTGCACGAAGATCAAGCGGCGGAACAGGTCGCCAACGTCGCTCACCTGCCGGGCATTCAAGTCGCCAGCCTGGCGATGCCCGATATTCATTGGGGCTACGGCTTCACGATCGGCGGCGTGGCGGCGACCGACCCGCTCGAAGGAGGAGTCATCTCGCCGGGTGGTGTCGGGTACGACATCAACTGCGGTGTCCGCTTGATGCATTCGACGTTGAAGGAATCCGACGTTCGCCCGAAATTGACGGCGCTCGTGGAAGAACTGTTCCGCGAAATTCCGACGGGAGTCGGCAAATCGGGACGGTATTCGTTCGACAAGCAGGAACTCCGTCAGATGATGCGCGAGGGAGTCTCGTTCCTCGCCGATCGCAATCTCGCGACCGCCGGTGACGTAGAGCATACCGAAGCGAACGGCTGCCTCGACACTGCCGATCCGAGCCTCGTCAGCGATCGCGCCCTCGAACGGGGCAAGGACCAGTGCGGAACGTTGGGAGCAGGGAACCACTTTCTCGAACTTCAAGTTGTGGATGAGATCTTCGATCAACAGGCCGCCGAGGTGATGGGGCTGGTCGAAGGGATGGTTTGCGTGATGGTCCATTCCGGTTCGCGCGGACTCGGCTACCAGGTTTGCGACGATGCCCTCCGTTCGCTGCGCGGCGTCCCCGAAAAATATGGGATCGAACTCCCCGACCGCCAGTTGGCCTGTGCTCCTGTTAATAGCCCCGAAGGGACGCATTATCTCGGCGCGATGTGCGCGGCGGCGAATTTTGCCTGGTGCAACCGGCAACTGCTGATGTGGCAGGCCCGCGAAGTCTTCGCCCGCATCTTCGGCAAATCATGGGAATCGATGCAGATGAATCTCATCTACGACGTCGCTCATAACATCGCCAAGCTTGAGTCGCATGTCGTCGATGGCCGCGTGAAAAAAGTCTGGGTCCATCGCAAGGGGGCGACTCGCGCGTTTCCGCCGCATCATCCGGAAATCCCCGCGCGTTATCGGAAGATCGGCCAGCCGGTCCTCATTCCCGGCGACATGGGACGCGCAAGCTGGGTGCTCGTGGGACAACCCGGCAGCATGTTGCAGACCTTTGGCACAACCTGTCACGGGGCAGGGCGGGCAATGAGTCGTACCGCCGCCGTCAAACATGCTCAAGGGAGACGGATCGATCACGAGCTGGCGCAAAAGGGAATCATCGCGCGCTCGCAAAGCTGGAAAGGCCTCGCCGAGGAACAACCCGATGCCTACAAGGATGTCAACATGGTGGTCGATGTCGTGCATCGCGCGGGACTTTCGAAAAAAGTCGCCCGCATGCGCCCGATCGGGGTCATCAAGGGATGAAGCCATTCACTGCGATTACCGCAGTGTCGTTCCGCCTTGTGCCTGCCAGACCGTGGCGGCCGAGGGGGCCGAAAAGCGTTTGGCGGCGCGAGTCGTCCGATTTTCACGACGTTGTTCGCGTCGAGCGGCAGCATCGGTCTTCTCGTCATCGCTGCCGAAGACATCGCTCAGGCGATTCTGCTTCTGATGACGCGACTTGATCGCTGTCAACGGGTCGTTGTTCGCGGCGGTATAACCCCCGGCGAGCGGATCATACATCGGCTGCAATCCGGCGGTCTGCGGAATCGCGGGGGCGTAGGGATAAACCGGTGCCGCAGCCGTCGCCGGATACGGATAGTTCATGCCGATGGCCCCCGGAGCGATCGCTCCTGTCGTACAGGTGCCACATGCCGGCTGCATCGTCACGGTCTGATACGTTTGCGGAACATAGCGGACCGACTGCACGGGAACCGTGCGCGTGGCGACTTCCGCAACGCGCTGCGTCGTCTGCACGGGGACGGTTTTGCAGACCATCTGCTGCTGATACGCCGTCTGCGGGACCATCTTGCTGACCATTTTGGGAACCCAGACCTGCTGATAGTTCCCTTCATCGACGGTCACCTGACGGTAACTGGTCACGGGAACGGTAATCGCTTGTTGTTCGACGCGGTAATCGGTCCGCGGTACGTCGCGGTAAACGGTATATTGTTCCTGGCGGTATTGTGTCTCCATCACCGGTCGCATCTGCGTGTGTGTCTGCACAATCGGTTGCGGTTGCACGCAAACTTGCGGCGGAGGTGCATACACGATCTGCGGTTGCGGCTGGGCACAGATTTGCGGGGGAGGGGCGTAGGTCATCTGCGGTACCGGCTGTGTACAAGGCGTCTGCTGCGGTATCATCGCCACTCGTCGCGGAGCGACCGCATGATGCTGGTGTCCGCAACCACAGCTCGCTGCGGGTTGCCGGCAGGTATTACACGTATCGAACGGATTGGAACGGAACTGTGCGCTCGCGGCTGAAGTCAAACCGAGAATTACCGCCGTCACGCCGACCAAAATCTTTCCCATCGCCGTCTCCTCCATCCGTGGACACAAACAATCCAAGCTTCTCAATCGAATCGACAACCACCGTTTTGGGTACAAAGCGTCTGCCTATCCCTATATCAATTCGGCATGATCGCTACGTAACGAAAATGAAAACCAATCCGAACGAACAGATTGACGGGTCACGCCGACGCGGATTGCCCATTTTCGCGAAGTTCACATTTTCACGTTTTGTGGAGAATCAATAGAGATTAGAAGAGGAAAATTTCGGCGTGACATCAGCGTAATGGGTTGTTATGTTCAGGCAAGCATGGCTCGCAATTCGACTTATGTATTCCTCGTCAAGGAGGTCGCCAATGAAAGTCCCCACTGAAAGCGATTGGCGAACCGAGCCTTGGTGTCTTGATACTGAATCGGCATACGAGCATTTTTTTGGCTTGACCGTTGAGCAAGCCACGCAACTCTTCGAAGAAAATGCCCTGAATTACAGCGAAGACTTGTACTATATGCCTGCAGAAGTCTTTACATATTACTTACCAGCCTTTGTGTCATACTTACTTTCTGAAAAATCTCGCGGCGATTCAGATGGTGCGAGTTGTTTTATCTCCCTTATCGAGTTTAGAGCCGAGTACACGCCGTCCGACATCCGAAGCAACTGGCATGTCATCGAACCCGTTCTTCGAAAGTTGTCATTGGATCAGGAATACTACGACGCTGATTGGGAGTTTTACGGGTGTTTTCGAGTAAGGATTCACGAGATCGTCAAACGCGGATTCAACGTCACGATTGACACATCGTCTCCCGAAAAAGTCCCTGCGGGTGTAACCGTCAATCACGTTCGTAACTCAAATCGAACCTATCCAATCATCATTGCTCAACAAATTTTTTCGAATTCGGGAATCGGTCCTGTTTCCGACCAAACGACGAAGACTGACCTGATTCAACTCTTCGGTAAACCGTATGATGAAGGGGGACGGATACTCTCAAAGTTTGGACGGATTCCGCATTGGATTCGCTTCAAAACCCGTGAAGGATTACTTCGATTCGAACTTGTAAATGAGCGAGTTTCCACAGTTACATTCATGCCCTCGATACCATAACAATCTCAATACGATTCCAAGCCAGATTTGTCATACCCGGCGTCTATCCGTTATAATTCTCAAAAATCACGGAAATCGACAGCGTCGATTTTTCTATCATCGCCACCTGATCTTCATCCAGAGAGAACACCTATGAAAACCGACAAGAACCAGATGCTGGCCCACATGGTTTATTTTTCACTCATCGACGACAGCCCCCAAGCGTGTCAGAAGATTATCGACTCGGCCAACGAACTGCTTACCGGTCTGGAAGGAATCCTCTTTCTCGGCATCGGGACGCTGATCCCCGACCTTGCTCGACCGGTGAATGTTCGCGATTTTCAGGTCGGCATCCACGTCATCTTCCGCGACCGGGCCGCGCATGATGCGTATCAGGTCCACCCCAAGCATCAGCAATTTATTGCCGACAACAAGGCGAACTGGAAACTGGCCCGGGTGTTCGACTGCTCGTTGCTGTAATCATGCCACATCAAGACGAGCGGAGTGTGATCGCGGGGGGATCTTTCAGCAATAAGGAATGAAATCGTGCGCGTGGTCACATTTGGTGAAGTGATGCTGCGGATGTGCCCCGAAGGACATCTGCGGATGAGGCAGGTTCTCCCCGGAAAACTCGAAGTAACATTCGGAGGCGGGGAACTGAACGTCGCTGTCTCGGTCGCCATGCAGGGGGGAAACGCAGCATTCATGACCGCGCTCCCCGATAATGTTCTGACCGACTCGCTGGTTCAAGAAATGCGAAAACTCAACGTCGATGCCGGCCTGATCCAGCGCGTGAAGCAAGGTCGCTTCGGAATCTATTTTGTCGAAACAGGAGCCGACCAACGCGGCGGAACGGTGACATACGATCGCGAGGGGAGTTCGATCTCGCTGCAACCCGCCGAGTCCTATCCCTGGACCAAAGCCTTCGAGAACGCCAACTGGTTTCACATCACCGGCATCACCCCAGCCATCAGTCGACAAGCAGCGCTGGCCGCTCTCATGGCTGTCCAAACGGCAAAAGAACACAACTTGACGGTGTCGTGCGATTTGAACTTTCGCAAAAAACTGTGGAACTGGGAATCCGGCACCAAACCGGTCGAATTGGCGCAAAAGACAATGCGGGAAATGCTGGCGTACGTCGACGTCGTCATCGCCAATGAAGAAGATGCCGAATTGATGCTCGACATCGCCGCTCCGCACAGCGACGTGTCGAGCGGCAAGCTGGATCTCACCGGCTATGAGTTCGTCGCGAAAACCATTGTGGCAAATTTTCCGCGAGTCGACCGCGTGGCGATTACTTTGCGCGAAAGCATCTCGGCGAGCCACAACAACTGGGGAGCGATTTATTACGATCGCACCAGTGACACGACTTCGTATGCTCCACAGAATGAATTGGGAGATTACGCGCCGTATCAGATGCGGAATATCGTCGATCGCGTCGGAGCAGGAGATTCATTCGCCGGTGCGCTGATCTTCGCACTCAACACGCCGGAACTAAGCCATCCCGATACCGCGCTCCGTTACGCCGTGGCGGCAAGTTGCCTGAAGCACACGATGTACGGCGACTTCAATTATGCCACGCGAGCCGAGATTGAAGCCCTTATGGGAGGCTCGGCATCGGGACGAGTCCAGCGATAATTCAAAAAGGATAGCGAACAGAACTATCCGGGTGGCCGGCGAGAATTGAAGATCAGTGCCAGAGGAAGATGTCGCGGCGCATTTTCGCGGTTGGACATGATATGATCGACGTTCTGACCGAATGTCCGCCGCGTGATCAACCGCTGAGGATAATCGCGCAACGGAGGAGGATCCTGTCCGTCGGAAGGTGAATGATGCATCGCTTCGATCGTCATGATGGGTCTCTCCGCGGTACGTCAAATGGTGCGAGTCGTCATGAAGGCAAGGAGCCGCATCAGGCGATGCTCCGATACAATTCTGCACCCTGGCTGGCGCCGTGCAGAAAAATGAGGCGAAAGTCGGCGGGATTACGAAGGGATATTCACGGCGATGACGCAAATAGAGAGCAGCTATCACCGGTTACATATCGCATGAGATCGTCTCCCTTCCGCCGCCGTTACAATCGATACAGACCGATCACCGCTCAAACGACTGGCGCGAACATGTTATTGATTCCGGTTCTGGATTTACTCGGTCAACAGGTCGTGAGAGGGGTCGCCGGACGGCGGGACTCGTATCGACCCCTTGAATCTCCCCTCGCCAAAGGTTCGGATCCACTGAACTTGGCGCAAGCGTTTCGAGATCGATTCGGCTTGAACACGCTGTATGTGGCCGATCTCGATGCCATCCTCGCTCGCTCGCCCAATTGGGACGTGTACCGACGACTGGTGGCTGACTGTTTTGAGTTGCTCGTCGATCCGGGATTAAGAACCGCCGATGATGCCGAGCCTGTATTCGCCTGCGGTGTGTCGACCGTCATCGCCGGACTGGAATCGCTAACCGATCCTCGTGAACTCGATCTCCTGGTCGAAATACACGGGGCATCGCGGCTGATCTTCAGTCTTGATTTGAAGCAAGCGGAACCGATATGCGACCGAGCGGCATGGGAAGAACGTTCGCCGCTGGAAATTGCTCACCGTGCGATTGACGCAGGAGTGACCTCGATCCTGGTGCTCGACCTGTCACAAGTCGGAATCGGACAGGGTCTCAACACCTTAGACCTCTGTCGCCAGATTCAACAACAACATCCCACGATTCGGCTTTTCACCGGGGGAGGGGTCCGAAATCGCGACGACTTGAACATACTTCAGGAGCAAGGGATCGCCGGCGTGCTGATCGCCAGCGCCTTGCATCAGGGGACGGTTTCGGCTGACGATTGCCTCGCTTTAGCAGAGGAATCACCGTAAGGCACATCGCTCACGCATGGCGTTCGAATTTGAGCGGGTGTTCCGACTCGGGATCGGCGACGCGAAATGAAATCTTTCCATCGAGCACTGCAGTGAGGAGGTCGCCGCAGACTTCCGTCCTCCAGCCTTGCATCAAGCTCGGAAGCGGCCCCGCTTGCCGGTTGTAAACGTGCCAGCGCACCAGTTGCCTCAAGTCGGCATTGGTGCCGACGAGGGTCATGGAAACGTTCAATTCCGCACAGCGATTGGCGAGCGCGATCGCCAGAACTTTGCTCAGAATCTGCTCATCCTGATCGCGGTCGTAATCGGGTTCAGGAAAAGGTTCTGGCAAATCTGAATTTGGCAGATTGCGGGCGTCGTCGATGCATTGCAGGATGCGATCGATCCGCTTCTGATAATCGGGACGGTTCATGTCACGCGTCGACAGAATTTCTTTTGCCGATCTGGGCATACGAAATGCCAGTTCGAGGAGCAGGTCGTCCCGCAGCATCTTGCGGACCGGCTGATTGCGGCTTTCCGCCTCGGATTCCCGCCAGCGAATGAGTTCCCGTGCGGCAGCGAGCGAGCGGGGTTTCAGCCGATGCAAGCCGTTGAACCGCCTCCAGCTCTCCGGGGACGTTTCTTCTTCCAGCTCATCCACCATGCGCTGAAACTCGGCATCAGCCCAACTCAATCGACCGAGTTCCAGCAGCGACTGACGCTGACGCTCCCAGATCGGGAGCACATATTCAACGTCTTCAAGCCCGTATTCGATCTGCTGTTGCGTCAGGGGACGGCGACGCCAATCGGTCCGCGTTTCCTTGCCGTGCGTTTTACCCTTGAGGACGCGAGCGACCATGCTGGTATAGGAAAGCGGGAAACTGCGGCTGCGCAGTCCCTCGGCGATTTGCAGATCGACGATCTTTCGCGGCGACTTTCCGGAGTACGTCTGACAAAAGCGAATTTCTTCCCGCCCGCCGTGCAGCACGATGGTCGTCTGATCGTCCACCATGATGTCCCACCACGAGGACAAATCCTGAACGGCGTAGGGATCGACGAGGCAGGCGCGTTCGGTCGTGGCAAGTTGCAACAAACAGAGTTCGGGGCGATAGGTATATTCCGATACGAACTCGGTATCGCACGCGACAGAACCGGCCTGCCGCACGTGAGCACAAAATTCCTCGAATTTATCGGCTGCGGTGATAATGGGAGAGACCGGAACAGACACGTGGCACAGCTTTCATCCATGAACACAATACGACTGATATTCTCCGCTGATGACCGCATCACCAGCAATCAGCGGCCGGAGTTACACGACAGGGGTGGAACGGATTGTGGTCGAATGATGCCAGTTCGTGCAAGTGCTGAAAATGCGATCTCGAATATTTCATGAGATCTGCATTCGGTGAGGCATCGCCAGAGTTCGGTCTAAGCCGGCTTGGGAATCATTCGGCTGACGCGAATCTGTCGATCGAAATGCGCAGTCGCCAATTGAATGCCATCGCGATGCAGATCGAGATCGCGGACGGTATTTGGCAACTGAAAGCGAAAGAATTCGCGGTCCTGGTCGGGCTTGAAAAAGAGAATCCACCCGCCGCCGCCGCCGCCCGAACCGCAAATCAGATAACCGTCGGGATGATGGACGACCCGCCATGCCATACCGTTGACCCCTTCGGTCAGATGCGAGCGGACGAGTTCCCCTTTTTCCCAGTCGAACAACAGGACCAGTGGTTCGTTGACCGCTCCCAAAGGATTGGTCGCCTTATGCAAGCCGCCGGCGGCGAGATATTTGCCGTCCGGACTGACGGAGAGCGTGCGGACCCCGCCGTAATCGACCCCTTGTCCCGCACCGTTGGCGAAATATAGTGGAGTGGCGGCGAAATCGCGGACATGCGTCCCATCGGCGACTTTCCATTGTTTAACCACCCCTTTGAGATCTCCCGACAGTACAAATTCGCCGTTGGGGTGAAACAAGGTCGTGTAAATGTAGTGTTCGTGGCCGACGAATTCGCGAATGAGGGTTCCATCCGCGGCGTTCCAGAGCCTGACGAACCTGTCGTTTCCGCACGTGGCGATCATCGTGCCGTCGGGACTGACCGAAAGCCCCCTCAACCAGCCGTGATGGGCCTGAATGAAGCGAATCGGTTCCATTGTCTCGGCCGCCGTCGGCCACCAGACGAGTCGCCCGTCGTAACCTCCGGTATACGTCGTCTGACCGTCGGGAGAAAAACCGATCGCACGAATCCAACTGTCATGCGGTCCCTTGAAAGTGACCGCCTTGCCGGTCGCCAATTCCCAGCGCTGGAGAGCGTAGTCTTCTCCGCCCACGATCACATACGTCCCGGTCGGGTCGAATCGACATGAAACGAGCGGACTCGGTGTTTCCCACTGCTGAGCCACGTGGGTTTGAGTCGGATCGGCCTTCGGCACGGCTGCTGCCGCGGCTTCCGCAGCGGCATCGTTCATCATACGAGGAGTTCCTGAATCGGCGAGTAGGTCGGATCGGCCATCGGAATCGCTCGCCCGCCGATATCAAAGCTCGCCGACGAATCGAGTCCGACAGCTTTCAGATACGTGTGGAACAGATGACCGTGATCGACCTGACGATCGACGACGGCCGTCCCATTTTCGTTGGTCTTACCGATGACCGCCCCGCGCTGAATGCCGGCTCCTCCCAATAGTACCGACCACGCCGTTCCCCAGTGATCGCGTCCGTAGTAGGTATTGATATTCGGCGTGCGGCCGAATTCGGAGAGCATGACGATGAGCGTGCTGTCCAACATGCCGCGGGCAGCGAGATCCGCAACAAACGTCGAGAAAGCGCGATCGACCTCGCCGAGTTGTTCGAGGTGGAAATCGAAATTCTCGTTGTGCGTATCGTAATTGGAATGCGAAACCTGCACATAAGTAATGCCGTTTTCCAGCAAGCGGCGAGCGAGCAGGCAATGACGACCGAAATCGAAACTGCCGTAGCGTTCCTGATCGGCGGCGGATTCTTTGGTGACGTCGAAGATCTCCTTCTGCTCCATGAGTTGCACCGCCTGCTCATAACTATAAGTGTAAGCGTCAGTCAATGCCGAGCGGCGTTGGCTGCTGAAGCGTTCATTCAGCTTGCGCCTGAGGGCCTGTCGCGCCAGATCGGCTTGCAGTTCGACGCTCGACAAGCGATCCATATTGGGGGGCGGTGCTCCGTTGCCCAGCGAAATACTGGCATACTTCGGACCGAGATAAGCGGAGTCGTTGTTGCGTCCGCCTCCTCCGCCGTTGATCATGATATGCCCCGGCAATGGGCTGGTGGACGGGGTCAACGCCTTGGCGGCGACGGCTCCGAGCACGGGGAAATTGGACGCCGGTGTCTGCCGGCGTCCGGTCATCATCATGTAGGCCCCCTTGCCGTGATCGTTCTCGGCGGTGTTCACGCTGCGCACGATGGCCAGGTGATGCATCTGCTGCGCAGTCATGGGGAGCAACTCGCAGATGTGAACCCCTGGAACCGACGTGGGTATCGCACGGAATGGTCCGCCGGTGTTGGTTCCCGGCTTCGGATCCCAACTCTCGAGTTGGCTTAAACCGCCATGCATGTTAAAGACGACAATTCGCTTTTGATCCTTAGCGAGTTGCGCGGTGGAGGCCGGTTGCGCCAGCAGACTCAAGCCCCCCATGCTGGCGGTGACACCGGCAGCCATTTGTCCCAGGAACTGTCGGCGGGCCATCTGATGTTCGTTAGAGCCGCAAGAGTATTTGCACAACATCGCTGATTCTCCTTTTTCGTAGATTGCGGATGATCGTCATCCACATTCGTCGAACTCAATCTGGCATACAATCATTCGTCGTTCATTCACCATCCTGGTTGAGCAACATCGATCATTTCAGGGATACGTTCAAAATTATTTCAATGGTTGAAGCGGAATTCACTGGATGTCAACAACGCCCAGACTAGCTCTTTGACGGCAGAATTGCGGGCTTCACCTCTCGCCGCCAGATACTGCGTGACTTCCGCCGCTTCTTCTTCTGAAGGATTGCGCGACAAAACGGCGAGATACAATTCTTCTGAAAACAATTTCGGATCGGTTTGCTGCAAGAGTCTCTCGGAGAGATTGCCGCCGCTCGGGTTCAGCCAACCATCGATCACGCCGCCGTTGGCCAGGAACAATGCCTGATCGGCGGTAGCGAAAAAGTCTTCCTGCGGTTGTCCGGCGCTTGCTCCGTACAAGGTGACGAACGTCGTCACGTTCCCCAGCAAATTGTTGTAGACCGTTTGCTCGATATGATTGGCCTTCGCCGTCAGGTAGGCGAGGTCGTTCTGATTCGCTTCGGTGGGTGGATTCTGAGCGATCCAGGCTGCTTCCACCGCCGCTTTCTGCTGATCGACAAGCCCCAGCACCTGCATGACGCTCCAGACAAACTGTTCCGCATTCAATGGCTTCAGAGGAGCGACGGCGTATTGAGACGTCCATAACTCGGTGATCACGGCAGCATTATCGGCGACCGCCGTCTGTTGAGCTTTCACTTGCTCCTGCGCCGCTGCCAATTGCTGCTGCGTGGCGGTCGCCTGCTGAACAGTCTCGTCGAGTTTCTTCCTGACGCCGTCGAGAGAAAGCTGAGCGGCGGTGACTGTATCTTGTGCGGTTTTCAGTTCCGCCTGCTTCTCGGCCACGACTTTCGTCGCCGAATCGACTTCCTGAATCATCTGATCGTTGAGCGTCTTCAGTTTGCCGACCGTTTCGGTCAGCACGGCATCTCCCGGCAGTTTTTCGAGCGCGACCTGAGCCGACGCCAATGCATCGCCGACCGCTTTGGCTTTACCTTGTTTGGTCGCCTGTTCTTCTTGGGAAGCGACGACCAGCTTTTCCTTCTCGGCCATGACCAGTTGCGACGCGGTGACTGTCGTTTCTGCCGCTGCAACTTCGGTTTTCAGTTGTTCCTGAGTCTGAGTCAACGCTGCGACTTGAGCTTCAATCGGGGGAATCGCCGCCGCCACAGTCTCGACCGCTTGCGTCAACTCACGCGACTTCAACAGATGCTGGATTTCCTTGACTTGTCGTTCGGTTTTGCGAAGCAGCGATTTCTGCTGCTCGACCTGCAATTGAGCCGCGAGTAATGGCTGGTGTATTTGATTGGCGACAGTTCGAGCCTCGGTCAACAGCGTTTCGACGTCGGTCATTGCTTTCAATGCGGCGGCATGTTTTTCGTTGACCGGGGGTAACGCGGTCTCCTTTTCGGCAACAGCTTTGGTTAATCCATCGACTTCAGCCGCCAGTTGTGCGGCGCGGGCGTTGAATTTTTCAGCCGCTTGTGCGAGTTCAGGCTCGTTCGGCAATTTCTGGACCGCAGCCAACGCCTGATCCGCGGCGGCTTTCACGGAGACATGCACATCCTGCTTCGCCGTCAGTTGGGTTTTCACTTCGGCAACGGCCGCCAATGCGGCGTCAACGGCCTTACGGGTTTCGCTGGCGGCGGCACGGGCATTGAGGGCCTCTTGAGCCTTGTCGGTTGCCGTTTTGAAGACCGGATTGAACGCAGCCTGCGCCGCTTCCATCCCTTGAACGGATTGTGCGACGAGTTGATTGACTTCCTGCACCTTCGCTTCAATTTGCGGAAGCTGCGCAATGACGGGTTCGATCTGCAACAACGAATCGGCCGGCATCTGAAACGCTCGCTGATAGGCTTGAGTTCGTGCTATATCGCGGATCAGCGAGCGCACGTCGAAATTGCGTTTGGCCAGTTCATCGGCCAGCAATGTTGAAAGGTCGGGATGAGTCGAGAGATTATCGAGATGATGGAGGTCGACCGGGTTGATCAGTCCGCGCCCCATCATGAACCCCCAGATGCGGTTCGAGATATTGCGTTGAAAGGCCCGATTCTTCCCCTCGGCGACCAGTTGTGCGAATTTCGCCCGACGGCTGTATTTGGGGACCGGGATCACCTTGTCGGCGGGTTTGACTTCATATTCTTCGCCGGGAGGAAAACTCGGTTCGGCAACTTCCACGTCCCCCGGCAACCGCGGAAGCGTCCGCCCGATATCTCCCGTGAAGACCGATTTGAAGTCGACTTCCCCTTCAGCACGTTCGGCGAGGACAATTCGCTTGTTTTGGTCTTCCTGCGCAAAGGGAAAGTTGCGGCTGACAAAGGCGAAGAGGCCATAGTAATCGGTCTGGTGATACGATTCGATCAGCGGATGGTTGTGGCACTGGGCGCATTGCAGGTCGATACCGAAAAAGACCCGTCCCACATCGCGCGTGATCAGGTTCGGCTCCGATTCGCGATCAAGGTAAAACTTCGCCTGTCCACGTTGTGCCGGGTCGATGCCGTTGGCGCCGAGAATCTCCGCAGCCATCTGGTGAAACGGCTTGCCCGACTGATATGACGTGAATAGGTACTGCCGCCATTCAGCCGTGGGGACATTCGTATCCCCGCGTCGTTCCATCATACTGATATCGAGGAAAATCGACATCCGGCGGGCGTGCTCAGGCGAACTTATCAATTGATCGATTAAGATGTTGCGTTTTTCGGGGGTGGCATCCGCCAGAAATGTTCGCACCTCGGTGATCGAAGGGACGCGTCCCACCAGATCCAGGTACAGGCGGCGAATGAATTCGGCATCGCTTGCGGGGGGAGCCAACGGGCCGATTCGATTGGCGGCGATCAATTCATCGATGCGGGCTGAGAGGTTATCAGTAACCGGTGCGGTCTCTTGCGCGCGAGCCGAGGAAGGGACTCCCCAAGCGATGGCTACGACAAGCGTCCATAGGCAAAACCGGATGTTCATCGCCCTTTGCACCATGCTTACCTCATTCTCATCCTGATTTCGTATCGGTCCGCCTCACCGGCAAATATCAAAGCGACACATATAAACATCACTTTATAGTTTAGCTGCCAGTCAGGGGACCGTCAATTGAGTTTCATCGTTCAGGCTTACCAAAACGGAAACGGTTGTTCATAACTCCTCATTTTCCAGATCCGCCGATCCGAGGAGTTTTTTCTACAAATTCGACTTCGATGATTCGGGTTCGAACTCTGACGGAATCGAACTGAGAGAAACTCTGTGATTGATGCCTTCCCGCAACGGCGATGTTTCGCGTCGTCAATCGTGAACTTTTTCGTGTTGAGATGTGTCAACCTGCCGACACGATAGACATTTATTTTGATGCCGAATTTCATCGCCAACAAAGGGGGAAACCGGCTTTTACCAAACGTCCGAAACGAATTTGCCGCCGCAGGAAATGAGAGCTAAGTTTAGGGAAACCGTCTTCATTGGTGGTTCGCGATCTCAACTCTTGCCATCGCTTCGTGATGGATCCCTCACTCTGGCTCTTCGATATCAAGACCTGCTTGTCATATTGAGTCACTGACTTTTCCTTGCGATTTGAAGCGACATCAACCGGATACAACACCATGAGCGACACCTTGACCGACACAGCGATGTTCGTGAACCCACCAGAGATCGATGCGATCCATTCAAATCTTCATCGTTCTAGAATGGGCACCTCGATACTCGGTTCGCTCGATGTCCATTCGCAATCCGGAAATCGAGCCTTTTCAACGGCTGATACTTACGATTCCCCTGAATTGGACGACGATTTCGAGACCACCATTGACGGTAACCCGGTCTCTTCCGTCGATCGGCTCGCCACCAGCCAGTCGTTGCAATATGCAACCTGGCATCGTTTCTCGCAGTTGGTGTATGCTCGCAATGCAGTCCGAGTCCCTTACTCGCGTCGCATCTCGGTGATTCCGCTCGATGATGCAGGTCAACCGACCATCGATGAAGCGGTACTTGTTCAGGGACGGGATCTTTCAGCTCTCGGCCTCTCATTCGACCACGACCGACCTTTGGTTCTGCGCGATGCATGGGTCGCCTTCGTCGAGGAATCTGCCCAGACGCGGAGCATCTGGAAGGCCGAACTGAAATGGTGCCGCTTCACCCGACAAGGAAAGTACGTCAGCGGCGGCCGATTGCTGCACGCCGGCCGTTTCGATGCAAAACTCCTCGCGAACTGGCGCAATTTTCCCGGTGGTTGAAGAGAATCTCCGATTGTTGCGACTGTCGCTGCGAATCACGGTTGCAGTGAATGATGCCGTCATAGAGAATGGGGCGCGCCGTTGATGATTTCATCCGACGCCTTCTTTGTTCTCCTTAGAAAACAATCGTGGTTACGGCAATAGAATCTTCTCCTCCGCTCATTCGTGCGGCCGACGTAGGGAAATCGTTTCCCGGCGGGCATGCGGTTCTTTCCGGACTGTCGCTCGATATCCGCGCGGGGGAATTCGTTTCGCTCGTCGGGCCTTCGGGCTGCGGCAAATCGACGTTGCTCAAACTACTCGCAGGGTTCGATGACATCACCGCGGGGGAACTGTCGATCGCCGATCAACCTCCCGACGTCGCCCGCAAATCGTTCCATCGCGTCGGTTTCGTGTTTCAGGATGCGAATCTGCTGCCGTGGCGAACCGTCCGGGGAAACCTGCAACTGCCGATGGAACTTCAACACTCCCCGGCGGATAATCAGCAATCAAAGATTGACGACATGCTGCGTCTGATCGGCTTGAACGCCGTCGATTCCCGTAAATACCCGCGGATGCTCTCCGGCGGAATGCGAATGCGGGTCTCGCTCGGCCGGGCCTTGATCACGCAGCCTCAACTGTTATTGCTCGATGAGCCGTTCGGTGCGCTCGATGACATTCTACGCCAACAGCTCAACGAAGACCTGTCGCGGATCTGGCAGGAACAACGCTGGACCGGATTATTCGTGACGCACAACGTCTCCGAAGCGGTCTTTCTCAGTCAGCGGATACTGGTGATGAGCGCCGCTCCCGGGAAAATCGTCGCCGAAATTCCCGTCCCGTTCCCGTTTCCCCGATCTCCCTCGCTTCGAGCCGATCCCGACTTCGCCCGCCTGACCGGTGTCGTCACTGCACGCCTGCGGGGGTTGCCATGAGTTCGCCACGCTCCGCCAATTCCACGGGAAACACGGCGAGTCGCTGGTTCTCACGCGGCGTGAGCTGGCTCGGCCCGCCGCTCTTGCTGTTCGTCTTCGTCGTCGGCGTCTGGTTCGCCGTCACACATCTGCGCGAGATCCCCAAATATCTGCTCCCCCGTCCCGAACATGTCCTCGAAGCGGCCTGGAAACAACGAACCATGCTCGCCGGTGCGCTCTGGCTCACCACACTCGAATCGCTATGCGGCTTCGGACTGAGCCTTGCCCTCGGCGTCGTGATTGCGTTCGCCTTTTCGCAGTCGATATTCATCCGCCGCAGTTGTTATCCCTATGCGATTTTTTTACAGACCGTGCCGATCGTCGCCATCGCACCGCTGATCATCACCTGGTTCGGCAACGGTTTCCAAAGTATTCTGCTCGTCTCGATCATCCTCAGCTTGTTTCCGATCATCACCAATACCACGACGGGATTGATTTCGGTCGATGCCAATTTGGTTAATTTGTTCAGACTTTATAACGCCAGCCGCTGGCAGATTCTGTTGAAGCTCCGCTTCCCGCACGCGCTGCCGTATCTGATCACGGGGGCGAAAATATCGAGCGGGTTATCGGTCATCGGCGCGATCGTGGGAGAATTTCTTGTCGGTTATTCGAGTACCGAAATCGGACTCGGTTACCTGATCCTGCAAAGTTCCACGCAATTGAAAACCGCCCAACTTTTCGCCGCCGTCATCGCCTCAGCCGTGCTCGGCATCGCCATTTTTGGTACAGTCAACATCATCGGAAATCGCATCGTTTCCCACTGGACGGATACCCCCAGCGATTCCGCGTAGGGTGCGTCGCGACGCACCAGAATTGTAGCCGGCCCCCCATGAGGCCGGATTCATGATTTCATCCCCATCAAGGATTCGACAATGACTCGTCCCTTTCATGCCTTGGGAAACATTCTTTCCTCAACGCTGATTTTCACCTTCGCATTCACACTTGGTTGCGGCGATTCATCGGCCCCCGCGCCGACTCCGAATATCGCCGCGCCGGCGAAGACGAATGACTCTGCCAGCACGACAGCCGATGCCGCCGCCAAGCCTGTCGATGCGACTTCGCCAACCGCCGAACTCGAAAAAGTCCAACTGCAACTCAACTGGTTCCCCGAAGCCGAGCATGGCGGATTCTACACCGCCGACATCAACGGCTATTATCGTGACGCCGGCCTCGAAGTGACGATTCTCCCCGGCGGACCGAACGCCGCCATGATCCAAAAGGTCGCCGGCGAACAGGTCGAGTTCGCCGTCGCGTCAGCCGATCAGGTGTTGACCGGCCGCGCACAGGACGCTGCCGTCGTCGCCGTGTTTGCACCGCTGCAAATGAGCCCGCGCTGCATCCTCGTGCATGAAAGTTCGGGGATCAAATCGCTCGAAGAGCTCAAAGGAGTGACGCTGGCGATGTCCGCCGGAGCCGCGTTCGCCCAGTACATGCAGAAAAAACTCCCGCTGACCGACGTGCAGGTCGTGCCGTATCCGGGGAACGTCACGCAGTTTCTGCTCGACAAAAATTATGCCCAGCAAGGCTACGTCTTCAGCGAACCGTTCGTCGCCAAAAAGGAAGGGGGAGACCCCGTCTCGCTGATGGTCTCGGACCTGGGATTCAACCCGTACACGAGCATCCTCATCACCAACGAAAAAACGATCAAGGAAAAACCCGAACTCGTCCGCAAAGTGGTCGCCGCCGTCACGAAGGGCTGGCAGGATTACCTCGAAAAGCCGGAAGCGACGAACGCCCTCATCAATAAGATCAACCCCGAGATGGGTCTCGACGTCCTCGAATTCGGCGTCGAAGCGCTCAAGCCGCTGTGCATCACCGCCGAGGTCGACCTTTCAAAAATGGGCGCGATGACCGCCGAACGGTGGAACGATCTCGCCGCCCAACTCGTCGAAGCCGAGGTGATCGAACCCGACAGCGTGAAACCGGAAGAAGCGTTCACGACGGAGTTCTTGCCTAATTAGGCCGAATTGCAAGCGTGGGAAATTTACCACGGAGCTACCGTGGAAACAGAGGATCGGAAAGGCTGTGCGCAGGTTTTCGGAGACGATCCATGTCGCGGAGAATGAAGCTCGTTTATGCCACCGGCGTTGTGATTCTCTTGATGATTGTTTCGGGGTTTGCTTATTTCAAATACCGATATCCATATGGATGGAGCCACTGCTGCGACAAGCAACTCGCCTCTGCCCTCTCACAATACGCCGACATTCATGACGGCTGGTTCCCGCGAGGAGAAGCCACTCCGGAAGCATCGTTCAGCCTCCTCTACCGAATGGATCCCAATTATCTGCACGCCCTGCGCGGGAAGACGGTCCCCGAGGAAGCCTTGCGCGCCCGCCTCAATGCGGGTGAACTCCTCACGCCACAGACGTGCGGCTGGCATTACGTCGAGGGCCTGCGCAGCGACGACTCACCTGAATTGGCGCTTTTCTGGGATAAAGTAGGGCTCGGCCACAACGGCGAACGGCTACCCGAGCGGAGCCATTATGTGACCTTCGTCAACGGAACGGTCGAATACATTCCCGGTACCGACTGGGACCAGTTCCTTAAAGAACAGAACGAATTACGCGCCGCCGTCAGACGGTAACGGATGCATTTAGACAAGAGGTCTCGCCGAATGTAAGAATTACCCGGTGATGACTCACAGAAACGTATTCAATTCCACTCATTGAATAAACTGATCATGCCAAGATTTGTTGTGCCATATCCACGGCCTCGTTCCCTTTCGGATCCATTCTTCGACTATTCCCCGGAACACCTTTCCGGTTTGCTCGCTACACCAGATGACAAACTTCAATTGAATGACTTCCAATCTTTGCTGGGTACCCTCCCAGCCGGTACATACGAAGAATCAGCTTATTTCTTACCGCTCGCATTCGATTATCTTTTCGATCATGATGACGATGCTCTGCATTTGATTACGTCGCTTGTGTGGTTTGCGTCGGAATACGCGACAAACCTCTGTCAAGACGGCGTGCTGGATTTCGTACGTTCTGAACTGAAACAGATTCTGAATGTGTGGACGGACAAATTTACGGTTATCCACTTCGATGCCGATGCTTGTCGAGAAAAAGGCTGGGGACTTCAATATGACGACTATGTTGAACATTCTGGCGCAGTGATAGAGACCACAAATGATCTCGATCGTTGCAAGGTCCATGACGATCTGGCCATCTCGTTTTATCGTGATCTCGCCGCTACCGAAGGAGATGCGTCAAAATCCGCATGGTTTCTGGAATGTGTTCGAGCACACCTGGAACAAAAGTTTTCTCGTCCGCCAAAACGACCGGAAATTCGGCAGCTATTAGAGAACACCGAATTGGTCATGCAACATGCGACATTCGTGCGCCAAATGCTTCCTGGCTTCAATAACGAACCAACCTACTGGCGGGATGTATTTTCCCTTCTCGGTATTCATACATAGCCAGCGGTGTAATTCCACTGGCGGACAAGCCGCCAGTGCCACCCGAAAAACTACACCTTCCGCACCCCATCCCCCGCGCGAATCTTCCCGGGCGTGATCACTTTCGCGTAAATCCCGCGGAGGTGGAGTTGCTTTCCGATGGGCGAGTTGACGAACACCTTCGCGTCGGCGCCGAAGCGGGCGATGAATTTGCTGCAACCGTTGTGGGGGATGTGCGTCACTTCGACCACCGCTGCACCGATCGCCAGCCGTGTTCCCGGCGGGAGATTTTCCTGGCTCAAGTCGAGATCGACGTACAACTGATCGCCGGCGAGTTGCCAGCGTTCTTCCTCTTGTGCCAAAAGCGAAACGCAGCGAGAGTTCATCAGCGTCAATTGCGTTTCGGGTTTTGTGGTGCTGTCGCTGGTGCGAAGCCGCCAGTAATCCCCGGCGAGCCCTTCCGCGGGATTGAGTTCCCCCTCGGTCAACCGTTCCCGCTCTTCGACCGCCGGCCGACGCACAATCTGCACGAGCACGCCGTGATCTTTGGGAGACCGGCGGATCTCGTCAAGCCCGGCTTCGAGTTCGGCAGTGGTGAGGTGGGGCATGGGTGAAAAGCTCTCATCTCTTGTTCCCAAGCTCCGCTTGGGAACACACGTCTTCGAAGCTCCCGCTTCGCGATTCGTAGGCTAAATTGCGAATTCAAAGGCACCCTCATCCGGCCTGACGGCCACCTTCTCCCGGTGGGAGAAGGATTTCATCCACCCTCTCCCGCCTGCGGGAGAGGGCCGGGGTGAACTTGTCTTTTGTGGCTGGCCTCTGTGAGGCTGGACCGAGGTCGCAGACCTCGGCTTCAGTAAGACCTCAAGACCTCTTGTCGCTGCGCGACCCGGACACAGGGCTGTCCGGGCTACCCAATGAATCAATCAACTGCTTCACACCTCGATCTCGTACCCCTTGCGTTGTTCGCGGGCTTGCCAGGTGTTGGCGTCGGGGTCGTTGGTAATCATCTGCGTGGCGGGATCCCATTCGAGTTTTTTGCCGAGGCGGATCGCGATGTTCGCGAGATGGCAGGTCGTGATGGCGCGGTGATGCGTGTAGACATCTGAGATCGGCTGCGTCCGGTCGTGGATCGACTCGAACAGGTTCCGCATGTGATCGCCCGGTTCTTTTCCCTTGTACAATTCGACGAGAGCACCCTCGGGAATCGGGGTCTGTTCCAGATCTTCGACCGGCTTCCCCTTGAGCGAACCGCGGCTGACGAAGATTTTCCCTTCGGTCCCTTCGATGAGAATGCCGTTGTCGGTGTCGTGGCGGATCGTCATCTCGACTTCGTTGGGGAACTTGCAGACGATGTTGAATTCGGTCGCCGTGTTGTAGCGGTTGTCTTGCGTCGGGTAGCCGTTCTCGAAGGGGACGGGATGGACGGAGGTCCCTTCGACGCTGATCGGTCCGGCCTCTTCCATGCCGATCGCCCATTGAGCGATGTCGACGTGGTGTGCGCCCCAGTCGGTCATCTTCCCGCCGGAGTATTCGTACCACCAGCGGAATTCGTAATGCGTTCGCGATTCGGGATAACGGCTGTTGTTCCCCATCTTTCCCGAACGGTATTCGACCTTCGGAGTCTGGCCGAGCCACATCTCGAAATTGAGTTCTTTGGGGACTTCGGCGACGGGGATCTCATCGCTGGTCGGTGCGCCGCCGATGGCGCATTGCACTTTGGTGATCTTGCCGAGGCGTCCGCTGCGGGCGAGCCAGACCGCTTTCAGGAAGCGTTGTTCCATTTCGCTGCGCTGCTGCGTGCCGACCTGAAAGACACGACCGGTCTTTTCGAGGGTGGCGATGATCTGCTTCCCTTCTTCGATCGTCAAGGTGAGCGGCTTTTCGCAGTAGACGTCTTTCCCCGCGAGCATCGCTTCGATGGCAACCTTGGAGTGCCAATGGTCGGGAGTCGCGACGACCACCATGTCGATATCCTTGCGGTCGAGCAGTTCGCGATAATCTTCGTACTTGGCGATTTCGCGATCGACTCCCTTGGGGCTTTGCTTGTCATGCACGATCTTGTGAGCCGTTTCGACGTGGTTCTTGTCGACGTCGCAGACGGCAGCCCCTTCGCCGAAATCGAGAGCATGCGGGCCTAAGCTTTGCCAGCGGTCGCCGGTCCCAATGTAGCCGATGACGGGCCGGTCGTTGGCCGCCTTAAAGGAAAACGCATTGGCGCTGGTGCTCGTATACCAGACTGGCAAGGTTCCGAGGGAGAGGGCGGCAGACGTCTTCAGGAAATCGCGGCGGGATTGTTTCGCTCGACTCACGGCATGCTCCTTGCGTTGGGGACGTGGTGTGTTCGGTTAGTAATAGTCTAACCGCTTTGTTGGTGGCGTGCCAAGCGTTAGAAGGAGGTGAGGAGGGGGCGAGCGGGGGAGTTCTGCTGGAAGTTATTTTGCTGTGCATGAGGTGACTGGATGAAATAGAACTCGCAACTACGAACTTTCAGTGACGATACCTCCGATTGGGTTCCCATTACGAAGTACCAGATATCCTCTTCGCATTCCCAGATATGATCTCTCATGGAACACAAATGGCCAAATCTGGTCACCGGACATCGTCTGTTCTTTCAGTTCTATCCACTCGCCCATTAAATGGCTATTCTCAAATTCTTGATCCAGTTGTTCTATTGATACAGGACGACGAAATGTACGAAACCACGGCAAGCCTTTCGTAGCCCTCTTCCAGAATTCGATCTCGGTATCCACATTAAGGTTCTCCAAGACCATAACAATTCATTTATGCCTGTGACGTGTGGCGGACGCAACTCACGCAGCAGTCTTGCATTAAGGAACATTCACAGACAGAAATGTCTGTGCCACCGGAGAAAATACTCGCCTGAAGCACGAGCGAGGGAATTGACATTCTTTAGCATTTGATTGTCACAACGGGCGACGTTTGAACTTTCGGAGCAGATAGATCAACGCGACGGCGCCGACGGTGGCGGTGACGAGGCTGCCGATGAGTCCGGTGGAGGTAAGCCCCAATAAGCTGAAGAGAAAACCGCCGAGGATGGAACCGATCATGCCGACGATCAGATCGCCGAGCAATCCGAAACCGTTCTCCTTCATGATCTGACCCGCCAGCCAACCGGCGATGATGCCGATGAGAATGAAATAGAGTAAGCTCATGATGGAAACTCCTTCTGCATGAATTTCAAAACCTACTCATCGCGGCTGCCGCCTGTGAATCGCATGACGTAGTACAGCAATGTCAACAGCGCTTGCAGCGTGGCGGCGACATAGGTCCAGCCAGCGGCGTTGAGGACATTGCGGACGGCGACTGCACCTTGCTGATCGACGATGCCGTATTCCGAAAGTGCCCGTTTGGCGCGGTTGCTGGCGTCGAATTCGACGGGCAGGTTGATCAACTGGAAGATCACCAGGCCGCCGTAGGCGAAGAGTCCGATATAAATCAGATTTGGATTTCTCAAAAACAAACCGAGCACCAGCAAGATGATAAACGCCGTCGGTCCAAACTGAGCCGCGGGGACGGCGATGTTTCTCAACGTCAGCGGCGCATACGCCTGAGCATGCTGCAAGGCATGTCCCGCTTCGTGAGCGGCGATGCCGACAGCCGTCGCGCTGCGGCTATGGTAGACTTCATGGCTCAATCGCAGCACGCGCTGCCGGGGATCATAATGGTCAGAGAGCATGCCTTGCGTCTCTTCGATGCCGACGTCTTCGCAACCGGCCCGGTCGAGCATGTGTCGCGCTGCGGAAGCACCGCTCAACGGTGTACCGATCTGCATACCCGCATGATACGCCGATTTCACCCGAAACTGCGCCCACACCATCAGCACGATGGCGGGGGCCAGAAAGATAAAATACTTGGGGTCGAAAAACATGGTCGTCACCTCTCTGATATGCGTTGCTCAACGATCCAGACCAACAATGCAGTCGTCATTTACGAATATTATTGCACTGGGACCAAAAGAGTACAGCCCGGTTGGGTGACAATCTCGGCGTCGGAAACCATAATATGCAGATCCATTAGACGACACGACCTCACGTAAGACCGTTTGGTTCAATAACGTACAACTTTGGTTGGCGGTTCACAAAAATCACCGCCGGGGTTGCGACTGACCGCTTTTACCTCAGCGCCCAAAATTAGAAGGATTCATCATGCGACTTTGCCGGTTTGAACACGAAGGTGCCAGCCGTGCCGGCTTTTATGACGAGCAATTTGTCATCCCGCTTTCGGCTCTGGCGGACAAGGTCGGGGTAGCAATTTCATCCGGAGATTCGCTGTTGCCGTTTCTGACTCAAGGAGAAGAACGTTCGAAGATCGTCGAACTCGAACAGAAATATGACAAACTCTCGCCAGACGAACGGGAACATCTGAAAATCCCGGCCGGGAAGATCAAACTGCTGGTGCCGGTCCCGAATCCGACGAAATTGCTGCTGCTGGCGGGAAACTACTCGGAGCACATCAGGGAAGGGGGCGGACACGCCGAAGAGCGGGCGAACACGTTCCCCTACGTTTTCATGAAGCCGCCGCTCACGACGTTGACGCATCCCGGCGATCCGGTGCGCATTCCAGCAGTCTCGCCGAACTATATCGACTGGGAACTGGAACTCGGCGTGATCATCGGCCGCCGGTGTTCTGAAGTGTCGGAGAAAAACGCATTGGATTACGTCGCTGGTTACACGGTCGTGAACGATATCTCCGACCGGAAATTCAAGCCGAATCCCAATCGCGTCAAACGCGAAAAAGATGGCTTCTTCGACTGGCTGCACGGCAAATGGCACGACACATTTTGCCCGATGGGGCCGTGTGTGCTCGCCGCCGATGAATTGCCCGACCCGCAGACGCTGCACATGACGCTGAAAGTCAACGGCGAGACGGAGCAGGACGCCTCGACCGGACTGATGATTTTCCCGGTTGCGGCCATCATCGAGTTCATCTCAAGTTACATTACGCTGGAACCGGGGGACATCATCTCGACGGGAACCCCCGCGGGAGTCGGCAACGCCAAGGGGAAGTACCTGCATTCCGGCGACGTCATGGAAGCGTACATCGAAAAAATCGGCACGCTGCGAAATCCGCTGAAGTAAACGGCAGGGATACGAACCACACATGGAGAGCTCGAGCACATTTCGCGGTCGCCGCATTCTCGTCGTCGGAGGGACCAGCGGCATCGGCTTGGCCGTCGCGCAGGCATTCCATGCGGCAGGGGGGATCGTCGAGGTAACGGGATTAACGGCGGAGGAAGTGGCTCATTGCCGAAGTCAGCATCCGCATCTTTTGGTGTCGCAGCTTGACGTCAGTCAGGATGCCGACGTGATGAAACTGGTCGGCGGATTGTCCGCACTCGATGTGCTGGTGAATTGCGCGGGAATGATTTTGCGGCAAGGTGAGGAGTTCGATCCGGTCAAATTTCAGCGGGTGGTTGACGTCAATCTGACGGGCACGATGAGAATGTGCGCGGCGTGCCGGCCGTTGCTCGCAGCGAATCGAGGAGCGATCATGAATATCGCTTCGATGCTCAGTTTTTTTGGAAGCGGATACGCCCCCGCATACAGTTCGAGCAAGGGGGGCATCGCGCAGTTGACGAAATCGCTGGCCATCGCCTGGGCCAAAGAAGGGATTCGCGTCAACGCCGTCGCGCCGGGTTGGATTGAAACGAGTCTGACCCAACCGTTGACCGCGGACCCGTCACGACGGCAGGCGATCGTCGACCGAACGCCTCTCGGTCGCTGGGGGCAGCCGGACGACGTCAGCGGTGCGGTGTTGTTTTTGTGCTCGGCGCAAGCGGCGTTTATCACGGGAGCGATCCTGCCGGTCGACGGCGGTTATTCGATCATGTAAGCCGGAAAACCAAAGGAGATCAACGATGACCAATCCTCTCACTCCGCCGCCGTATCGCACCGGTGATCTGGTGATCGCCGCGATTCCCGAAGATGAACGCCTCTGGGTACCACAGGCAGAAAACATCTGGTTTCGTCCCTTGATGTTCAATACCGTTCAGGGCGAATGGGTCAATCTCTTGCGGGTGAAAAAGTCGGGAATCCTGAGCCGACATCGGCACCCCGCCCCCGTTCACGGCTATGTGCTGAAAGGCTCATGGAGATACCTCGAACACGATTGGGTCGCCCGGCAGGGGATGTATGTCTTCGAGCCGCCGGGCGAAGTGCATACGCTCATTTGCGATCAGGGGGATGAGGAGATGATCACGCTGTTCCACGTCTGCGGAGCACTCATCTACTGCGACGAAAAGGGGGTTGCTCACGGATTCGACGACGTCCACACCAAGATTGACATGTGCCGCAAACATTTTGAGGCGGTGGGTCTGGGTGCAGATTTTGTGGAGAATTTTATTCGATGAGTGCGACCCATTGCGCGATGCAACGTGAAATCAGTAAATCTGAAATGAATAGACCGGACAATTAAAATATTGTCCGGTCTATTCTGTGTTGTTGCCTGTCGACATCAACCGACGAGACTACTTGCTGCTGGCCTTGCTGGCACCGCTGCGAGCCTTGGTCGATTTGGTAGCGGTGCGAGTTTTCGCTCCTTTACCGGTGGTCTTTTTCGCAGTGGTCTTGGCTTTACCGGTGGTTTTCGTTGCCATATCCGTTGGCTCCTATGACTGAGTGGGTACCATTTACAAGTAAGGCAAACACCGCTCCGGGTACCCTGTTCAGCGATGCTGCAGTTCAACGTGTTAAACGGAACCTGCTCCGTATTTCAATCGATTCGCATAAGTGACAGACGAGTTCAGGTGGTCTGTTCTGCATTCTCTTCAAGTTTGACGAGTCACGTTTTTGACTTCTGTCGATTTCTCTGCTCGAACTTATAGTGAGATTCGAAAAACTCGTCAAGCGGAAATCCAATCCCGGTATGTTTTTGACGAAAACCGTCGCGACGCAAGTTTGAGAAAGACACGAATTATATTTGACGTAAATTCGGTTGTTGCTTTGGTGAAACTTGAATGACTTTTCCAAATATGCCGATTTTGCCAATGTTGCCAGTGGCGGCGTTTGCCTCGATCACGTGTCACTGATGGCACTCCTCAGCGAGCAGTCAGGTCGGAAATTGAAATCGACCCGGTTATCGTCAGCGGGACTCGTGACAAAAAATCATCAATTCGTGATGATATCATGTTCCATTCGCCGTAAATTCCGATATAATAAAAGGATGGGCCGCTTTACTTCTCTCTCAGGAGGGCGAGCGTATGCCGCTTTGCCTTGAAACGCTGACAAACAGGCAAATCATACCGCTGGATAAAGCCGTGCTCCTCTTTGGACGACATCCGGACTGTGATGTCGTTCTGGCTCAGAGTGCAAAAATCTCGCGCAAGCACTGCTGCATCATGCAGGTCAATGCGACTTGCGTCATCCGCGACCTCGGCAGCACCAACGGCATTCACGTGAACGGCAAGCGAGTGAAACGAGTGTCGATTCTCAAAGCCGGTGATCAACTCGCGATCGGCGATATCTTGTTCAAAGTCGACAACTACACGAAACCGAATAACGGTCCCAAATCGTCGAAGGCATCCTCGAACGTGCAAGTCGTTCCGGCTCCTGCGAGTGCATCTCGTCGCAATACTGATATGCCGGACGTGGTTCTGCCCCAGCATAATTTCGCCTCGCCGCAGAATATCAGCCAGGAACTCCCCGTGGCTTTGCCCGACGAGCAGGGGGATTTTTTTCCGGGCAATCAGGCGGAACCTGCGTTTCGCGAAGTCCTGGATGTCGGCGTCCCGTTGATCGATGATGAACGCGCCGAATCCTTCTTCCAATCCAGCGAAGACAGTCAGGTCGATGTCGTTCTGCTCGAACCGCTGGACGATGATATGGATCTCGACGATGACTCGGGTGATGACGACGACGAGTAAACTAAATCTTGAGAGTGACTGAATCACACTCTCAACACCCCCGCCAGACCTCTCCGATATGCCGCCTTGTATTGGTAAACCTCGATCATTAGAATGACAGCGATCGGCATCAAAAAGGAACTTGCCATGCTTCGCATTCTGAGTTCGCCCAAAACATTATGTAACGGTATGACCCGCCGCGATTTATTGCAGGTTGGCGGTTCGACCTTTTTCGGCATAGGCCTGGCAGACGTTCTGGCAACTCAACGACAAGCGTCAGCGGCTCAAGCTGCCGGTGCGGCATCATTCGGACGAGCGAAGAATTGCATCGTCCTGTATCTCTACGGTTCACCCAGCCAACTGGAAACCGTCGATATGAAGCCCGAGGCTCCCATCGAAATTCGCGGGTCGATGAAGCCGATCCCTTCGTCGTTGCCGGGACTCGACGTCTGCGAATTGATGCCCGAATCGTCCAAAATCATGGATAAGGTAACCGTCGTTCGCTCGCTGACGCATCCTTACCCGATTCACGGCGTTGCCTACGCCATGACCGGCATTCCGGTGATCGACGTCGGCATGGAACTGCGTCCCGACGATGTGAATCACCATCCCTATTTCGGATCGGTCGTCGAATTCGTCGATCGGCAGCAGCGCAAGGGTGCGATGGGAGATTTCCCGCAAAACGTCGCCTTGCCCTTCTCCTTCAGTTCTCAGCGCGTCGGCGAAGTCTTTCGCGCAGGCCCATACGCGGCGTTTCTCGGTAAACCATACAATCCGATCTGGACGGAGTTCGTAGGGAAGTCCTCCCGATCGGTGATGAAAAAACTCGGCGAGAAACAACTCGATTGCCACGACCCGTATGTCGGCTGCATTCCGGATAGTCATTTCCAGATGTCATCGACCGATTCCCAGCCGGGAATGACATTGGACCGCCTGCAAAAACGTAAAACGTTGCTCGAACAATTCGATATCACGCGGCAGGATCTCGATCGCACCTTGTCGGGGAAATCGTTGTCCTCGTGTCAGGAGTTGGCCTTCTCGATGCTGACCTCCTCGAGAGTCGCCGAGGCGCTGGATGTCCGACGGGAACCGGCCGAAACTCGCGAGTTGTACGGCATGTCGCTGTTTGGCCAAGGCTGTCTTGCCGCCCGCCGCATGATCGAAGCGGGAACTCGGATCGTCAACGTCTTCTGGGATGAGTACGGCCTCGCCGGCGATGCCTGGGATACGCACTGGAATCATTTCCCACGCATGACCGATCAATTGATGCCCGGTTTCGATAAGGCTTTTTCGGGATTGATCACCGATCTCGATCGCCGGGGAATACTAGATGACACGCTAGTGTTATGCGTCAGCGAACATGGTCGCACGCCGAAAATCAACGGTGCCGAAGGAGGAGGACGCGATCACTGGGCTCAAGCCTATTCGGCGTTGTTCGCCGGCGGCGGCATCGCACGCGGCAACGTCGTCGGGGCGACCGATAAATATGCTGGTGAAGTCGCCAGGCGTCCGGTTTCGCCGAAAGACATTCAGGCAACGATGTATTACCTGTTGGGGATCGATCCGCACATGTCGCTTCCCAACCGCGCCACCGGCCAGCCGATTCCGCTGCTTCCTGAAGAAGCTTCGGTGATCACCGAAATGTTGGCGTAAACTGCATATCGCATCAACTTCAAGAGAAAAAGGGAGAGGACGTCAGTGACGCCTCTCCCTTTCGTGTTTCTTTCGATCGATGAAGTTCGCGTGGATCAATCCTGCTTAGCCGGTTCAGGCTTCGGTCCCTTGGCGATCGGCCAGAGTTCCCACTTCCGCACGAACATCTCGGCCCCTTCGGTCTGGATGAGGATTTTTCCTGCTGAGGGGATCAGTTCGGTCGCTTCGTTGACCAGCGTGCCGTTGACATAAATCTTGAGCGTATCCTTCTCGCAGATGATGTCCATGCGGGTCCATTCTCCGAACGGGCTTTCGACGTCTTCTTTTCCGCGGAATCCGATTTCATCTTTCCAGTCGGGATCGCGGCCGTACCAGTTGATGCGTCCCCCCTCGATCGTTTCGCGTTTGCCACCTTTTTTCCAGATCATTTCGTCATCGCGATCGCGGGCGATTTCGGCCGTCACCGAGCAGGGCATCGGGCTTCCATCGGAATTCTTGCCGCGGACGGCGAGGATGTCGCCGACGCCCCCCTCGATGATCTGGGCTTCGATCGAGTTCATCCAGGTATCGCCGTAATTGCCGTCGGGACCGGTGCAATGCAGGAGCACTCCCGAATCGCGGGTGTTGTTTTTACGCGGTATCCACGTGATTTCACCCCATTTGAATTCGACCACCATATGGTAATTCTCGTATTGTTTCTTGGTGGTCACTCCGCCGAAGCCATCGCCGGAGATATGCAGCAACCCGTCGTGAACTGTAAAGACCTTGCGGGGATCTTCGAGCTTGGTATCTCGGATCCACGTATACAACCCGTCGAGGGATTTCCCGTCGAAGATGCGGATCACCTCTTTTTTGGGACTGACCGGGACGGTCTTTTCATCCGAACGAACGTGTGCCGGTTTCACCGATAAACACAAGGCGAGCAGACCGGTCGCCAACAACCACCGGTTCATCGCCAAACGAGTTCGATTCATTGCTGTATTCCTTTTCAATGGTCACTCGGTCGATTACCCATCACTGCTGCTTGTGACATCCCGGAGTCTTGCCGCTCCACATGACTTACGATTCCGAGAAGGATTCGAAAGTGGATGCACGGAAGACAGTATGGGGAATTTCCCCCCATCCGTCAAATCACCCGCAAGATGACCAGCGCCGATCGCGTCGTTCTACCGGACCACGAGACAACCGGGCTTTTTCTGCTGGAAGTCCGCGAGCGCGGCATCGGTAATCGCCGTGTCGTAAATGAACAACTTTTTCAGCGCCGGCAGTTGGGCCAGCTTTGCAAGACCGGCGTCAGTGATTGCCGTGTACGACAGTTCGATTTCTGCCAGTTGAGCCTGACCCGCAAGGCGATCGAGACCGGCATCGGTGACAAGGGTGCTATGCAGGCCGAGATACTCGATCGAGGCCAAACCCTCCATGAACTTCAAATATTCATCGGTCACCTTGGTCTGATTGAGGTCGATCCACGAGAGGGAGAAATCGCCCTCGGGCAATTCAGCGGCTGCCGCCAGGGTCCGGTCGCTCCCTTGAACTCTGAGCTTGCCACCGGCTTGAAAAATGGCATCCGCCGCTTCACGCGATTTGGCAGCGTCTCCTCCGGATTGACATCCCGCCCCGCAGGTGGAGAACCAGAGTCCACACCCAACCAGCAGAATCGGACGAATCCACCACCTAAGCACATCGCAGTTGACAGGTAAGCGTTCGGATTTCGACAACGCTTGGCGACGAACAACGGTACGAAAATGGCGGCCCAACATAGCATTTTTCCCTTAAACATCTGCAATTATTCGATACCCCGATACTGTTCCGTCCGATCGGAGCGTCACGAGTTCTCAATGACCAGAGTAAACGTCACTCGCCCGGAGGGCAATATCAACTCCGTCAAGCCCGCAGAAAATTGCGAATTACCGGCCCTGCGGAGGAAACCCTCTCCACGGGAACGGTTCCAACAAGACCATTCTCACTTGCACACGGCAGGTCAATGGGCGAGGATCTTCATTCGGGAGTCCTATGCATCAACCTTCTCGAATAAGATATGACCATGCCCAACTCGCCCACATCCCATTCGTCTGCAGCGGAATCGCATCCCGTCAGACAATCGGATGAGCAATTGCAGCGGGACTGCACCGTCGAACGAATTCGTCGCAGCGGTCCCGGTGGGCAGCACCGAAATAAGGTCGAAACGGGGATTCGCCTGCTCCACAAGCCGACCGGACTGACCGCCCAGGCAACCGAACGCCGCAGTCAAGCCGAGAATCTGCAAGCGGCCACGGAACGACTGCGCTGGGAACTCGTGTTATCGGTTCGACGCCCCATCGAACTGACCACAGGCCCCAGCCCATTATGGCTGACCCGCTGCAAGAACGAGCGGATCATTGTCAGCGAGAGCCATCATGATTTTCCACTTCTGGCGGCGGAGGCGTTGGACGCCCTTGTCCATTTCCAATGGGATATGAAGGGGGCGGCTGATTTTCTGAGTTGCTCATCATCGCAATTGACGAAGTTGCTTCAAAAAGAACCGCACCTGATGACGTTCGTGAACACCCAACGCAACTCGCTCGGATTACGTACATTGCATTGAGGCTGCGAATCGTGCGGGACGGAATCTCGTACCGTTGCCGGTCGAATTAACACTCGCAGAATTGAATCACGGCGACAGATCCAATACTCTTGGTCCGACAGTAACTCTCCGCAGGCGCCGGTCCGGTTACTTTCCTGATCTGGAAATGGACATGAATTCTGATCTGGAAAAGCGATGAACCGACACGAAAAGAATTCGCCGCCGATACGAAGCATCTCGCTGACGGGGTTTCTGGGGATCCTGCTGGGGATGGCTTGCACGTTGGCGGATGCGAAGCTGGCGTCCACTCTCGACCAATACTTCCAAGGCTCGCATTACCTTCTCTTCGGAGTCGGAGTGCTCTTGATGTTTCTGGGGGCGCGGCAGATGTTGCAGGGGATTTTTCCCTCCGCCAGAAAACACAACCAGTCGCTGCTTTCGACGCAGCGCGTTTCGCTGCCGCGTGAGGGGCTTGTCTATTTGCTGATCATGGTCGTGCTCTTCGTCGGTTCGATGCTCGGCCGATCGAACTTGCTCCTGCTCGTCTTCGCCATGATGGCGGGGCCTTTCATTCTGAACGGGTGGATGACCTTTTCGATGCTGAAAAACAGTCTGGCCCGACGCAAGCTGCCACGACGCGTTCTCGCGGGGGAATTCACCTCCATTGAAATCGAGTTGCTCAATCACAAGAGATTCCAGGCCTCGTGGCTGATGGCCGTGCAGGATCAGATCCGCAATTCGCGCGAGCAATTAAACCCGATGGTGATGTTTACGCGAGTTCCCCCTCGCGAATCTCGCGTGAGTTATTACCGCGTTCGCCTGATGCAGCGGGGACGATATCAATTCGGACCGCTCGAATTGTCCACGCGATTTCCGCTCGGCATGGTCGAACGCGGACTGACGATTCGCAGCGAAGATGAACTGCTCGTCCACCCGCGGATCGGCCGCTTGACTCCGCGCTGGAAACGCGATCACCTCGCCGCTTCAGAAATCATCACCCGGCAGCAAATGCGGCGCGGCATCTACGACGATGACGTCAACAGCATTCGCGAATACCGCGGAGGCGACAATCCGCGGGCCATCCATTGGCGAACCTCGGCGAGAAAGAACGAGTTGATGGTCCGCGAGTACCAGCAGAGTCGCAATTACGATCTGGCGGTCTATCTCGATTTATGGACTCCCCCAGACCCTGAGCAGGCCGATTTTGAGCGCGTCGAACTGGCCGTCAGCTTCTGTTCGACGGTGTGCGTGGAATTTCTGCGTCAAAGCCGCGATGCCCATTTGCATCTGATGGCGGCTGGAACGGAATTATCGGCATGGTCGGGCGACGCTTCGGGCATGGCAATCGAGCCGGTCCTGGACATACTGGCGTTGATCGAAGCCGATCCCCGTCCCGACATGGAGCGCATGCTTGAAGACGGAATGGGACAAAATCACACGCGCACGCGCTGCTTGTGGATTACGACTCGCGCGCCCCATAAAAAGGTTTCTCGCGTGGAGAAAATCAATCTGCACGACTTTGGCATACTCGACGAGCGCTTGTCGCATTTTGACGTTATCGAAGCCGACCCGGTATGGCTTTCGTCGTTTTTTTCCTGGGAATGAACATGTACGCAACGACCAACTCAATCGCGAACTGCGCACATTGGGAATCGATGCCATAAGGATAACTCTTTGAGCCTGTCACTGGTGTTTCAATTCAGCGTCTATGCTCATGTGCTGCTGTCGAGTCTGATCTACGGCTTGGCGGAGGGTGCGCCTTTCCCTGCCGGTTTGACGCTCCCCATCGCCATTTTCAGTTTGAGCGTCATCGATCTGCGGGGACGTTTGCGTATTCCGCAATGGATCGCCGACGGCCTCGGGCTGGTGGCATTTTTCTTTGCCGGCGCCGAGTTTTTCGGCGACAATGTGGAATCGAGACTTCTCGCCGGCGCCCATCTGCTGATCTATCTCACCTGGGTCGTGCTGATTCAGCAAAAGTCGACGCAGCAATACTGGCGGATGATCGCGCTCGGGATGCTGCAAGTCGCCGTCGCAGCCGTGCTCACTCAGGCACCACAATTCGGTCTTTTGCTCATCCTCTATGTGTTCTTCGCCCTGTGGACGCTGACGGTCTATTCGATGTATCGGGCTGAATTGCGCTTCATGTCGGCCGACAACGAGTCGCGCCTGCGGTCGCAACCGGAAGGTTTTGTCGGCCCCGCGATCGCCAGCGGAACGCAAGAAGCGGGCGCTGCGCCAACGGATACAGCCGACCGAAATACAGACACGACATCCCGGTGGATTTTTCATCCGAGCACTTCACGCGGCACGATTCAACACGATCCCGAACAGCGATTCATCAACTCGCGCTTCGTCCTCGGGACATTCGCAATGGCCAATGCGTCGATCGTGATCGGCACGATCTTTTTCCTGTTGATTCCGCGCCTCTGGTTCGGGCGCTGGCAGGCGCTGGGAGGAGACGCTGCACCTACCGGTCGAATGGCGTTGACGGGTTTCAGCGAGCAGGTAGAACTCGGTTCGATGGGCGAAATTCTCGAGAGCAGTCAACTCGTCATGAAGGTCCGGCTCACGCGCGTGGAGGACGATCTACCGGTCGACGTGGAAGAGTTCTGCGAACGCCTCGGTTACTCCGAACCATTATTTCGAGGATCGATTCTCGCCCATTATTCCGACCGAAAATGGAATGCCCTCTCTACCCAGGTGGAGACTCTAGCGATGAGAAAGACGAGTTCTTCCCGCTTGATTCGCCAGATCTATCAACTCGAACCGATCGGGACTGATGTTCTGTTCTGCATTCAACCGGCCATCTCGGGCCATTTACCCGCCGATTTACCTGCCGACGATGAACCCGTTCATCGGAATCCGATTACCGGTGTGATCACGACACCAATGGGAAAAACATCCGAGGTTTTGGAGTACGTTATGTTTTCCGAATGGCCGGAAACCGCTGTCACGAGACGCCCCGTCGATGTCAATTTCGTCGACCCGCGTCGAATGATGATGCATGCATCCGGACGTTCGCTTCTATTGAAATACCTGAAAGATCACACACAAGTCCCAACCGGCATGACCCGGACCAAAAATCTCGCTCAGCAGATTGCCTATGCCGGAGACGCAGAAACTAAACCCGACCAAGCGATCATGGCTGAGCGGATCGAAGCCTATTTGAGAAACTCGGGAACGTTCACTTATTCGCTCGACACGTCATTGATGGATCCCAAGATCGATCCTGTGGAGGACTTTCTATTTAATCGAAAGCAAGGCCATTGTCAGTACTTCGCCTCGGCGCTGGCCTTGATGCTGCGCACGGTTGGGATACCGACCAGACTGGTTAACGGTTTCAAAGGTGGAATGAGGAATGAAGCGACCGGTCAATTCGAAGTGCAGCAACGTCATGCGCACACCTGGGTCGAGGCTCTCATCGATGACCCTTCGAACCCGGCCGAACCCCGCTTGAAGTGGGTGGTGTACGATCCGACTCCTTCCGCACGCGATGACTCCGTTAAATTGATGGACGATTCGTCGTTCTCGTGGGCGAGCACAGTTCGGGCACTGAACGATCTCTGGGCTAATTATTTCGTGCAACTCTCGCTGACGCGCCAGACCCAGGAAATCTATGCACCGATCCAGGCCTCGGTACGCCAATGGTGGAAAGAGGCAGGAGGCGTTCGAGGGGCGGTATCGCAACTGACCAGGGCGTTTGTCGCGTTCCTCAAGGATCCCGGTCAGTGGATCAGTTGGAAGGGAGGTTTCATCGCCTTTCTGATCATGGCGACCACCTCTTCGCTTTATTGGCTCGCCAAAAAACTCTATCTCCTCTTTCGGTATATCTACCGACGACAACGGCAACGACTCGATGCGCAGATCATTCGCATCGAATTCTATGAACGATTTGTCTCGCTGTTATCGAAACACGGCATGCATCGGCAACCTGCTCAGACGCAACGAGAGTTCGCCGACGAAATCGTGCATCGGCTTCAGCAACAGCATCCGCAGCGGATCCCCGCTCAACTCCCCGGAACCATCACTTCGTTCTTCTATCAATGCCGTTTCGGCCTGATGACGTTGACTCCCATCGAAATTCAGAGCGTGGAACAAAGTCTCGCTCAGTTGGAGCAACTACTGGCGACCCCCGTCGGACACAATGGACATCCCTGACGTGGCGGAGTGCTGATCGAAACCGACTAATTCCTCAATCGCGGATCGGCGGCGTCTCGCAACGCTTCACCGACGAGATTGTACGCGGTGATCGTGATGAAGATCGCCGTACCGGGAAAATAGATCAACCACGGCGCGCGGAAGATCGCCTCGCGTCCCGACGACAGAATTCCTCCCCACGACGGCATCGGGACGGTAATCCCAAAACCGAGGAACGATAACGCGCTCTCGGTCAGGATCGCCCCGGCGATGCCAAATGTCGCCGAAACCATGACCGGGGCCAGCGCGTTCGGCAACACGTGCTTGAAGATGATTCGCCACGGAGAATAGCCGAGCGCCCGCCCCGCGAGCACGAACTCTTGCTCGGCGAGTCGCAGGAACTCGGCGCGAACGAGTCGCGCGATCCCCGTCCAGCCCGTAACGCCGATCACCACCATGATGTTGAAGATGCTCGGACCCAGGAACGCAACGATCGTCAGGATCAGAAAGAAGCTGGGAAAGCAGATGACCACTTCGATGATGCGCGAGATGATCATGTCAGCCGCGCCACGGAAATATCCGGAAATCGCCCCGACGACGATCCCGATGGTGACGTAAATTCCCACCGCCACGATGCCGACCGTCAGGCTGACGCGCCCTCCCCAGATCATGCGGGCCAAAATATCGCGGCCGATATCGTCGGTCCCCAGCCAGTGCGGAGAGTCCCACGGGCCAAGCTCACCGCGCGGTACTATACTTCCCGAAGAAGTGGACGGTTCCGCGGGTGCATTCTCCGGCGGCATGATCGCCGGGCGTGCAAACTTGCGGCTCAAGTGGTCTTCATCCAATCCGTAGCTGATGGGAGGCCAGATCACCCCTTCAAAAACGACGTTCGCCTTCGACAACCGGTCGATCTGATTCGCGAGCACTGCCGACTTATAGTTCGTTCGGTCGAGCCGCAACGGAACCTGCACGTGCCAGATCAACCCGGCGATGATCGGCAGCACGACGATCGCGAACCACGTCAGCGCAGAGGAAATCTGCCGTTCGCTGTTCAATAAGATCGTCCTGCGGATGACCCACGACAGGATCGGCCAGACGACAATAGCAATGCTCCAGATCAGGAAACCAAATTCCACCCCCGAAAGCGACCTCAACACCGGCCAGAATTGACGTGAACTGAGTACGACTTTAGCGCCGTCGAACTGCTGCCGCAAGACCGTTCGCAACTGCGTGAGTGATTCGACGTCAACATCGTCGGGATCATCCACGGTGACGGCTCGCAGAAATTCTGCCTGAAGTTTACGGAGTTCCTCCAACTCGCTTCCCGAAAGTTGCTGTCCCATCAGCTCGACTTGCAGCATCAGGGTTTCGATTTGCGTTCCCCGCCATTCGAGCCAGGGGGTCTTGGCGGTTTTCCATTTCTGCTCGATGAACTGAGTGAGCATGATGCGGGCGGTTCGCGCCGATTCCTGATATTCCTGCCGGTTGTAACCGACATACATCAAGGGTCGATCGTTGGCGATAAACGGCGCCCAGATGCTGACGCTGATCAACAACCAGATGATGCAAACCGAAGCAACGGCGAGTTTTCGCTTCCGAAACTGACGCCAGACGATCATCCACTGACTTTCCCCTTTGGGAAGCTTCGTCTTGCGCGGCAACGCCGCCGGCGTTCCGTCGGGTTGACCTCCTCCCGGGGCAATCTCGCTCTTCTGCTGGTTCACTCATGCACCTCAATTCCGGCTTTCATAAGTGACCTGCGGATTCACGATCACATACAAGAGATCGGAAATCAAAATCCCGAACAGCGTGAGAATCGCCGACATGAGCAGCGTCGTCATCACAACGTCATACTCCCTGCGCAACACGCCGTCGAATGCCATCCGCCCCATGCCCGGAATATTGAATATCGTTTCGATGATCACGCTGCCGCTGACCAGAAACGGCAGCAGCGAGGCGAACAGCGTAATGATCGGGAACAGGCTGTTTCGCAGCGCGTGTACGAGAATCACGCGCATCTTGCCCGCCCCTTTCGCCTCGGCGGTGCGGATGTAATCCTGTCGAATCACCTCCAGCATGCCGACTCGCATCTGCCGGCTGATATAGGCCAATCCGCCGTACGTCATGCAAAAGACCGGCAGGAAAATGTGATGCAGATAATCCTTGAGCCAGCCCCATCCCGATAAGCTCTCGGCTTCGACGCCGTGCAGTCCCATGATGGGGAACCAGATCGACTGCGAGCGATCGCCGAACCAGATTCGCAGCATCTCTGCCACCCAGAACGACGGCAGCGAATAGAGAATGAACAGGATCACCGTCAAACCGCGGTCGGCCGGCGAATGCGACGCCGCCGCGCTGAATATTCCTAGCGGGACTGCGATCGCGTAGATGAGCACGAACACGATCACATTGAGGACAAGGGTGACTTTGAGGGCATCCATCAAATCGGGCCAGATCGATTTCTCCTGCTGGAAATAGATCATGTCCAACTTGACCAGCCGCTGTAAAAAATAACCGAACTGCACATGCAGCGGTTTATCGAGATGAAATTTCTTGCGGAATCGTTCCTCGGCCTGCTCGGTCCCCCGTTCGGCGTTCAACCCGGCGGTTGCCTGTCCCACTCCGCCGAACTTCTGCGAAGCAGGATCGCCGGGAGCCATTTTCACGACCAGAAACGAGATGATCAGAATTCCGATAATCGTCGGAATCATAAAGAGCAGACGCTTGACGAGATACTGCCACACGAATCGTCACCTCTTTTTTCATAGAACTCGCAGATTTCGATGTCGTCAGTTGTCTCTCGTTCCCAAGCTCCGCTTGGGAACGCACGTCTTCGAGAGCTTCTGCTTCGCGATTTAACGACCGACCCGCGTGGCCATACATTACATCGGGCACTGGCTAATCCGACAACGCTTCAACGACTGGTTCATACCTGACATCACTGGCGGACAAGCCGCCAGTGCCACCCGACGCTGTCTTTACTTATGAATCTGCTGATCCTTGGGAACGTACCATTCCGTGAAATCGAACCCGGGGCGAAGTCGGTACCATTTCACTCCCTGGAAGCGGTGATGATAGGCTCCGAAGTCCTTCGACGTATACAGGAACATATAAGGCTGCTCTCGGTCCAGAATGCGATGCAAGGCGAATTGCAGCTTATGCCGTTTCTCTTCATCGAGCGTCAACCGCAGCGTTTCGATGATGTCATCCGACTGAGCATCCTGGAACGAGACGTGATTGCTACCACGTTTGTCTTTTCCCGCTCCCGATCCATGCCAGAGCTGAAACGGGTCGCTCTCGAGACTCGCCGCCCAACCGAGATTGATGGCGTCGTAATCGCGCGATTTCACCTTATCGATGAACGAGGCCCATTCGTAATTGCGAATTGTCATCACGATCCCCACATCCTTGTAGCTCTTCTGAATGATTGCAGCTCTCGCTTCGGCAGACGGACTTCCGGGCGGAAACAGCAACTCGAACTCGAATTTCTGGCCATCCTTGTCGAGGATGCCGTCGTTATCGGTATCGGCCCAGCCGGCCTCGGCGAGCAACTCCTTGGCCACCTCCACTGAATACCCCAAGGGCTTCACGGCGTGATCGTATGCCAAACCGAAGTAATACTGACTTCCCGAAACGACGACTCCTGCGTTATGCAATTTCTGTTCGAGAAACGATTGCTTGTCGAACAACAAGCTCAGCGCCACGCGCACACGCTGATCCTGAAACAACGGACGTAGCAGATTCCAGCCGTAGTAACTGTATCCGGGGCTGTACCAACTCGCTTTGACGTATTTCTGAACGAACCATTCGGGATTATCGGCGAGATCCTCATAGAACTGTTCGGGCGACATGTTCCACATGAAGTCGATTTCACCCGCTTTGAGAGCCTGAAACGCCGTCGTGCTGTCGGGGATGAACTTGAAAATCAGGCGATCAAGATAGCCGCGGCGTTCGGTGTTCCAGTACTCGGCGTTACGTCGCAACTCCACGCGGTCGTTTCGTTCCCACTTATCGACGATGTAGGGGCCGGTCCCCACCGGGGCATTGTTGTATCGGTCGTCGGTGTTAAAGAATTTGCCGAACACCTGCCCATGCACGCTGACTTTATTCTGTGCCTTTTCTTCGTCTTCGGAGAGGCGATCCATCGTCAAGGTCTTGCCGTCGTCGGCGAAATACTTGGTAAAGACGTGCAGCGGCGGACTGTAGACCGACAACCCCGATGTGAATTCAAAGGCCATGAAATACTGCTGGCGATACTTCATGCGAATCGTGTGCGCGTCCAACGCATCACAATCGACGACATCCTGGTAATAGGTCCGAATCGATTCGCCGTCGACGGTCGGGTTATTGAGGATCGAATACCCGAAGATCATGTCGTCGGTCGTAAACGGCGTGCCGTCCGACCACTTCACATCGTCCCTGATAAAGTACGTGTAAATGGTCTTGGCCTGAACGTCGACCCATTCCCCCTTCTTCAATGTCAGCGATTTCTGCTCGCTCGATTGCAAATCTTTTGCGAGCGGATTGCCCGGCGTGAGCGGGGTGACAATCAACGAACCGTCTTCCTGTTGTACCGCTTCACCGAAAACTTCCGCCCCGACTTCCATCCGGTATTTACCGCTGGCGACAGCACTGACGTTGAGTTCGCCCTTGCTGTTGCTCCAGAAGTGATAGCCATTGCGCGGAGCACCAGAAACTTTCCCGATCGGAAACAGACCGACCCAGACGTCGCCGACGATAGCACCGGCCTTGTCGGTCGTCTGGTACGTCAACACCGGATCGCTTTCCCCTTCTTTTGTCGCAGCGGCGTACTCGACTTCGAGTTTCGCCGTGAGTTGTCCGTCACTCCCCTTGATGCGTCGTTCGCGTTCGGGAAAATCGGCCGAAAGTTTGACGGCGTCCTCGGCGATCCACTTATGAGCGATGTGCGGAACCCATTCCATGCTTTCGGGATCACGTCGGACCAGTCCCTCATGCAGATATTCTCCGATGTAGGACTGCACTGCGGACGTTTCCACAACCGGATTCAACGATTTCGGTTCGGCAGTAAAACGCACGATCAGCCAGTCCCCCGTGGCCGGTTCACCCGCATGGGATTTGGCGTAATCGTTGCCGACGTCCCTGGGGAGTTCACCCTTGATTTGCAGCGTTTCGGCCTTGGTATCGAGTCGCGGAATGGAAATGCCATCGATCTCTTCCAGAATGGCGATCTTCGGGATATCGGCATCCTCTTCATCGGCCGGCTTGGCGGTTGCTCCGTCATTTCCGGTTCCCCCGGAGCCGACGACTTCTGTTCCGCCAGCCTTCGTCGTCCCATCGGCAGGAGGACCGCCGGTTGTGCTCCCCGACTCCGTGGTCGCCGACTGATAGCACCCGGCGCACGCGAAGAGGCAAAACGACAAACCAAAGCTCCACACCATCGATCCGACACGATGCAGGTTATGTCGCGGCATGAGCGTAAACTCCTTGAAAGCTCATCGATAAAATTGCAGTAACTGTCGTCGTTGGGAGCAGTTCCTCCCCCATCTGCGCTGAATTCTTGCAGACGGATGACAAGCAATCAACCCCTGAGTGATTTCCGGCGGATTTCGATATTGTGCCCCGATCGACAACTCTGCTGCGAATTGAACTATCCAGATTGACAGGGTGATTTACCAGAGGGAGAATGGGTGGCGACTTCAATGGAAGATAATCTCGATCGCCAAAAGTTTCGCCGTTGCTTCACTCACCAATTCATACAGTAACCATTACAATCGTTATTCAACAAATCCTCACGTTGTCTCGCAACACGTAACAGGAGTTCCAGCATGGCACGCGAATATCGAGTCGGGCTGATTGGACGGACGGGAAAAGGGAACTATGGTCACGGGATCGATACCGTCTGGGCTCATGTCCCCGCGACCAAAGTCGTGGCGGTTGCCGATGACAATGAGGAAGGGCGAGCCGAAGCGGTCAAAAGAACCGGTGCCGCTACTGCCTATGCCGACTATCGCGAAATGCTCGACAAGGAAAAACTCGACATCGTTGGCGTCGGGCCGCGCTGGGTCGACGTCCATAGCGAAATGGTTCTCGCCTGTGCCGATCATGGTTGCCACGTCTACATGGAAAAGCCGTTCTGCCGCACGCTCGCCGAGGCGGATGAAATCGTCCGCCAGTTCGAGATGCGGCACTTGAAACTCGCCATCGCGCACCAGACTCGCTGGACGCCTCTGCTCCCCATCGTGCAGCAGTTGATCGCGGGTGGTGAAATCGGCCAGCTTCTGGAAATCCGCGCGCGCGGCAAGGAAGACACGCGCGGCGGAGCGGAAGACTTATGGGTTCTCGGTTCGCACGTACTCGATCTGATGCGAGCCTTCGGCGGTGATCCGCTCGATTGTTATGC
>JBJXGP010000289.1:0-5374 GCA_046160425.1 Planctomycetaceae bacterium
CCGGTTGCAGACCCCCGACAGTTCCATCAATATTCGTGTCACGAAGGAGCTATCTTCATGTCGCACCTCCTGCCAAAATTTCGTTGGCTGCTAACGCTGGGCTTCACTCTGATCATCGCCGAGGGGAGCATTCCGGCAGATTCTGTTCTCGCACAACAAGCCGAGACGAACGTCAAGCCGCGCGACATTCGCACCGTCGTGGCCAATGGTAAGCACAACGCCTTTACCGCACTGGTCAAATGGAAAGACGCGTTCTGGCTATCGTTTCGCGAAGCGACAGACCACGGTTCAGGCGACGGCGATCTGATTCTGCTCAAATCGTCTGATGCCGAAACCTGGATGGAAGCCAAACGGCTGAATATCGTCCCCGACGATCGCGATCCGCAGCTTCTGATCGCCGACGATCGGCTGATCTGGTTCGATCCGGGACTCGAAGGAAAACAACTCACCACATTCGCGACCTGGACCGACGACGGCGAAACGTGGAGCGAACCGATCCCCGTCTACGAGCCGCAGTTCATTCTCTGGAAACCGCTCGCCGTCGAGAGCGGATATTATGCGACGGCTCACTACAAAGCCGACGTCAGCGGCGGAGTCGGTCGCAAGGTGCATCTCATCAAGTCAGCCGACGGCTTGAAATGGGAAAAAGTTTCGACGATCCGCGAGCGCAAATGGGAAAGCGAAACGACGCTGTATTTCCCCGAACCCGATCGCGCCGTCGCCTTCCTCCGCCAGAAATACGGTTCGCCCCCCGGCTCGATACTGGAATCGCAAGCTCCGTTTACCGAATGGACCGAACGCGATGCCGGCGTGCATCTGTCGGGGCATTCGGTCCACACGATCGACGGCGTCACCTATCTGTTGTCGCGGCTGCGAAAACCCGACGATTCGGGGACGATGATCTACGTCTATGTTGACGACAAACTCGAACCGTACTGTGAAATTCCTTCCGGCGGCGACTGCTCATACCCCGAAGTGGCACGCATCGGCGAGGAAATGCTGATCAGTTATTATTCATCGCACGAAGGGACCACCAACGTCTATACCTGCCGTGTCCCCTTGAAGGGGAAATGACTATCTGTATAGGCTATTTATTTTATGAGAGGTTGCGATTGCTGAAAAGTCGATTATGATAGATAAATTAAAGTCGGTATTTGTCTTTCGCGAATTACGTTGTCGAGCTTGAGAAAGATCGATCCATGTTGCGAATAGAGTCTCCTGATTCCTTTTTCGATGCCCGCCTGCCACGCCGCGAGTGGATGAAGGCGGGGTTTCTCGGACTGGGCGGGCTGACTCTCGCCGACTATTTCAAGCTTGACGCCGCCGGAGCAGTGACACCCAAAGACACGGCTGTAATCCTGCTCTTCGTACACGGCGGGCCGAGCCATCTCGAAACGTATGACATGAAACCGGAAGCCCCCGCCGAGATTCGGGGGCCGTACTCGCCGATCTCGACCTCGGTGCCGGGAATCGACATCTGCGAACACCTCCCGCAGCACGCACGGATTGCCGATCGTTTCACGCTCATCCGTTCGTGCTCGCACGATGAGGCCGATCACTTCGCCGGGCATCGCCGGTTCCTAAGTGGCTACGGCAAACTCAAGCCGGGGACCGGATACGAATCGTTTTATCCGCAGGTCGGCGCGGTCGTCACGCGGATGCTGCAAGATCAGGTCGTCGGCATCCCCCCTGCCCTGGCGATCAACGGCGTCGTCGTCAATGGCCCCGATTATTCCGCCGGAGTTTCCGAAGGTTTCTGGAGCGGCGTGTATCGCGTCCCCATCGTCAGCGGGGGCATGCGCGACACGAGCTTGACCGTCGATGGGCGACGGCTCGACAATCGACTCGCGCTCAACCGCCAACTCGATCAATTACGCCGCGAAAGCGATACGACGGGAGTGATGGGCGTCATCGACTCCTACAATCAGAAGGCGGTCGATATCATTCTCTCGGGAAAAGCGCAAAAGGCGTTCGACCTCTCGCAGGAAGATCCCAAAACGCGCGAGCGCTTCGGCGACGGTTGCGGACAGGAACTGCTCACCGCCCGACGACTCGTTGAAGCGGGACTGCGGTTCGTGACCGTTTGCGCTCGCGGCGACGGACCGGGATCGACGGCCCACAACTGGGACGATCATGCGGTCAACTGGGACATGTTGACGGCGATGAATGCCAGATTGCCGAAATTCGATCACGTCGTCTCGACGATGATCAACGATCTGTACGATCGCGGACTCGATCAGCGCGTGCTGTTCATCGTCACCGGCGAATTCGGCCGAACTCCCCGACTCGAATTCCGCGACGGTCGCATCGGCCGCGATCACTGGCCGCTCGCGATGTCGATTCTGGTTTCCGGCGGCAACATGCCGATGGGGCAGGTCATCGGCGCGACCAATAGCAAAGGGGAGCAGCCGATCGAACGCCGACTCGATCCGCACGATATTCTGGCGACGATTTATCATCACCTGGGGATCGATCACACGCACCACGTTCTCGATCCCGCCGGCCGGCCGATCCCGCTCACCCGCGGCGAACCGATTCGCGAGTTGATTTGAACAGCGTTTCAAGTTGTTATTGTAGGGTGCGTCGTGACGCACCTGCAAATCAAGGCGAGCGGGGGACGTCAGTCCCCTGTCCCCCCCGTCAATGACGGGAGACTAAATGACGCAAAGGTGATACAGTGCGGAAGCATTCTCAATCGCTCACATTGGCATCACTTCTCGCGATCGTCTCGATTCTGACAAACATTGTCCACGCACGGGAACCCGACGAGATCATCGACATCTGGCCCGATTTCGCGCCCGGTGAAACGACTCGTGAGACCGGAACCGCTCTTCCGTCGCGCCCCAACGACAACCCTCCTGCGACGCGAATCAAAGACATCACGCGGCCGCAATTGCACGTCTTCAAACCATCCGCCGAGAAACAGAACGGGACCGTCGTCCTCATCTTCCCCGGCGGGGGTTACAACTATGTCGTCGTCGACAAGGAAGGTTCCGAAGCGGCAGAGTGGTTGAACAGCCTCGGCATCACGGGGATCGTCGTCTATTATCGCACGAAAGCAGAGCCGACGTCGAAACGCGATCCCTCATTGCCCGATCATGCCGAGCGGCCGCTGCAGGATGGCCAGCGGGCGATCGGTCTCATCCGCAAGCGAGCCGGCGACCGGGGCATCAAAGCCGATCGCATCGGAGTGCTCGGTTTTTCCGCCGGCGGACAGGCGGGAGCATTCGTGACCACACGATTCGCCGACCGAGCTTACGATCCGCTCGATGACGTCGACGAAGTCTCCTGCCGTCCCGATTTTGCGATGCTGCTGTATCCGTGGAATTTGTACGACGAGAAAACCGAAACGCTCGCCAAGTCCGTGACGATCACGGAAAATACGCCCCCGACATTCCTGGTTCACACGCACGACGACGGCGTCACTTCGCTCAGCAGCGTAATGTTGTACGCCGCCCTCAAAAAGCAGGGGATCAACTCCGAACTGCACATCTACCAGACCGGAGGCCACGGCTACGGTTTGCGCCCCGTAGAGAATTCTGAAGTCGACACCTGGCCCGCTAGAGCCGGTGATTGGCTGCGCGGCTTGGGGCTGGTCGAGAAGGCTGACAAATAGAACTTGGACCACCTCGTGTTCCCAAGCTCCGCCGCGTGAAAAGTGTATCGACGTTCCATTGCACTGGTCAGCAGTGCTCAATGCGCATGCAAAACCCAACTGCTGGGCCCTCTACGCCAACCACGCCGGAATAACCTTCCCCGCCACGTCCGTCAGCCGGAAATCTCGGCCCTGGAAGCGGTGGGTGAGCTTGAGGTGGTCGATGCCGAAGAGGTGCAGTAACGTGGCGTGGAAGTCGTTGACGTGCGTGGGATCCTTGGCGACGCCCCAGCCGATTTCGTCCGATTCACCGTAGGTTTGGCCTCCCTTGATGCCGCCGCCGGCCATCCAGAATGAGAACGCATATGGATGGTGATCGCGTCCGGTGTTCGCTTCCCGCGCGGCACCGCGGTTTTCGCCGAGGGGAGTCCGTCCGAACTCGCAGCCCCAGACGACCAGCGTCTCATCCAAAAGTCCGCGATGCTTCAAATCCTTAAGCAGCGCGGCGACCGGCTGGTCGACGGCGCCGGCGTTGTATGGCAGTTCGTTGTCGAGATTGCTGTGGTGATCCCACGAGGCATAAATGATGTTGACGAAGCGGACGCCCAGCTCGACGATCCGGCGGGCGAGCAGGCAGTTGCGGGCGTAACTCTTGTAGGTCTCGCCTTGCTTGCCGCGACCGCCGGGGATGTGAGTCGGTTCGGGGCGATCGACGCCGTAGGCCTCGAGCGTCGCTTTGCTTTCACCGGAGATGTCGATCAGTTCGGGAGCGGCTGATTGCATGCGGTAGGCGAGTTCGTAACTCGAAATCCGGCTGGCGATCTCCGAATCGTGAACCTCGTTGAAGCGGGCTTCGTTCAAGTCGCGCAGCACGTCGAGACTCTTGCGCTGCAGGTCTGCGGGGAGACCGGCGGGGTTCGCCAGGTTGAGGACCGGTTCGCCTTCGGTCCGAAAACGGACGCCCGAGTACAAGCTCGGCAGAAAGCCGCTCTGCCAGAGAGAACTTCCGCCGCTCGAACCGCGTCCGCTGGTCAGGACGACGTAACCGGGAAGATTTTGCGATTCGCTGCCGAGGCCGTAAGTGATCCACGAGCCCATCGTGGGGAGGCCGAACGTCGGCCGTCCGCACTGCATGAGCAATTGCCCCGGATGATGATTGAACTGGCTCGAATGCATCGAATTGATCATCAGCATGTCGTCGGCACATGTGGCGAGGTTCGGGAGCAGGTCGCAGAATTCCATACCGCATTCGCCATGCCGGGTGAATTTGCGTTTGCTGCCGAGCAGCGTCGCGGATTCTTTCTGAATGAACGCAAAGCGAACGTTCTCGACGAGCGACTTAGGGACGGGTTGCCCGCTCAATTCGTTGAGCTTCGGCTTCGAGACGTACAGATCGAGATGCGACGGGGCATCGGCCTGAAACAGGAAAATGCACGACTTGGCCTTCGGCGCGAAATGCGTCGCCCGTGGTAAGAGTGGATTAACCGACGTTGGCCGACCCGCAGCATGCGCTGTCGAGGCGTCATCTTCAAGCAGCATCGACGCGAGCGCGGTCATGCCCAGCCCGCTGGCGGCCGAGGTCAGAAATTCGCGACGCTGCTGCTGACCGAGTTCTTGGACAGGATGCATGAGCAATCTCCGGTAAACATCAAATTGCGTTAGGTTAATTCATTACGTTGGGTGGCATGGCTGCAGCTTTGGGGCAGCCATGTCTTCTTATCGATCAATCTCTCGATTCTACATGTCTGCCCTGCTGCGCGATGCAGACATGCCACCCAA
>JBJXGP010000290.1:0-6479 GCA_046160425.1 Planctomycetaceae bacterium
ATGGGTGGCACTGGCGGCTTGTCCGCCAGTGTGATGGAATATTGTTATTCATTGTGCGAAGCAGAAGCTCTCGCTAACGTGCGTTCCCAAGCGGGAGCTTGGGAACGAGGACAAAGTTGATAAGAAAGCCGGCAGATGTTCGAACCTAAAATCAAAATCGGAAAAGAGTTATACACCACGTTGAAAAAAGCGGCTGACGTCGCGGGTTACAGTTCGGTCGACGAATTCATTCTGCACATTCTGGAACGGGCCGCCGCGGAAGTCGAACAGGCCCAGTCGGAAGACGAAGTCCGCAAACGACTGCAAGGACTCGGCTACATCGAGTAGACGTTTTCCAGAAACGAAACGCATTCAAAGACTGTTCTCGCCGTTCATGCAATATCTCAACCGCATCATCAACGTCATTTGCGATCTATTATTCATGCCGTGGAGCGCAGAGTCCCCCTGGCCGTCGTTGATCTTCGTCAGTCTCGTCGTCGCGCTGATCATGGTCGGCCTGTTTCACGTATCATCCAACCAGCAGTCGTTGAAACTTTCCCGCAACCGTCTGATCGCCCGCACGCTCGAACTGCTGTTGTTCCGACACGATGCCCGCGTGAGCCTGACGGCATGCGGTAGGATTCTATCCGCCAATTTCTGGTATCTGGCGGCGTTCGCCCGGCCGATGGCCGTTGCTCTCATACCGATGATGTTTCTCTTCGTGCAATTCGCGGCATGGTTCGAATATCGTCCTCTCAAAGTCGGTGAAACGGCATTGGTAGAGATCGAACTTCAACTGTCGCAGTCGGTGGTGAAGACTCCGGTCGAAGTGGCGGTCTCTGATGGGCTCATCCTTGACGGCGAAGGCGTGCGCATTCCGCAAACCAACTCCGTATGCTGGCGGATAAAAGCACGACTGGAAGGTGACGGCTGGATCGACATCACCATCGGCGGGGTCACCGAACGGAAGCAGTGCATCGTCGGTGGGGGGATGGTGAAACTCTCGCCGCGAAGAATCGCCGCCGACGTGTGGCAGCAAATTCTGTATCCCGTTGAACCCCCGGTAGCGAGTGAATTGCCCGTGAAGCGGATCGACGTTCGATATCCGCCGCGCGAATTGTCTGTCGGCGAGACCGAAGTCCACTGGATCGTGGCGTCGATTCTGATCATGATGGGGGGAGGACTGGCGATCGGAAAGCTGTTCGGCGTGAGCATCGCATAAGAGAATGAGAAAGTTATTAACGGCTGCCCCGAATCCATGAGACCGGCCGTAATTTGTGAAAGTTGTGCCATGATTACCATCGTTTCAGGATTGCCCCGTTCGGGAACGTCGTTGATGATGCAGATGCTGCAATCGGGCGGGTTGCCGGTGTTGTGCGACGCCGATCGTCCCGCCGACGAGCACAATCCGCGCGGGTACCTCGAATATCAGAAAGTGAAATCGCTGAAAAACGATAACACGTGGCTATCCGAAGCGGAGGGCAAAGTCGTGAAAATCGTGTCACTGCTGTTGTATTATCTCCCTGCGGGATACGATTACCGGGTCATCTTCATGCGCCGCGAACTGGATGAAGTGTTGCGTTCGCAAGAGAAAATGCTGGAAGGACTGCATCAATCGACAGGGCCTGCACGAGAACTCATGAAGCAGCATTTTACCCGGCACTTGCACTCGCTCGAAGAATGGATGGCGAAGCAACCGCACGTGCAAGTCATGGATTGCCATTACGCCGAACTGGTGCAGGAACCGACGGCGACGGCGAAACGAGTCAGCGATTTTCTAGGCATCGAGTTGCCGATCGACCGCATGATTGCGGCGGTCGATCCGAAATTGTACCGTCAGCGGGTTTAATCGCATTCGCATGCGCACAGGGAGAAAATCATCATGGGATTCGGGCACTTTTCATCAGACGGTCGCCGGTTGTTGCCGGGGATCTTGATAACAATCGTCAGTATGTGGCTCAACGCACCCGAATCCTGTCTGTTCGCTCAAACGACTCAGGAACTTCCACGATTGCCGCGAGATCAACTGCTGATTTACCGCGACGATTCCGGTGCGACGCAACCGGTCACAAGTGTCGCAGACTGGAACAAACGCCGGGAAGAAATTGTGCGCGGCATGCAGTCCGTCATGGGGCAGCTTCCCGGAAAAGAAAAACGCTGCGCGTTCGATGTCCAGGTCGAAGAAGAATTCGACGGCGGGACTTACGTCCGGCGGCTGATCACGTACCTGAGCGAACCGGGTTGCCGCACGCCGGCGTATCTGCTCATTCCCAAAGATGTATTAGATGGCACACGAAAAGCTCCGGCGGTTCTCTGTCTGCATGGCACCGACAACAAGATCGGCCACGGTGTCGTGGTGGGGCTTGGCGATAAGCAAAATCGCGGTTACGCCCTCGAGTTGACCGAGCGTGGATACGTCACGTTTGCTCCCAATTATCCGTTGCTGGCCAAGTATCAACCCCCTTTGGATGAACTCGGTTGGGAAAGTGGGACGCTGAAAGCCGTGTGGGATAACATGCGGGCCCTCGATCTTCTCGAATCGCTCCCTTACGTGGACGACAAGCAATTCGGTGCGATCGGCCATTCTCTCGGCGGACACAATTCCGTTTATACAGCCGTCTTTGACCCGCGCATCGCCGTCGTCGTGTCGAGTTGTGGGCTTGATTCGTATCCCGATTATTACGGTGGCAATCCGGGCAAATGGGATTCCGGCAAAGGCTGGTGTCAGTTGTTGTACATGCCCAAGCTCGCGAATTACAAAGGGCGACTCGAGGAGATCCCGTTCGATTTTCACGAGATGATCGGGGCGCTCTCGCCGCGGCATGTGTTGATCGTGGCCCCCAAGCGGGATCATAACTTTCAGGCCGAGAGCGTCGATCGCATCGTCAAGGCAGCCGCCGAAGTCTACGATCTCTATGGCAAGCCTGAAAATTTGCGAGTGCTGCATCCCGATGACGAGCACAATTTTTCCGCGGAAATGCGCGAGGAGGCTTACAAATTGCTCGACAAGGTTTTACGCTGACAATCGCGTGATTGACCTTCTCCCTCGGGTGAAGGTGGCCGCAGGCCGGATGAGGGTGCCTTTCACAAATCGTAGTAAAACAAAGCTCGGAACAGAAAAAATAAAATCCCCCCTCACCCTGCCCTCTCCCAAAAGGGAGAGGGTGAAAATAGCGCAACTTCAAAAAGCGTGAGCGAGGGGCAGACAATCAGGAAATCACATCATGCACATGAAACGTTACTTGGGAATGCTCTGCGTCGGGTTGCTGTCTGTCGGAATTCTCGAAGCCGGTGAACCCGTGGATGGGAATCCGCGAACGGTGTATTTCACCGTCGGCGACAACCAGGATTTGATTACGATGCCTCCGCTCGATTCGGCGGCGACCATCGAGGCGGCGTTTGTCGCGATCCGCGAACAGTTTCACGCCGACCGCGTCTGGTGGCGCGGCGGACAGGATGAAATCTGGGGCGAAGAATTCGTCATCCGTCCCGAGAACCGCATCTTCGCGCGGATCTGGGATTGGTGGCGCGATCAGCAATACCGCAAAGTCAAGACGAATCGCATCGCCGTCGCTGCTGCCAAGAAACAGGGGATGGAAATCTGGCTGACGTATGGTTTATTCGACAACGGCTCGCAGGCGGATGCCGGTTACTCGGATTTCCCCTACGCCATCGAAGACAAATTGCGCATCGATCATCCGGAATGGGCACCGGTCAATCGTTGGGGGACGTGGCGTCAAGGGGGACCGATCGAGTTCGCTTATCCCGAGGCGCGGCAACTTATGGCAGATTACCTGACGAAGTACGTCGTCGAGGGGGGCTACAACGGCATCGCGTTCCTCACCTACGCCGAGAATTTTTCGCAGCACTACGAAGATGAATTCGGTTACAATGCTCCGATCGTCGAAGAATTCAAGAAGAAGTACGGCAAGGATATTCTCCGCGAGGAATTCGACCGCGATGACTGGCGACGGATGCGCGGCCGGCATGTCGAGGAGTTTCTCAGGCTCCTCAAAAAGCAGTTGGCAGAGCACGGCAAGAAGGTCGCGATTTGCGTCCACGGCGCGGAGCCTAATCGCCCGGTGTTGTGGAACATCGACGGCGGCGTTCGCACCGCGGGGAATATCGTCTGGTCGGTCGAAGACTGGCTGGATGGTTCGGTCGTCGATGAAATCTGTCTGTTCACTCCGCCGACTGCCGAACTCCTGCACAGTCTCTCCGCAAAAATCAAAGAGAAGAATTCTCCGGTCGTGCTGTCGGCGTTTCGCACGCGCGGCGACATGCCGAAGGGGTTGCCCCGAGTCATGTTCCTTGGCAGGGAAATCGAAAGCGGCTACGATTCCGAGGCGTGGATCGACTGGCCCGATGAGAAGCCGACCGCCGAACCGATCGCCAGCCTTCAAAGCGACGATGTGTTTGCCCGCCGTCGCGTGCTCACGCTGGCTTTGAAGGGGAAGTTGCAGCTTACGCCGGAACAACTTTCGACCGCGGTCGGCGATCCCGACATTTACGTTCGCCGCACGGCGCTACGGGCGATTGCTCAGCACAAAGTCGACAAGGCGCATGAAGCCGTCGTGACGGCATTGGGGGATCCCGAAAACTCGATCCGTTGTATGGCGGCGGTCGCATTGGGAGAAATCTCCGCACCGAACAAGTTAGAGATTCTGCTCGATGCCGCATTTTCTCCCGAAAGCACGTTTCAGTTTCACTTCCGCACCATCCCCGAAGTCTTGAAATCAATGATGGCCGCGGGTCAATTGGGACTCCCCGAAAAACAACAACTCGTGAAGCGACTGGCCGATGAGGATCCGCGCACGCGTGAACTCGTGTTGTATTATTTCACGATGATCGGTGCCCCCGCCGATGACGAGGTGCTCAAGCATTTGAAGCAGATCGTCTTGCACGATGAGAACCCCTTCTCGCGGGAACTGGCGCTCGTCAACCTGCGAAGCAGTTTCGGTCCGACGGCGGATGTGAAAGAGACTCTGCGAACCGTGATGGTCAAAGATCCCGATCACGCCGTGCAAGTTCGTGCCGCCGTTGCTTACGCGAAAATGCATGCGCGGCTTCCCGCCGAGGATCCCGCTCGTGCGGAAGCGCTCAACGAGGCGATGACGTTTTTTCAGAAATACGGCGACGACTGCTCGCGCACCGACGGCGAGTGGGGCTGGCGCATCCTGGGCAACGCGATTCTCGAATTCGGGCCGGCTGGCGAACAAGCCCTCGAGGCAACGATGGCGAAGATCGACGATCGCAGGCTCTCCGATCGTGCCTGGAGAATCATGTACCTGAAACAAGGGGACCAGTTCTTTAGGATGACGCCCGAAGAAGTTGCCGCCGCGCATCAAAAGCACCCCTGGTTGAAACAACCTTGAGGTGTTTCTTTCTCCCTCTCCCGCTGACGGGAGAGGGCCGGGGTGAGGGTGTTTTTTCTTCCGCCTGCACCGCACGAAATCAAATGCACCCTCATCCGGCCTGCGGCCACCTTCTCCCAGAGGGAGAAGGGATTCAACGACCAAATTACCGAATCATGATGCACGATGGGCTCGTGATCGCAATCGGCTCACCCACCGCAGTCAGCTTTCCGGTCTTGCCGTCGATCTGAAAGACGGCGACGTTGTTCCCCGGCATGTTCGCGCACAGCAGCAATTCGCCGCCGGAGGAGATCGCCAGATTCTGCGGTCCCGCACCGAGGCTGGGATCGATCGAGAGCAGCGTTAATTGTCCGTCTTCGCTGATGGAGTATGAGGCGATGCTGTCATGTCCGCGATTGGTCCCGTAGAGAAAACGTCCGTCGGGCGTGATCTTGAGATCGGCGCAGTAACTCGGTTCTTTGAAATCATCCGGCAGCGTCGAGATCGTCTGTTGTTCAATCAGCACGCCAGTCTCGGCGTTGTAATCGAACATCGTCACCGAGTTCTTGATTTCGTTGATGACGTACATGAACGGTTTTTTCGGATGAAACGTCAAATGCCGCGGACCTGCCGTGGGGGGCGTCCGTGCGAATTTCTGAAAATTCGGAGTCAGCGTGCCTTTGGTCGTGTCGAGCGTGTATCCCAGAATCTGATCGAGCCCGAGATCGGCGGAGTAAGCAAACTTGTTGTCGGGACTGACGACGAAGCAATGGGCGTGAGGCCCTTCCTGCCGGGTAGGGTCGACGCTCGTCCCCACATGCTGCACGACCGACGCCGCTTCGCCGAGCGAACCGTCCTTCTGCACGGGATACGAGGCGACGTTCCCCGACGAATAATTGGCGACGACCACCATCTTCCCCATGGCGTCGACGTCGACGTAACATGAGGCGTTGCCGTGCGTCGATTGCCGGTTGAGGAGTTTCAATTCACCCGTGCGGCCTTTGAGTTCATAGGCGGCGATCTGTTCGGCTTCTTTCCCGCCGAAGTTCTCGGCGTGAATCGAATAGAGATATTTATTGTCCCGCGAGACCGCCATGAAAAAAGGGTTTTGCACGTCGATCGTGCGATGCAGCAACTTGAGCACCC
>JBJXGP010000291.1:0-11983 GCA_046160425.1 Planctomycetaceae bacterium
GGAAAACATGGGCCTGCTCGAACGCATTCCCGAAAACTGGCTCAGCGGGAAATCCGATGCGGCCGTCCCAATGCATCTGTTCGAAGTGTTTCGGGGCGGCACGCCGACGACCGCCGCACAAGCCGCCGCGGACGCATTCACACAAGGGGTCGGACCGCAATCAATCTGGGACGGCGTGTTTCTGGGTGCCGGCGAGTTGTTGATGCGCCAGCCAGGAATTATCGGCTTGCATGGTCTCACGACCGCGAATGCCATGCATTACCTCTGGCGGAACGTGGCCGACGATCGACTAAGACAGCGCCTTCTGCTTCAGGCGTGTTCGTTTAACCCCCATGTTCCGCGAATCGGCTCTCCGCCGCGGAAAAATTGGCGACCAGATGATCGATGCCTTGCAGCCCGCAGCGCTGGGATCATCCGGTCAGGATGCGGTGAAAGAGATCCTGGCAGATATCACCGGGAATCGCCTGCTGGCAGCCGAAAAAGTCTATGCATTTCTCTCGTCGGGTGGAAGCGCTCACGATCTGGTCGATGCCTCTCGCCGCGCGCTGTTCCTGAAGGGAGACAATGCTCACGATTACAAATTCAGCACGGCGGTGTGGGAAGACTACTGGCATGTGAGTCCTGAATTCCGCAATCGATTTCTGGCGGCAGCGGTCTTCAATCTGCGAGGAAGCGGCGACCGCGACAATGAACTCGTGCAGCGAACAAGAGCAGCGCTAGAGGCTTGAAAGTGGGGATCCTATTCTTCTATGCCGTCGCAATAAGTCAGAACGTGCCTTCCAACACTGAACCAGAAAACCCCGATTTTCATGGCCGACAACCATTTGTTGCTCTCCCGAACCTGGCTCGGGTCTGATGAAGCGGCGGGGCCATGCGATGCTTGCTATGGGTCGGTTGCCGAGATATCCTGATTTTCAGTCGAAATCCCATTCCTTTCCAGTTGCTTGCGGAAGTCGCGAGTCATCAAAGAAGAGACAAGAGATTCTGTGTCATCAGGGCTGGCGCTCCGGAAATTGGGGTGGCATATGCTGCAGATGGGAAAGCCTGCTGGAGTTTTGTGTCCCGGACCATTCGGGCGGCGTCAGATTCTGCACGCCGGGCTGGCTGGCCTGTGCGGGTTAGGATTGGGAGACCTCTTACGGCTGCGAGCTGAGGCCACTGAGGCGGGGAGTTCCCCTCATGAAACGGCATGCATCTTTGTCTGGCAGGATGGAGGCCCGAGCCACCTGGAGACTTATGATCTGAAGCCGGAAGCACCGGCAGAGTATCGCGGCCAATTCGTGCCCATTCCCACCAGGATACCCGGCATGGATATCTGCGAGCTTTTGCCGCGACATGCTCAAGTCGCCGACAAATTCACTCTGATCCGCTCGTGTACCCACGAATCGGGTTTTCATGGCGACGGCGCGCAACTGATACTCACGGGCCGCTCCTCACCGACGGAACGGCCCGTTGGTCAGCGATACCCCGACGTCGGCTCGCTCTTCAAGTGGGGCCGCCCCCCAGTCTGGAACGGCATGCCGAGCTACGTGGCCCTCCCGCAACGTCAGTACGTCAACGGTGCAGGCTATCTGGGTATGAAATATGAGCCGTTCGAGGTACGGGCCAATCCTAATAAACCCAACTTCCAGGTTGCTAACCTCAGCCTGCCGGCCATTGTCCTCGATCGGTGCCACGACCGCATGACACTACTCCGGCACTTCGATCAAATGCGGCGAGACTTGGACGGTCGAGGCGTGATGGAGGCAATGGACAGCTACAACCAGGAAGCGATGCAGCTCTTAACCGGTGGCAAGGTTGGCCAAGCCTTCGATCTGAGCCATATCGATCCCCGCGAGCGCGACCGCTACGGGCGAAGCACGTTCGGACAGACCCTGCTGCTGGCTCGTCGATTGGTCGAGGCCGGCGTCGGATTTGTCCATGTCGATGGGCGGGATTTCACTGATGTGGCGCGCTGCGGAGACGTCTGCCCGGATTGGGACGATCACGGAACCAACTGCCACATCTTCGAAGTGATGCAGAAACGTCTGCCGTGGTATGATCAGGCACTCACGGCCCTGATCGAAGACCTCTACCAGCGTGGACTGGATAAGAAGGTGCTGCTGGTCGTCACCGGAGAGTTTGGCCGCACGCCACGGATTATCTCACAACGCAGCCACATCACCAAAACCATGCAGCCCGGACGCGACCACTGGCCAAATGCCATGAGCATTCTAGTCTCCGGCGGAAACCTGCGTATGGGTCAGGTCATCGGGTCCACAACGACGAAGGGAGAAGGCCCCAAGGACCGGCCGCTTCGGCCCGCAGACTTGCTGGCGACTGTGTACGATTTCCTGGGGATCGACACGGCACATGAGTACGTGGACCCCAATGGTCGACCACTGGCAATACTGCCTGACGGAGCACCGATCCCGGAGCTTGTCGGTTGAAATCGGTCTGCTCTTGCCTCGGTTGAAACAGAAGTTCGCCGCTCACAAATCTCCGCCATCTCCCTCCCGATCCCAATTCACTTCTTGCACCCATCAACGAAGATTAATATAATCAAGGGTTGCCGTATCTGTGAGTACCGGGAGTCACCGGCCTTGGTTCTAAAGTCTTTTCATTCTGGAGGCGTGGTGAAGAAGTCCCCCCTCATCTTGCAATCCAGATGTGTCCTCGCGAGAGAAGTAACTTCCCCGCGCCGAGGGGATGAAATCTCGCGGTCAAAAATACTGAACCGACTACGATTCGCCGCTATCGCCGCTTCATTTCTGCTGGGACAGTCCGCCACAAATTCGTTTGCCGAATGGCCCTCCCCCGTGTTGCACACTGTCTTTCCTCCCGGTGGTCAAGCCGGGACGGCCGTCACCGTTGCCGTACAGGGTGCGTCGCTCGATGGGCTGACCGCGCTGCGATTCGCAGACTCTAACAACTCTGCGACAAAACTCACCGCCGAGAAAACCGGCGACAACCAGTTCCTCATCACCATCCCCGCCGATGCGCCGCCAGGATTGTACGATCTCCGCCTCGTGGGAAGTCGCGGCGTGAGCGCCCCGCGTCCCTTTTTCGTGAGTCGTCTCATCGAGCAGATCGAAGCCGAGCCGAACAACGATCCCACTACGGCGACCTCAGTATCGCTGGATAGTGTGGTCAACGGAAAGATTGAAACTCCCGGAGACGTCGATGTGTGTCGCTTTCCGGCATCGGCGGGCCAGCGAATCGTCATCGAATGCTGGGCCGAGCGAATCGACTCGCAACTGCACGGCGTGCTCGAACTCTACGATGCCACGGGGAAAAAACTCGCCTCCAATCGCGGCGAGACCGGGATCGACCCGCTCGTCGATCTGGTCATTCCCGCCGACGGTGAATACGTGGTGAAATTATTCGATCTCACGTTCGCCGGGAGTGCGAATCATTTTTATCGGCTCGACATCGATACCAAGCCGCGCGTCGAGTTCGCGTTTCCTCCCGTCGTCGAGCGGGGAAAACCGACGATGGTCACGCTCTTCGGCAGAAATCTGCCGCGAGAGAATTCGGCGAATGCCGCCGCAGCGACGAGTGATGATGCGAAAGTTGTCAACGCGATTGATGGTCCCGTCAGTACGATTGTGTCTGAGCAGTCACGGCCGCGTGCGAACGATCGTCCGGAAATCGCTCGAATCGCCGTCGAGATTTCGATACCGTCTGCATCCGATCAAGTCGTGACGACTCCTCGCGCGGCGAATCATCTCGCACCGCGTCAACTCGCGAGCGAACTGACGACGTATCATTTTCCGGGTGGACACGCACCGATCTGGATCGGCGTCAGCGATGTCCCCGTGGTTCTCGAACAGTCGCAGAATCACTCGCCGGCCAGTGCCCAAACGGTTGAATTACCTTGTGAAATCGCCGGTCGGCTGACGCAAGGCGTCGAACAGGACTGGTACGCCGTCGATGTCGAACGAGGCGACGTGCTGTGGATCGAAGCGTTCGGCGAGCGAATCGGCTCCCCCGTGGATCTCGATCTCGTGGTGCTCGATGCGAGCGGAATGCAGGAACTCGCGCATCTGACCGATTGCCTCGATCATCAGGGTAACGCGGGGTTTCCCACAAATCATCTCGATCCCTCCGGCAGATGGGTCGCGCCCGCCGACGGTCGTTATCTGCTGATGATCCGCAATCTGATCGGCGGTTCGCGCGATGATGCCCGGCGGGTGTATCGCATCAGCGTGCGACGGGAAGAGCCGACGTTTCACCTCGCGGCTCAGTCGCGGCTCCCCGAACAGATGACCGCGCTCAACCTGCAGCGCGGCGGACGGGAAATGCTCGATCTCTTAATCGAACGCCGTCGTGGAGATGATCGCGCGATTCGCATCACCGCCGCGAATTTACCGATCGGCGTCGAATGTCCTCCGATCTGGATCGGTCCGGGAACCGAACGTGCTCCGCTCATCATATCGTATGCGAGAGAGGCGCTGCCATTTGTGGGTGAGTTGCAACTCACGGGTGAAACCGCCGACGGAACAAAGCAAGTCGTACGCGGCATCATGTACGCTGCCCCCGGCATGACGATGCCGAACCGGCGCGTCACCGACGACATTGCATTCGCGACCACGGCGGGTGATTTTCCGCTGTCGCTGACGGCGACGATGGAGCCGGTCGGATTTTCGGGGAAGCTCGATACGAAGAACGGGGATCCGATTGTATATCAGGGGAGCGTGATCGACCTGTTGATCACCGCCGAGTATCGCCTGTCCGAGACCTCACCGATTTCGCTCTCGGGGGTCGGCCTGCCAAAAGCAATCGAGAATCAGTACGCCACGATCCCCGCCGGTCAGAAGCAGGCGTGGCTCAGTTTTCAACTGCCGACGTCGCTCCCGCCGGGTCCATACACGATAGCCATTCAAGGGGTGACAGAGATCCCGACCGCCGCCGTCACTCCGGGAAGTCAGGGGAAAACGGCTGTCACCTGTTTCACAAATCCGATTTCGTTTTACGTCGCGGAAGCAAAAATCGAAGTCGTCATCGATCCTTTCGCTCCACAAAAAATCGCGCGCGGGTCGATCGTGCAACTCAACTACACCGCGAGACGCCGGCACGGTTTCATCGGGAAGATTCACACCGACCTCGTCGCTCCCGGCGGAGTCATCGGTGTGCGCGGCCGAGGCGTGACCTTCACCAGTGGAACCGAAACCGGAACGATCCAAATCATCGCCACCGAAAACGCACCGTTGGGGAAACAGCCGTTTCTCCGCCTCGATGCGGTCGGAACGGTTGAAGACCGGCAGGTGTATCGCGGCGGACGATTTCTGGAACTGGAGATCACGGAATGAGCACTCGCAGGTTCCTCACGATCGACCTCGTTCCCAAGCTCCGCTTGGGAACGCAAGTCCTCGAAGCTCCGCTTCGCCGATCGTTTGGCGATGATACATCCCACTGGCGGACAAGCCGCCAGTGCCACCCGGCGAACAGATTCCTCACGATCACGATGATGATGTCAGTGAGTTTGGTGGCGCTGTGCCACATCAACACGGCTCTCTGCGCCGATGATGCGACTCCGACGATCGAGCCATCTTTGGAGACAACGTATTTCAACGTCGATATCATTCCCGTGCTGACGAAACTCGACTGCAACAGCGGCGGATGTCACGGTAAGGCGAACGGTCAGAACGGCTTCAAACTCTCGCTGTTCGGTTACATTCCCGACGACGATCACGAAGCCCTCGTCAAGGAGGCACGCGGTCGGCGGATCAATCTCGCTGCCCCCGCACAAAGTCTGATCCTGCTCAAAGGGACGGGAACCTTGCCTCATGGCGGTGGCGTGCGACTCCAGCCAGGCTCCGAAGAATACCGCACGCTTCTCACATGGATCGCACGCGGAGCGTATCCTGCCGCTTCGAACGACCCCATCGTCGAGCGGATCGAATTGACGCCGCAAAACGGAATTCTCGAACCGCGCACCGGGGAGCAACCTCTCAAGGTGGTCGCGTATCTGTCGGATGGCACCAACCGCGATGTCACGCGACTCGCCGTGTATCTCTCCAACGAGCCTGAGATCGCCGACGTGACGCGCGAAGGACTCGTCCAGGTGAAAGAACGGAGCGGCTTGTTCGCGATCATGGTTCGCTTCGGCGACCACATGACCGTTTTTCAGGGGACCGTCCCGTTCAACGCCGATCGTGAACGATCTGCGCCCGCTCAATCGCCTGAGTCCGGCAAGTCGCTGATCGACCCATATCTCGCCGTTCAATGGGGACGCTTGGGACTCGAACCCTCCGCACCGGCGAGCGACGGCGAGTTCATTCGCCGGGTTTCACTCGATCTCTGCGGGACGCTCCCCACAACCGCCGAGATCACCGCCTTCGTCAACGACACCGCTCCCGATAAGGATGCACGATTGATCGACCGCCTGCTCGATCGCCCCGAATATGCGAGTTACTTCGGCCTGTTGTGGGCCGACATTTTACAGAATCGCGGGCGAGGTTACAGCACCAGCCGCCAGCGCGCAGGGACTGCACTCTTTTCGGGATGGCTCCGCGACAGTCTCACGCAGAACATGCCCTACGATCAGTTCGTCCGCGAGATATTAACCGCCTCCGGCAGTCAGGAGACGAATCCCCCCACCGTCTGGTATCGCACGGTGCGAACGACGAAGGATTACGTCGAATCGGTCTCGCAGGCCTTTCTCGGCGTGCGCATCCAATGTGCCCAGTGTCATCACCATCCGAGCGAACAGTGGAGCCAGGAAGATTACTTCGGCCTTGCCGCCTATTTTTCCCGCGTGGGACGCAAGGGAGGCTTCTCCGACGCCGAGGTTCCGACGAACGAAATCATTTATCTTGCGAACGAAGGAAATTTGTTGCATCCGCGCACCGGCAATGTGGTGTTGCCGCGACCGCTCGGCGGACCCGATCTCAACGCCGATCGTTTTCAGGATCCCCGCGTCGGTCTCGCCGATTGGTTGACCGCTCCTGAGAATCCATTTTTTGCGCAGACGCTCGTCAACCGCATGTGGGGACACTTCTTCGGCCGGGGGATCATCCACCCCATCGACGATGCCCGCAGCACGAATCCGCCGACGAATCCCGAACTCCTCGCCGCTCTCACCCGCGATTTCATCGCCAGCGGTTACGACGTCAAACATCTGATCCGCGTGATCGCCGGCGCGAAAGCGTATCGCTTGAGTTCGACGCCGAACGCATCGAATCAAGAGGATACGCAGAGCTTCGCCCGTTATTATCCGCGGCGGCTCAAGGCCGAAGTTCTGCTCGATGCAATCAGCGACGTGCTCGATGTCCCGACGAGTTACTCCGCCGGTCCCGGGGCCTTTCCAGCCGGAACGCGGGCCATCGACCTTCCCGATGAAGCGGTCCCCAGTCATTTTCTCGACGTCTTCGGCCGCCCCGACTGCACCTCCGCCTGCGAATGCGAACGAGTCGACGATCCCGCCCTCGGGCAGGCTTTGGAACTCGTCGGCTCGAATGAGATTCAACAGAAATTGATCTCCGAAGCGGGTTACGCCGCCCGGCTGGCAAAGGATGAACGACCGCAGACCGAAGTCGTCCACGAAATCTTCTTGAGAGTTTTTGCCCGTGCTCCGCGCGATGAAGAACTCGCCGCGCTCAGCCGATATTTTGCCGAAGAACCTGACCGCGCCGAAGCGTATCGCTCGCTGTTATGGGCCTTCCTCGCGACGAACGAATTTTTGTTCAACCATTGAAGGTGTTTTTGTAGCTGGCCTCTATGAGGCCGGACCGACTTCACACAGACATTCTTGTCTGTGCCACCGCCGATAAGCGAGAATCACATGATGAACCAACCTCATTCATCGCACGACGATCGAATCCGCATCTCTCGTCGAGCCGCGCTCACGCTCGGGGCGCCGCTGCTCGGGCTGGGGCTTGCCGATCTGCTGCGCATTCGCGCGGAGGCCGACGAAACATCTCCCCCCGCGAAGAAACAGCGCTCGCTGATCGTCTTCTGGACGAACGGCGGCATGACGCAGCAGGATACCTACGATCTCAAGCCGAACGCTGCTCCTGAATACCGCGGCGATTATCTGCCGATCGATACCAACGCTCCCGGCGTGCAGATCACCGAGCGATTCCCCCGGCAGGCGAAAGTGATGGACCGGCTGTCGATCGTCCGCTCGGTCAATCATCAGAACGCGATCCACGCCCCGTCGGCGCATTGGATGCAGACCGGTTACTTCGGTCCGACGCTCGCTCGCAACGCTCCGCAAAAACCGTCGTTCGGTTCGGTTATCGCCCGCGTGTGCGGTTCGCCCGGTTCGCAGATCCCTCCCTACGTCGCCATGCCGCAAGCGGAGGCGTTCGGCTATCAGGGGGCCGTGTATCTCGGAGCGGCGTACAACCCGTTCGTCGTCGGCGCCGACCCCAACGCCGAGGGGTTCAGCGTCCCGAATCTTTCGCTCCCCAAGGATGTTTCGCTCGCCACCGCACAGAACCGCGCAAAGCTGCTCAAGTCGTTCGATTCGCTCCGCAAGGACATCGATAAACGGCAAGTGATGGCCGGACTCGGTACCTTCAAGGCCAAGGCGATCGACATGGTCACCGGCGACCGCGTGCGGGATGCGTTCGATATTTCTCAGGAGGATCCGAAACTCCGCGACCGCTACGGACGGCATCAATACGGCCAGAGTGCCCTGCTCGCCCGCCGACTGGTCGAAGCGGGGAGCGTCTGCGTAACCGTCAACACCGGCTACTGGGATCATCACGACAATATCTACAAAGAACTCGAAAATCATCTCGCCCCGCTCGATGCGGCGATCGCCACGCTGGTCGAGGATCTCACCGAACGGGGGATGCTCGACGATGTCATGATTCTCTGCGCGGGCGAATTCGGCCGCACGCCGCTCATCAACGGCAACGCCGGCCGCGACCACTGGTCGAAATGTTTTTCGGTGCTGCTGGGCGGCGGCGGACTCCAGGGAGGAACGATCGTCGGCGCGAGCGAATCGCGCGGCGGCGGAGTCCTCGATCGCCCCGTCTCGCCCCTCGACATTCTGGCGACGATCTACGCTGCGCTGGGAGTCCCCCTCGACACCCACTTCGAAGACGCCTCCGGCCGCCCGGTCAGCATCACGGGAGCCGGGAAGCCGATTCGCGAATTGGGGTGATATTCAATCGCCAGGTCGATCGAATATCTTGAACGATATTTTCAGTTACCGCACCTGCTGATTTCCTGAATTGGCACCAGGGGTTGAACCCGCTGGCGCCTTTGGCGAATCGATGGGAAGCGATGTCAACTTAATATCGAGACCGCTGAAACCGGCTCGGCCAAAATCTTTGTAGGCCTGCATATCGTTAAAAAATCCGTGCAACCGAAATTGAAATGAATTTGCGGGCTGATCGAACTTCAACGAGTTTCGATCCAATCCCTGCACACCAAAGATGGAGTTTTGAATCGCGGTCTCTAACGGAAAAGGGCCGCTGTATTTCTTGTAAGTCACTTTCACTTCCGTGAGTTCCATGACCGTGCCGAGGCGGAATTCCATCGAAGACGTGTTCTCGCTGACGCGCACTTCAGGAATTTTTTGTGGGTCGATCGTCAACGTGAAACTGCGGTTTTCGACATCCAGTTCCGAAACCGTTCCCAGCGTGATTCCCTGCGCCGCTTGTGCCACATCTGGTACGGGAGCCAGCACCATTCGATATTCCTGACCGTCAATACCGTCAATCTTGGCTTCACTATATTTGGCGCCGACTTGATCTTGTAACATTTGACTCATTTTTTGATGTCTCGGCCCGGTGAGAGAGTCATTATTCAGCAGCTTGACAAAGAGAATTCGGTCTTGGCCCTCACTTCGAATCAACGCATCGATTCGGAAAAGGTCGAGCGGATTTTTCCGTTTGGGATCAGCCGTGATGAGCGCCATTGCCTGAGCGCACACTGCTCCGCGGTTGCCGTTCAACGATTGCAGCGTCTGCTCGAATCGCACTTCCACCGCGTTCAGTTGCGCGCTGAATCGCTCGGGAGCACCCATCGGTGGCCGCTCGGCCCCCAGATACGCCAATCGTTCCATTACGGCGTACTCTTCATCGAGTAAAGGGACGATATCGGCGATCACACTATCCACGGTATCCGAGTCGCTCACCGCCGCAAATTTGTTGGCCTGCCGCTCTTTGAGATTGATGTAATCGGCATAGGCATCGTCGAGTTCAGCAATGCGTCTTGCTTCGCGTTTCTCGGGGTCTTCCGTTACGCCTGGGAACGAGATCCCTCCCCCCTCTCGCGAAAACAGGCTGATGGCGAAGTATCCGATAACACCGATGAGCAGCACGCCACCTGCACTCAGTCCAATCAGCCATCCCTGGTTGCCGCGTTTACGTTTCTTTTTCGCCGATTTCTTGACTGGCTTGGATTTACGTCTCGGACGCTCGTCGGCGTCGGGGCCATCGGCGACGAGCACCGGTTCTCCACACGACGGGCATTTCCCCCGTTTGCCCAGGAACTTGTCCGGGACAGAAAACTCGTGAAAACACGATTCGCAACTGACGTGAATGCTCATAGTGGAAAAAGCCCGAAGCGAAAGGACATTGCTGCGCCATAATACTGCATACAACGACAGTAATCCATGAAAAAATCCAGCGTAACAGACGAACCGATTCCATTCAAGCGGACAACCGATAATGCCACCGGGGAGAATCAAATTTTGATTCTCCCTTTGGATGGAAACGCCGTGAAAAGAAATCGAGCGGAATTGAGTTGTCTACAAAGTGTAGACAACTCAAGCTAACTTCTGCTGATGGAAAGAGTTACAAAACTGACTGCGTCAATACGGCCAACGCTTTTCGGATCATTCAGTCGATACCCAGCCCCAAAGCCGAACCGTTCAAACGCTGGTTGTCCGAAGTCGGTTATCAGCGGGTGCAGGAAATCGAAAATCCCGAACTCGCCATGCAGCGGATGCGACAAGTCTATAAGGATAAGGGTTATCCCGACGACTGGATCGAAAAACGGATGCGCGGCATCGCCGTTCGCGACGAACTCACCGGCGAATGGCGGAAACGCGGCGTTCAAGAACAAAAAGAATTCGCCATACTCACGGCTGAAATTTCCAAAGCGACCTTCGGCTTACTCCCGCCGATTACAAGAAACTCAAAGGGCTTAAACGCGAAAATCTCCGCGACCATATGACCGACTTGGAACTGATCTTCACCATGCTCGGCGAAGCGGCGACAACCGAAATCGCCCGCACGAAAGACGCTCAAGGGTTTCCGCAAAACCAGCACGCCGCCCGAGAGGGAGGGGCCGTCGCCGGTAACGCCCGCAAACAACTGGAATACAAATCGGGACGCAAGGTCGTCACCCGCCAGAATTATTTGACCGAAAAACCAAAGCCCAAACTTCTGCCCCCGGCGTGATCGTTCAAATGACGAGGAAATCCGCCAAAAAGAAAACCCCATGATATGCATGGGGTTACGGACGGTTGCCTAAGTTTGCTGAAAATGAAGGCGCGGGGATTCGAACCCCGGACCTACGGATTAAAAGTCCGTTGCTCTACCAACTGAGCTACGCCTTCGATCGATACGTTTCCGCGCGCGTTGGATCAATGCGGGGAAAACAACCCGTCTCTTGCTCGACACGGAATTCCAGCGGGAGGTTCCAGCCGAGTCGGCAGTATCGTGAATCAATTCGCGATTTGCAAGTGGCTCACAACTGCTGCTGCGTGAATGCGAGAGTTTCGCTGAAAAACAGCGGCACGATGTGAACCGATATTGTGTCGGGGTTGCTGTTGCTGGATGCGCGTGCTCCGCTGCGGCGATCCTGTGCGTCGCGGGTCACCGCTCTGCTTTCATTTCAGTCTCCGCCGGTCCTCACCCGGCTGCTGCGCAACCGACCTCTCCTGCGGGAGAGGTGACGAAAAAGCCCTCTCTCGATCGATGATCGAGAGAGGGCGTAAAGCAACAGGTGGGTGTGAAGATAGGTCAAGTTGTGTTGCGGACGTATCGAGCGGTATTAGAGTCGAGGTTGGTAGAACCTCGACTTTGGATCTTACCTT
>JBJXGP010000292.1:0-6319 GCA_046160425.1 Planctomycetaceae bacterium
ATCCAAGTTTGCACGCTTGATGACGCCACTGACCTCTTCTGACCAATATATTTTGTCACTGGCATTGTCCAAAGCCATCATCACCGCAACAGTATTCGTGGTACCATGATCGACGATGTTTGCCACATTTGATCCATTCAAATCGGCAATTCGAATTCCTTTGAAATGACTGATAAATGCATGTTCTGAATTTGAGTAATAAACTTTCGATGCGACGGAATCGACTTCGATATCATGCGTGTGCCGTAGTTGATCAAAACCGCTACTCGTTCCGGGAAGCGATTGAATGTTTGAACCATCCAGATTCGCGGTAAATATACCATCTGGATGATTTCCGAAATACATACGATCATTCGGAACATCGAGCGCAAATCCATACGCACTATAATTTAAGCCAGTGAGAATATCTGAAAGACCGGAACCGTCAAAATTCATACTGCGAATTAAGCCGGCCGAAGGTACGCCGCCTCGAAGGTAAAGCCGCTGATTTATCTGATCTACTTCGACCCCTTCTACACCGGTACCTGCTGTTGGCGTATAAATCTGTTGAACATCGGTGCCATCGCGGTTGCCTCGAAAAACTTTGCCTTGGTCGGCCCAAAACATGATAGGTTCGGCTATTGCTGATGTCGTTGTCACTACCATTGTGAAGACGACGATCAGTACTGACGCGAATCGGATCATTTTTTTCTCTCCCGTTGGATGCAACTCTTCGACATCACGAAAAATGCTTTTCAGTCCACATGTAAACTGACGTACCCACGATACTCCTAATTCAAATACGATTACAAGTGATATGACATGAAAACCATCACCAAATGCTACAAATTGAAAAATGCACACCCCTTGATGAGAATCAAGTTATTTGTGTCTCCACTCCTCCACCGACGCCTGCATTTTCTCCAATCCGGTCTTGGACACCGTTAGTGCATCCTGTTGCCAATAATCGCGGTTGAAGAGTTCTAATGAAAGCGTTCCCTCGAAACCGATGGATGACAGCATGCTGTATATTTCACTCAGTGGGGCAAAGCCGGCTGGGTAATAGCCCTAAAATTTTCGTGAAGAACGCTTGCCACAACCCCAAAGAATCGAAACAATGGAGTCTTGGAGGTAGAAATGATCACCCAAGAACAGATCGAAGCGGCTGAACAAGGTGGAACGATCCGGGTTCAGGCAGGCGTGGAATTGGTTCTGATTCGCGCTGACGTCTACGACAAGTTGACCCATGCCATTGATCCCTCGGACATCTATCCCGCCGTAATTGCCGCGTTAGGCGACGAAGACCCTGATCAATATCTTGAATATCTCCATGAATCGAAGTGATATCGTTATCGTCGATTTTCGATCCACCATGCCAACGGCGGGAGTGCGCCCGGCACTGGTGATTCAGAACGACGTCGACAATCAACGGATGACGAATACGATTGTCGCCCAAGTGACGACAACACTTCACAGAAGCCTTGAGAGAACGCAGGTTCTGATCGATATCACCCACCCGGATTGGATCGCGTCCGGGCTGCTGCGACCTTCCGTTATCAATTGCTCCAATATTTACACCATTCGGCAGTCCGATGTCTCTCGTGTTGTGGGAACGCTGTCCGTTGCCACAATGCAGGAAATCGACGCCTGTCTCAGAGCAGCTCTCGCCATCGGATAAGCTGCTTATTGACGCATTTCACTCATCATATCCCTCGCCCCAGGCCGCAACCGACGCCTGCATTTTCTCCAATCCCGTCTTGGCCACCGTCAGCGCATCCTGTTGCCAATAATCGCGGTTAAAGAGTTCGAGCGAAAATGTCCCCGTGAAGCCGATGGTTTTCAACATCGTATAAATCTCCGCGAGAGGGGCCACGCCATCGCCAGGGTAGACGCGGTGGGCGTCAGTCATTTCGGCTCGCGGCGGGGCGGCGGGGTAATCGTTCATGTGGAAGACGTGCATCGCAGTCCCTGAGATCAGTTTCAGGCTCTCGAACGGCGAGCCTCCTTTGAACAGATGATAGACATCGGGGAGCAGACACGCATCCGCATGCCCGGCCTGTGAGGCGACGTACAGCACCTCGCCGATCTTCGAGAGACTTTTCGAAAAGCCCCAGACTTCGAGTTGCGGAGTGACGCCGAGGCTCGCACCGAGTTCGAGCAATGCGCGATAACGTTCGGCGGCTTTGTCGAGTGAAAGATCGGTCTGATTCGTCGCGCCGGCGGGGGGAGCGGCGATGCGTGTGCCGCCCAGTTGCTTGACCCAGTCCATGTCGCGACGGGCCTGTTCGAGTCCGGCCATGCGTTCGGTTTCGTCATCGACGATCCACTTGGCAAATCCGATGGCACTCTCGACGGTGAGTCCCTTGTCGGCGATCCGCTTGCTCAGGTCGGCGAGCGATCCGCCGGCCTGGATGAATTTTTCGATCTCGTTGATCCACGGTTCGATCGCCTGATAACCCGCTTCGGCGGCGATGTCGACGAATTGCTCCATCGTCAGATTCTGTCCCCGAAGCGTGCTGGCGTTGAGGCAATATTTCCAGCGCGGGGTTTCGGCTGGCGTTTCATCGAGGGCATGCGCGTGAGGCATATTCACGGCACCGAGCAGAATTCCGCCGGCGGCCAGCATCGAATCGCGGCGTGTAAGTTGGATCGGCATGTGATGTGATTCCTTCGAAAAAGCATTGAAGCGCGCTCCGCTACGGAAATCCTTCGCGTCGCGGCTAACCTCAATTCTCGCGATTGAACTTCAACCAGCGTCCGGGACGCGGACCGGACATCTCGGTGATCGGCGTTCCCGCTTTGACCACCGGGACACCGTTGACGAAGACGGCGTCGATCCCCGTCGAGGGGCGTAGCGGTTCCTTGATGGTCGCGTGATCGGTGACGGTGTTCGGATCGAAGACGACGAGATCAGCGAAGTAACCTTCCTGCACGATGCCCCGTTTCTTCAAGCCGAAACGCGACGCCGGATAACCCGACAGCTTATGCACCGCCTCTTCGAGCGTGAACAATCGCCGATCGCGGACGAGCGGGCCGATGAAGCGGGTCGCCGTTCCCGCGACGCGGGGATGCGTGACGCTATCGGGGAAATAGATGCCGTCGGAACCGACCATTTGCAGGTCGTGCTTGAGGATCGGATGAATCCATTCGTCGTCCCCCTGATCGAACACGAGCAAGACCGCCATCCGTTCTTCGATGAGCAATTCGAGCAATGCTTCTTCCGCCGGAAGACCACGCTCGGCGACGAACTGCGAGAGAGACTTACCCTGATGAATCGAATTCTCTTTGCTTTGCACCCAAGCGATATGGATCCGATCGAGATCCAGCGGATACGTCTGCAACGACTTCCGAAAGAGAAGGCGGATTTCGGGATCGAGCAATTTGGCCGGCGAGGCGATCGGCCCATCCTCGAAGCATTCATACGGCAGCAAGTACGAGAGCATCGTCGAACCCGGCTGATAGGGATAGGCATCGAATGAAAAATCGACTTCCTTGCGGGCCACGTTGTCGATGTAGTTCATCAGTTCGTCAACGTGGCCCGGCGATTCTTCCTTGAGGTGCGAGATGTGAACTTTCACGCCGGTCCGTTTGCCGATCTCGACCGCTTCCTGCACTCCTTCGAGCATGCCGAGTTTGTATCGGATGTGAGTGACGTACAGCCCCCCCTTATCGGCAACGGGACGGCAGGCATCGACGAGGTCTTCGGTCGTCGAGTGACATTGCGCGATGTAGTCGAGTCCGGTGGATAATGCACAAGCCCCATCCTCCATTTCGCGGCGAACTTCCTCGACGATGATCCGGCGGTGCAGGTCATCGACTTTTTTCGGACCGAAGCCGCAACAGAGAGTCCGCACGTTGGCATACGGAATCTGCGCGATCGCATTCTGCAGCGAATGGCCGTGCATCAATTTCATGTAATCGGCGATGGTTTCCCAGCCCTGATATTCATCCATGCGCAAGCCGTTGAGCGCTCGGAGGTAGAACATCCACTGCGGAGCAGTGAGCGGGCTGACGGGGGCGTACGAGATGCCGTCGGACATGATCACTTCAGTCGTGAAGCCTTGCGACGTTTTCACCGAGAGGAGCGGTTCCTTGATGAGCCAGCCGTCGGTGTGATTATGGACGTCGATGAATCCGGGAGCGACGACTTTGCCGGCGACGTTCCAGACTTCACGAGCCTCCACGCCCCGCAGATCTCCCACGGCGGTGATGCGATCGCCGATGATGCCGACGTCGGCCTGAAAGCGGGATTTTTTTGTGCCGTCGATGACGGTTCCTTGCTGCAAGATCAGATCGAACAAAATCGGGAGTCTCCTTCGTTTTCTCGGCGTATCGTCCAAAACTGAGGCGGTTCGTTGGCGTTTCGTGGAATAGTCCGTTATGGTAAACGATCTCGTTGGAATCGACATCCGACCGGGAAGACGATTCGCGAAGTTGTGGCGAAGTTTTTGTTGAGTATCGGCGTAAAAACAACCGCAGTGACCGTCGGCGAGACTTGTGAGTTAGAAGGGCAATAAACGATCATGCATGGATTTGATCCGGTCGACGATAAGGAATCCGCGGCCTCACCGATTCAGGGATCGTGGTATCGGGAAATGACCCGCTACCATTGGTTCGTGCTGGCGGTCGCTGCGTTAGGATGGCTGTTCGACTGCCTCGACCAACAGTTGTTCATTCTCGCGCGTCCTCAAGCGATGGCGGAATTGCTGTCGCATCTCAAGGGCGATCCCGTACAGTTCAAGTTCTGGACGAGCACCTTCGGCGACATCGCCACGAGCGTCTTCATCATGGGCTGGGCGACAGGAGGACTGATCTTCGGCATGCTGGGCGACCGCATCGGTCGCGCCAAGACGATGATGATCACCATTCTCATGTATTCGGTCTGCACCGGATTGAGCGCTCTCTCGGTCTCGGTCTACGACTTTGCGTTCTACCGTTTTCTGACCGGTTTGGGAGTCGGTGGTGAATTCGCCGTCGGTGTGGCACTCGTCGCGGAAGTGATGCCGGCCTCGGCGCGAACTCAATCACTATCTTTGCTGCAAGCATTTTCCGCTTTTGGAAATGTCAGTGCGGCGTTAATCAATCTGGGACTCGGGCTCGCCGAGGGGGAAGGGCTTCCCGCCAGTCCGTGGCGAATCATGTTCTGCATCGGGGCGTTGCCCGCACTTCTGGCGTTATTCATTCGGCGACGTCTCAAGGAACCCGAACGCTGGCAGCAGGCATCTCATGATGGCGGGGTCAAGAAGCAACTCGGTTCGTACCGAGAATTATTCTCCGATCCGCTCCTGCGAAAGCATGCGTTACTTGGCTTGGTGCTTGCCTGTTCGGGGGTCATCGGCCTGTGGGCTGTCGGTTTTTATACTCCCGACCTGATCCGTCAAGTGCAGACCAAACCTCTCACGCAGTCGGTCTACGATCGGGAAATTGCTGAGGCCCAAGTTGCGGGAGACTCGACGCGAGTTGCAGGGCTTAATGAAATTTACGCTCTCTGGAAGGACGGTAAAGAAGCGAATGTCCCCGAACGGTTGAACGAGATCAAAGTCAAAATTGACGCGGAAATCAAGCAGACGCTGACCACCAACCAGAGTTTCACATCGATCGCAATCAATATCGGCGCATTTTTCGGGATGTTCGGTTTTGGTTATCTTTCTCAACGCATCGGACGCAAACCCACATTCGCGATTGCGCTTCTAGCTGCGTTCTTCAGCACTCTTGTGGTTTTCTACACGCTGCAGGAACTGTGGCAGATTTTCGTGCTTGTCCCCATCATGGGTTTTTGTCAATTGTCGCTGTTCGGCGGATATGCGATTTATTTTCCCGAACTCTTTCCCACTCGCTTGCGTTCGACCGGCGTCAGCTTCTGCTATAACGTCGGACGGTTCATCGCCGCGCTGGGACCACTCGTTAAAATCGGCTTGAATTACGTGTTCTCGGGATATCCCGATCCGTTACGATACTCGGGGATGACGATGTGCAGCGTCTTTCTCCTCGGGCTCTTCGTCCTCCCGTTCTTGCCGGAGACGAAAGGGAAACCGTTGCCGGAGTAGTGCAGGGCGATCTTGTTTAACACAATGGATAGGGTGGCATGGCGCACCGCTACCTTGAAAAAGGCGATCGCCCTGCGGAGTAGTGGAAATGGTCTGTCATTGATCTGTAATCCACAACTCGTCAACAATGGGCAGACACTGAACAAAACCGAAGACCTGTTTCGCGAACTGCACCAGCGCGTGACGAAAGGTTACGCGATGATGATCCATCATGACGATCGGCCGTTGTTCTCGCGCAAACCTCGGGATGAATTCATCCCCATGCAGAGCCGTCCACAAGGGTCGTTGCAGTT
>JBJXGP010000293.1:0-11910 GCA_046160425.1 Planctomycetaceae bacterium
GGTCTCCGACCGCATTTGCCGTTTTCCCGGTCGCCAAACCGTCAGTGCGATTGTCGGCGCGATTTGCGTGATTCTCGGCATCTGGATCGTCAATCGCCCCGATGCGCTCGGCGTGTATTGGGTGCTCGTCGTCGTCTCGTCCGTACTCGGAATCTTGCTCATCATGCCGATCGGCGGGGCCGACATGCCGGTCGCCATTGCCTTGCTGAATTCGTATTCGGGACTCGCCGGAGCAGCGACGGGGTTCGTCCTCAACAACAATTCGCTGATCATCACCGGTTCTCTCGTGGGTGCATCGGGGATCATTCTCAGTCAGATCATGTGCAAGGCGATGAATCGTTCGCTTGCCAACGTTCTTTCGGGTGCGGTGGGGGGCGAAATCTCCGTCGGACCGAGCGCCGATGCCGTCTATGCAGGAAAAGTCAAATCGACGACGGCCGAAGAGATCGCCATGCTCTTCGACTCGGCAAGGCGCGTTGTCATCGTCCCAGGTTACGGCCTGGCAGTGTCTCAGGCGCAGCACGCCGTTCGCGATCTGTCGCAACTGCTCGAAGATCGCGGCATCGAAGTCGAATTCGCCATTCATCCCGTGGCGGGACGCATGCCCGGCCATATGAACGTGCTGCTCGCCGAGGCCGACGTTCCATACGACAAGCTCAAGGAGTTGGATGAAATCAATTCCAGTTTCGAGCGGACGGACGTGGTACTTGTGATCGGCGCGAACGACGTCGTCAATCCCGTGGCCCGGACCGATCCCAAAAGTCCTATCGCCGGGATGCCGATTCTGGATGTCGACAAGGCACGGACGGTCGTAATCATCAAGCGGAGTCTCAGCCCCGGTTTTGCGGGCATTCCCAACCCGCTCTTTGCCGCCGACAACGCCCTCATGTTCTACCACGACGGCCGCAAAGCGATCATGGAACTCATCGCGGCGATGAAGGGTATGTGATCTTGGGAAATCGCAGTGAATCCTTACTCACAAATTTCCCAATCGCTGCCGAAGTTCGTCGCTCATTCCCGCTTGTTGCGCGTGTAGCGCCTGGTCGATGTGCGACGGGCTGCGGGCGCCGACGAGCATCGTGGTGATGCCGGGTGTTCCCAGCACCCACGCGATCGACAGATCGATCAGCGAACGATTGCATTCCTGCGAAATGTGTTGCAATCCTTCCAGCACGCGGAAACCGGGTTCGGTGAAGTAGATCGGCTGGTGGCCGGGGATGATATCGAACCGCGTCCCTTTGGGGACCACTCCACCGCGGCTGTATTTTCCCGTCAGAAAACCGGCGCCGAGCGGACTGTAACTCATCACGCCGATCTGCTGGTCGATGCACAACGGCAAGAGGTCCGCCTCGATTTCCCGCTGCACCAGATTATACGGCGGCTGGACCGATTCGAAGCGGATAGCGGATTGTCGGGCCGCGCGAATCAGCGATTTGGCCAGATGCCAGGTTTTCCAGTTACTGACGCCGATATAGCGAACTTTTCCCTGCTGGACGAGAGCCTCGAGTGCTCCCAGCGTTTCATCGAGGTGAGTTTGCACATCCCAGTTGTGAAGCTGAAACAAGTCGATGTGATCGGTCTTCAACCGCTGCAAACTCGCTTCGGCTGAGGTGGTCACTCGCTCCTGCGTCAGCTTGCCCGAAACCTTCGTCGCCAACACGATCTTATCGCGGACTTTTCGCGCATCGATCCAATCCCCAAGAACCGATTCAGAGGCTCCTTTGGAATAGGCTTCGGCGGTATCGAATAGCGTGATTCCCCGGCTGATCGCGTGATCGAGCACCGCAAACGAAGCGTCGCGATCGATTTCGCGCCCGAATGTGACGCACCCCATGCCGATTGCGCTGACTTTGAGTTTGGTTTGCCCGAGTTGACGGTATTCCATGCTCCGTGACCTTCATGTGAAATCGATAAAACGGCTAACATAGTCGACGGAGGGAAGATCATCAATTACTACTACGAAAAAATCTTCCGGCACGGGATTCCCTCGTTCAACGTCGGGCGTTCGGGTTGTCCCTTATGAGGATACGAAAGCCGAAGATTGTCTATCCCCAGCAGGTGCAGCATGGTGGCGTGCAGATCGTGGACGTGCAGTCGATCTTCGATCGCATGCAACCCGATTTCGTCGGTCGCGCCGATGGTTTGCCCTCCTTTGACTCCGCCGCCGGCCATCCACATCGTAAATCCATACGGATTATGATCGCGGCCGTCCCCTTTTTCGCTCATCGGCGTGCGGCCGAATTCACCTCCCCAGACGACTAGAGTTTCATCGAGCAGACCCCGCTGCTTCAGATCCTTGAGCAATCCGGCGACCGGTTTGTCGGATGCTTTGCAGTTGGTCGCGTGATTTTTTTCGATCCCCGCGTGCGCATCCCATACGCGTCCCGACCCGTGATACAGTTGCACAAAGCGGACACCTCGTTCGACCAGTCGCCGCGCCAACAGGCAATTCCGGCCAAAGACATCGGTTTCCGCCTCGCCGATCCCGTACAGTGACTGTGTTTCCTCGGTCTCTTCGCCGAGATTGACGGCGATCGGCGCTGCGGCCTGCATGCGAAAGGCGAGTTCGTAGCTTTTGATTCGTGCTTCGAGTTCCGTTTGTTCGGTCCGCTTTGATTCGTGATTTCGATTGAGCTGATCGAGAAATGCGAGTTTGCCCTGCTGTCGAATCACGCTGATTCCCTGTGGAGTCGACAGGTTCTGAATCGGTTCTTCACCCGGCAGGAACGCCGTTCCCTGATAGGCGGCGGGCATGAAGCCGGCACTCCAGTTGCGCGGTCCATTGATGACTTTACCGGGATGATCCTCGATCACGACGAACGAGGGGAGATTCTGGTTTTCAGTACCGAGCCCATAACTCACCCATGCTCCGAGCGACGGCCTGCCGCCGATGATCGATCCGGTGTTCATTTGGCAGACGCCGTTCGAATGATTGAGCCCGTTGGCCCAGCAAGAGCGAATTACGCACAAATCGTCGGCACAAGCGGCAATGTGCGGCAGCCAGTCGCTGATCCATAGTCCGCTTTGTCCGTGTTGCTTCCATGACCGCTTATCGGCGAGCAGGGGGGCATCGTATTCCCCCATCGGTGTGATCACAGGTTGGAAACTCGGCGGCAACTGTTGCCCTGCCAGTTCACGCAGTTTTGGTTTCGGATCGAACAAATCGATGTGGCTCGGTCCCCCCTCTAGAAATACAAATATAATGCTTTTCGCACGGGGCGGGTGATGCGATTGACCGTGAACGAAATTAACCGTTGGCTTCGTCGCTTCGTCATCGGCTCGAACGGATTGTTCCAGGCACGCCAATGCCAGCGCACCGAATCCCGCACCGCCGGTTTCGAGCAATTCTCGACGCGAGATTGGCGGCGTTTTGGGTTGAGATGGTGTATTTTTCGGATGCCCGTGCATACCGTTGATTCCTATAAGGTTAGTCGACATACAAGAATTCGCTGGAGTTCAGTATCGCGTGACAAAAATCGATCAATGCCGCGCGATGAGGATCGATGTCTTCAGCAACGGACGTATTTTGTTCATCGCTTTTTGGCGCTGAATTGATGGTCCGTTCTTGTCGGATGCGTTCGGATTGCTCTTTCAGAAATTCGATGGCCGACCGCACGCTTTCTGCAACGGGTGGATGTCCAAACGCCAGACGATATGCTTGATCGACGACCTCCTCATCGGTGAGTTGCAGTGTCGTTAATCGATCGGCAAATGCTTTGGCGCGAGCTAGCGTCCACGAACCGTTGATCAAGAGCAGGGATTGCGTCGGGGTCGTCGTGGTATTTCGCTGCGAGATGCTGTTGAAGTTATCCGGAGCATCAAAAACATCCAGCAATGGATCGCGTTTGTTGCGGATCACCTTCGTGTAGATCGTGCGTCGTAACGCGTCACCGTCGGCACTCGGTCCGCCGCGTTGTGTATCGAGTTCGCCGCTGACCGACAACATGGCATCGCGAATCTGTTCGGCATCGAGTCGGCGGACGTGCATTTTCCAGAGCCAGCGATTTCCGGGATCTTTCGTGCTCGCGACTTCCGAAGTCATCACGAGTGATTCTTGTCGATACGTCGCCGAGGTGACGATCGTGCGGTGCAGACTTTTGAATCGCCATCCTCCCTCCAGGAATCGTTGCGTCAGCCAGTCGAGCAGTTCCGGATGACTCGGGGCGTCTCCGAGTTTTCCGAAATTGCTGGGAGTGGCCGCCAGTCCGCGACCGAAATGATATTGCCAGACTCGGTTGACGATCACGCGAGTCGTCAACGGGTTCTGGGGATCCGTGATCCAGCGAGCGAGCGCCAACCGTCGCCCCGTCGAATTCGGCAAGTTGTCGATCTCCGCATTCAACGGATCGAGCACCGAAAGATAACCCGGCAAGATGTCGGACTGATCGACGTCGTGGGGAATCACCGTCGTCGGTGCGTCGGGACCGTAATCGGTCACCGTGAATGCAATCGGTAACGATGGCGGTTTCAATGGTTCGAGTTCGGCGAGTTGCTTCTTCAGATCCTGGTACTTTGTCTTTGCATCCCCTTCGAGCTGCTTTTCGACATCGATTCGATCGAGTTCCGCCTGCACCTGACGATACGCCAGCGTCGCCAGTTGATGCTCGAGAGGTAATCGTGTGCCGGCTGCTTTTTGCATCATCGGCCTGATATCGAGCGGAAATTTATTGATCGCAGCCGCGAGGACTCGTTCTCGGTGCGGATGTTCGATCACATCGATCTGTCGGCGCAGTTCGGCGGTTTGCGTCTGCCATGCAGACAATTTCTGCTGATAGGCGTCGACTTCTTCGGTCGTTCCGAAAAACAGATCATCGCGCGGCAGCAGTGGAGAGAAAAACGCTTTCAATCGATAATAGTCCCGCTGCAAGATCGGGTCGAACTTGTGATTGTGGCACCGCGCACAGCCGATGCTCATCCCCAGAAACACATCCCCCGTGACGTCGGTCATGTCATTCAGGATCGTATCCCACTGTGTCCGCACGTCGCGTTGATTGTATTCGTAGATCCAGTGTCTCAAGTACCCAGTGGCGGCGAGAATTTCGGGATCGCGCGGAGCGATTTCGTCTCCCGCGAGTTGTTCGAGGACGAAGCGGTCGTAAGGCTTATCGCCATTGAACGACTGCACGACATAGTCGCGATAGCGCCACGCCTCCGGCCGATAATCGTCCTGCTTGTAGCCGTCGGATTCCGCATAACGCACGAGATCGAGCCAGTGCCTTGCCCATTTCTCGCCGTAGCGCGGATCATCCAGCAATCGATCGACCAGGCGTTCGTATGCATCGTCGGCGGTATCCGCGAGAAACGCATCAATATCTGAAGGCGTCGGCGGCAGGCCGATGAGATCAAAATGAATGCGGCGAATGAGAGTCAACTTGTCAGCCGACGGTGCTGGGGATATCCCTTCATCGATTAACCGCCTGAGAATGAAGCGGTCGATTTCATTGCGACACCAGGAATCGACACCCACGTCGGGCGGAGAACTTTGACGTAAGGGCTGAAACGCCCAATACGCGCGGTCTGAGTCGGTGATCGCCGATCCGAATCCGGTCGAATGTTCTGATTTCAGCGTTTCGGGCCAGACCGCCCCGTCGCGCACCCATTGAGTCAATGCGGTGATTTCGTCGTCAGATAATTTGCCCGACGGCGGCATTTCCAGCGACTTGAAATTGATCGCATCGATGAGCAGGCTCTCGTCCGGTTTTCCGGGTACGATAGCCGAACCGTTTTCGCCGCCGCGTAAGATCGAAGTCCGCGAGTCGAGACGCAGCTTTCCGTTTTGTTTGGAGGGGCCATGACATTTGAAGCATTTCTCCGACAGCAGCGGACGAATGCTCATTTCGAAAAAACGCTCCTGATCGGCGTTGATCTCACGTTCGGGCGGGGGAGCTTCTCCCGCACAATCCTGACCGACTGCCGTTGATAAGCCAACGATTGCAACGAATATCAGTGCGCATGTCGAATGGCGGAGAAAACCATCGGCCGTCAGCCGTCGCGTTCGACAACGGCTCAGGTATTCGTTTCGTCGGTAATGAATACTGCACCACATGGATGTTGCTTTCATCCGGCGGAATCAGGCGATCGATCTCATCACAAGAATGTTCGTTGGCATCATATCGAGGCCGCCGTGCCCCGGTATCGTTTGGTGGACACGCCCTTGCATCTTATCAGGAGTTTCATCGACAGTCCTCCCCAAAGGCTGTGGTCATTCAATTTCTTCCAGAACGCCGCCGCGTCAGTTTCCCGTTTGATATGGTTCAATTCAGGATACCGATGATCGCCGCCTCAACAAAGAAAATCGTGTGAACCAAAGGCAACATGACCGTGTCGTCATTTGAGACATCAACGTCAACAGTCGTAAGGAATGGAATACCATGAACCGCTACGAGTGCGTTTTCGCATCCGGGATGGATTTGAATCGGTTGAGACCATTTGAAATTGCTCAATCGGAATTCATCGTGTAGAATGTCGCCCGCTTGGAGGAATCGTATTGGGAGAGGTGGCAGAGTGGCCGATTGCACCGGTCTTGAAAACCGGAGTGGATTCACGTCCACCGGGAGTTCGAATCTCCCCCTCTCCGCTTGATTTTTGATTGGAAATCTCAGGACTTCATGCTGTAATGCGGGGTTTTCCGAATTTCCTGCATCCTGCGTGAATATGCACCTGTCCCCTTGAAAAACTATCCGATGATCCAACTCCCTCGACTGCACGGTTTATTTTCCCGCATTTCCGAAGGTCTCTTTCAGCGTCGGTCGAATTCTCGAAAGCACCGACGTGGGCCGCGATTGCAATCCCACGATGCATTAATCGAACAACTCGAGCCGCGCGTGCTGCTTGCGGCGCAGATTTCTGCCGACTACGAGTTGGATGGACTCGGCGCGAATCTCGATGCCGTTCCGGTCATTAATGATGCGGGAACAATTCTACTGGCGAACCCACGAGGAAGTTTTTCCGCCCCGTTTTCGTGGCTGACAAATCAAGGTGTTGTATTGCCGGGTCTGACAAATGGATATCGCCCGAGCGGAAAAGCCATGGCGCCAGATATCAACAATGCCGGGGTTGCCGTACTCGTGCAATACCTGGACTCCGGTTTTACCGAACAAGAACTGGTCGTGTACGATGTCGTGAATCAAAAAAGGCTTTTAACGCTGAATACTCTCGGAGCCTTTACATCGTTTCGAGATCCGCAAATCAACGATGATGGAACGATTGCGGTGATTGCTGAGGAATTTGACGGAACTGGAGGCATTTACTTCCTTAAGAACAATATTCTTGTTCCCGGTTTGGTTCGGCCTGGATTGGTTGGCGAATTATCGAATCTGCAATTGCTCGATGACGGTCGCGCAGTTTTTCGTGTGGACACTTTTAGGACCGGCGATGTGTATTTCACGGTGGATAAATCAGGAAACTTTTCCCCATTTGCCGGCGATGTGTTAGCGAGCGTGCGATTAAGCGCCAGCAGCGGTTTATTCGTTCGTGACCAAAGTGCAGTCATCAACCATGCCGAGCCAGATGAGCATGGCGATCCGCGGATCACAGATTACATGAGGGTTCATGTATCGCTTCGGAGAACAGCGCCCGAAAACGCGCCGCTGCACGTGAGGATTCGCACCAGCGATCTGACAGCAACGGCCGGTGTCGACTACGCCGCCATGGATGAAATCGTGACGATCGCGCCGGGTGAAATCGCAACCTTCATCGATATTCCTTTAGTTGACGACGAGATTTGGGAAGACGCCGAAGCATTTAAGATTGAAGCCGAACTTATTGACGACCCGTGGCAATACGGGTTCTATGGATACGGCGGCACAATGGCTGTCGGTGTCATTCTGGACCAGAAAAACTACCAATACGGAACCGCATATGAAGGGCAAGTCGTCGTAGAGCCTGGACACATTCCCACGAAACTAAACGTGAAAGCCCGAGCGTCCTATTTTCCGCAATCCAACGATGGCGATCCCCCGCTGACCGTAAAATATACAGTCATTCCACTAACGGCCACGAACACAGAAGTCACCGCAAGCAGCGGAATTATTGATGTAACCGATGTGCATAATATCTCCTTGCCGGTATCTGTGATGGGAAATAATTCTTCGGCGAGTCTTAAAGACATAAACCGATCGTTTTTGGTATTGTTGCAGACAACCGATCCTGAGTTGTCGCTGGACACTCAGGGAGGTGTCTATGCCATTGTAGATACCGATTATGTACTCAATCCTGACGTGTCCTTGACAATAAATGGGCGAGGAGAGATTTCCACCATTCTGCAAGGAGGCGATGACAAACTCGTTGTCATTGCGGATGGTCGCATCGTGAGGGAGTTTGGTGAGGACGGAGGATTAGTATCGCTGTCCGACCCGGTTGTATTTTCCAATGAACGCGACCTCGCATTTATCGGATTCGATAACCAACATTTCGGGTTATACAACGGTCCCTCGGCAACTGCTAACCTGTTGCTCGCTGATGGAGTTCAACTCACGTCATTGCATAAGGCCGTCTACTCGGGCTTTTCGGCCAACGACTTTTCGATGAGCGACAACGGTAATCTCGTATTCATCACCAATTATAGAAAGAACGACGCGACCGCCACAGCCGGTTACGGTGTGTACGTCGTCGAGGCGAATCACGAGGCATTGCGTCCGAACTTGATGGGGTCCGGATTCGTCGTGCAGAATCCACCGGGAAATAGCGATTTCAATCCTTCACGTCAGTGGGGAGATGAGATCACCATCAGTTATTCGGTAACCAACCAGGGAAACATCGATATTGGCCCCACCAGGGTACGCTTTGTCGCATCGCCCGATTTACAAATCGATCTGGACGATCTCAGACTCGTGGAAGTCTCAGGAGACGTTGCCATCCCAGCGCGCGGCATCGGCCAGTCGTTTAGCGGTCAAGTGACGTTGAAACTGCCTAAAGAGACGCCTGCCGGCTTCAACCCCGTTGGCCCGATTTACCTGGGAATGATCTCTGACGCCGACAATGTGATCGACGAAGCAGATGAGACAGATAACTTCGATTTGGCACTGGGGTTCGACAAGGCGTTGCTTGAGATCAGTCGCAAATACGTGAATGTTTTGATCCATGGCCTTAACCCCAATCCCTTTTCCTATGAAGACATGAACGCGGCGTGGCTTGGTTTTAGCAAGAGTCTAACAGACTTCATCCAACTACGAGGAGAAAGTGATCTCAAGAACAATGTAGAAAACGTCACCGTCCTGTGGGAATCTAGTAAAGGATGGGATTGGGCGGCAGCGTACTTATTAACAGATCTCATATTGGAGACATCAAATTGGGTTGGCGGCCCCGAATTGGACCTGGTAGCTCCGCTAATTCAGACGCTGCTTCGGTACCAAAAGGAACAATGGATGGATCAGGCTGAACTCATCGCACGTGCCACTGCAAAGAAGGTTGTGGATGAACTATTACTGCCATCTCAGCTTGAAGGGATCTCTATACTCGGATCACCGGTCGATGATCAATGGATTCATATTATTGGCCATAGTCGAGGGGCCGCTGTCGGTGCCGAGGTGATCAGACTGTTGGGCGAACGCGGATATCAAGTCGATCGATTTACGGCCTTGGATGGATATTCGACGGACTGGCCGGGATACGGAAAAGAACTGGCGGATATCAGCATTGTGGATGCGGTCGCTGACAATCCTGCCGACTACCAATTGAATTTCCGCGTCGAACAGCCTTTAGTCGAACCTGGCGGCGGCCTGATGGAACAATGGCTGGCAGCATTCGCGCATAAGATATTGTCGGAGGAGCGTGACCTAAACTTTTCCCAGGAGGTTGTTGATCTTTTTCGTGAGTGGCGAGCACCGGTGCGAGAAGGATTTATTAATGACCAGATTCACGGTCGCGAAGGCGAGCCGTCGAACCATATTAATATTAGCGAACTGTTCTTTTCCTTTGACGCCGAGAATCCGTGGGCACCGCTTCCTGAGTACAATCCCTATACCGCAATGATCGACGCGTCCATGTCGGAACCATCAATTGATAACCGTCCCATAAACGCTATGGTCAGCGATGAAGGAGAACTATTTGCAGATAGATTTACGAACGTATTCGTCGATGGTGGATTCGAGGACGCTGGTTTAGCACAGAAAATGTTTGCCGCACTCGGACCAATTCCTTCGTTCGGTAATCAAACGATCGATACCCTCCTTCAGTTAGTTGGATTATCCATCTTTACAAGCAGCGAACGCTTTGATGTCGTTGGAAGTTCGGAGTTGGTCAACGTTGGCGACACTTTTGCGTTGCAACTCGAACAAACTGAGGAGACATGGTTCTCGTCTCCCGTGATCCTTTCGCCAGATGCCAATCACATTGGTTTTCGCTATAACGTCGAAGATGCTGGCCCAGGTGACGAGCTCGAAATCAGTTTCGATGGTGCGCACGTTGCTACGCTGGGGTTGACGTCTGTAATTGGTTCAGGATTTCAGTCCGCGTCGCTGGACATTTCGCAGTATTCAGGGAAGGCCGGCGCATTTCGGTTTGAAATTAAAGGACCAACTACCGATCCTGTAATTCTTCTGATCGATGATCTCACGATTGCGGTCGAGTCTCTCCCCGCGTTAGGCCCTATCGCAGACGTGTTGACGGTCAACAATGGCGACCCGATTCGTGTCGTCTTGCCCTTGTTCGATGCCGATACGGCCATTGGCGATCTGTCAGTGCAGGTGGAATGGGACAATCATGACCTCGTTCAAGAGGGTTCTGTCTCTATCGAGCGCATCGACGGCCAACAAGTACTGGTGATTCTGCCCACGCCCGGAATGACCGGCGCAACGACATTCGACTTGGCCGTTCGCGACCGCCCGACCGCGCCGGGGGGAACGGATCACGCCGTTCGAGCATCGTTTCAGGTCAATATCGTTGGTGCCCCCAGCCCGATTCTCGTCGACGGCAAACTTATGGTCTTCGGAACTGAGGCGGACGACGAGATCCAGGTGACACTTCGTTCGCCGTCAACTCCCGCCCAACTTGCTGTTGCGATCAATGGCGACACATACACCTTCGATGCCGCTTCGGTGGCGTCTATCGAATTGGACGGTCTCGGGGGCGACGATCAACTTCAGGTGACGGGAACTTCTGCAACTGAAAACGTGGAACTGCGACTGGGATCGCTGCGACTGGTGAATTCCAGCATTACCTTAAACGCCGCCGACTTTTCGGAGATTTCCGTCCTTTCGGGCGGAGGTCAGGACCGAGCGTATTTGTACGATTCGATTGGTGACGATGAATTTCTCGCATCACCTGCCTCTGCTGAACTGAATGGATCAGGATTTTCCAATCGGGTTGTCGGCTATCGACGGGTCTATGCCTATTCGTATGCCGGTGGTCGCGATGTTGCACATCTCGATGATTCGAATGGGAACGACAGTTTTGTCGGGGAAGCGGCCCGAAGTTGGATAACGGGCAACGGATACTACAACTCCGCGTCGCGATTCGAACAGGTCGATGCGTATTCGTCGTCGGGATCCGATGTCGCCATGATGTGGGATTCTCCGGGAAATGATTTTTTTCAGGTGAATCCGACACTGGGAGTGCTTTCTGGAGCTGGCTTTGACAATCGTGCATACGATTTCGATCGCGTCTATGGTTATGCCTACGCGGGAGGGAACGATGAGGCACGCCTATTCGACTCTACCGGTGACGATCGAATTGTCGCAAAAGAAGTACGCAGCATCATTTTCAGCGACAACTACTACGGCTCTGCGTCTCGATTCGAAGAAGTTTATGGCATCTCGACTCTTGGAGGAAAAGATCGCGCCGATCTCTATGGTTCGTTTGGGGATGATTCCATCACGTTAACTGCCGACAAATCCACGATGAAGGGATCGACGTACTTTTACGAAGTCTCCAAGTTCGAGATTGTAAATGCCTACGCCGGCATTGGAGATC
>JBJXGP010000294.1:0-15789 GCA_046160425.1 Planctomycetaceae bacterium
CGAGGTTGGTCCCGTTCTCTGTATCGCCGAGGTCCTTGTCCCAATCGATGCCGTTCACGGATGTCGCATACAACAGCGCGGCGGTGCTTTCTTCTTCCTGATTCCAGTTCTCGTACCAGACCTTGAACAGTTTTTCTTCGGCATCGTAAATGATCGTCGCGTAACCCGGCCCCGAATTCTCCCAGGGCTTGTCCCGCTTCAACACGGGATTGTTCTCGTACTTGACCGGTTGGTTGAGCTGTTTCCGCAAGCCTTGCATGTCGCCGATCAAGTCGTCATCGATGAAGAGTTGCGTGCCGTGAACGATCAGCGCATCGCTGAGAATTTCGTCATCCAAATCCTTGAACATGCCCGGCGGGGCCTGTCGGCTTTGAGCGGATGCCGACGTGCAGCAGGCAAACATCAACGCGAGCGAAAAGAGCGTCGTGCGAATGAACATCGGAACTCCTCCTGGTTGCTGATCGTGATGACTTCATGCAATGGCCGACGAGAGCGAACGCCGCTCATGCGGCATCAACAACCGACGCCGAACGATTCGTCATCGCGAAAAAAAATCGGCATCCGCTACGCGATGATATCAGCAATCGGCGAGCCGCCGTGGCTGATCGACATCGGGCGGCCGACTTTATCGTGGATCAAGGTTTCATGGTCGATCCCTAAAATCGAATAGATCGTCGAGCAGATGTCCGATGTGCTGACGGGGTTCGCCGCCGGGTAAGCGGCTTGGGCATCGCTGGCGCCGTAAATCGTTCCCCCTTTGATCCCCGCGCCGGAGAAGAGCATCGAATAGCAGAACGTCCAGTGATCGCGGCCCGCGCCGGCGTTGATTTTCGGCGTGCGGCCGAAGTCGCTCATGACCACCACCAGCGTCTCATCCAGCAGGCCGCTGTCGGAAAGATCCTGCATCAATGCGCTGTAGACCATATCGAGATACGGAAGATTGTAGTTTTTCATCAACGTAAAGTTAGAGGAGTGCGTATCCCAGCAATGCAGTTGCAGCTTCAAGCGTTCCCAGTAGCAGTCCCAGGTGACGTTGATGAAGCGAACCCCCGCTTCCACGAGACGTCGTGCGATCAGCGCGCTTTGGCCGAATACCGTGGGAGTGTAACGTTCTCGGACGACAGGATCGACCTTGTCGATGTCGAACGCCTCGCGGACCTTCGAACTCGTCAGCAGGCTCCACGCGCGATCCTGTTGGCGGTTGAATCCGCCGAGGCTCCCCTGCTGTTCGACGCGAAAACGCTCGACGTCGAGTTGCTGGAGCAGGCTCTGTCGACCGTTGAGGCGGTCGATCGTCATCCCTTGATCGAGTTTCGTATGCGGAATGAACGGCATGCCGCGCAGCGGTTGCGGTTGGCTAGGAACTTCCGGAGGTTTGTCGACGTAGGGAGCACATTCGGTATAGAGCGGGTCGAAGCGAGTCCCCAAAAATCCGGCCGTCGGACCGGGACGGCGGATCGCCTGTCCCCAGCCGAGATAGCAGGGCATGTAAACGTAAGCAGGAGAATCGGCATGTCCGCCGCTGAGATATTCGCAGACCGAACCCATGCTGGGGGGATGCGTTTCGGTGAGATTGACGAGATTCGTTTCGGGGAATTCCCAGCCGGTGTAACTGGGGAGACAGTTATGGCAACCTGCCCGGTGATTGATCGAACGCACGATCGCCGAGCGATCCATCCACTGCGCGTGTCGGGGGAGGTGTTCGCAGATATCGATGCCGGGGACATTGGTGGAGATCGGGTTGAACTCACCGCGAATGTCGGCGCTCGCTTTCGGCTTCAAATCGTACATGTCCTGCCACGGGGCACCCCCCAGCAGATACAGGCAGATGACGCTCTTGGCCTTGCCGTTCCAGACATGCTCCGGTTGAGATTGTTCCGCCTGCAAAAGTTGCGGGAGTCCGAAGCCGCCGAGGACCGAAACCGCACCGGCAGTGAGCGATTCTCGCCGGGTGATTCCGTCGCAAAACTGCCGTGGACTGCCGAGCATCTTGAGCATGTCAGATCTCCTGTTGTCGGAGTGAATTATCTTGGCAACCGCTTGTCGTGATTCGGTTTAGCGATCTCAACCTTAAGATCGACTCGATGATAGATCCCGGTGGAATCACAAAATCTGTTTTCCCAGATAAATATTCGATGACATTCTACACCCTCTATCTAACCGGACCCGGTTGCGCGCTTCAGCACATTGTGGGTGATTTGCTGAACGCGTTCATCCGGCCCGTGAGGCCGCGACCAATGGGACCATGGTAACATATGTCCGGGGGGTGATGCGAGACCTTGTGCCCACCAGATCGTGGAGGCGTTGAAAACAAAATTCCCCTTCGGCCCGGGGTAAATCGTTGCCACCCAGCGACCGGGGGTCGTCCCCCACGAGAGAATTTTCCCTTCGCCGACGATTTCCAGTCCTGGGATATCGGCTGGATCGCCGTGAAATTCCCAGCCGACGAGACCGGGAATGCGATCCCCTTTGGCCATGCCGGTGTCGGCGAAAATCCAGTGCTCGGGGAGCGTGCAGATCCAGTCTCCGCTGCCGTTGAACGGGACGACGGTTCTCGCACCGATCAATTGCCCTTCGTCGGGGCCAGCGATCTCGAAGGGACCGAGAATATCGGGATACGCCTGCTTTTCGGCTTCCGAGAGTCCGCCGTATGGCCCCGCGCGGGTGATGATCCGCAGCGGCTGTCCGTCGTTCGATGGAGTAAACGGCGACATCATGTACGCCACGTTGGCCGAGAGAAATACGAGATTCACCCCCTCCTTGACCGCATGTTGCAGTGATTCGAATTGCCGCAAGTCCCAGTATTCGTCGTGGCCGACGCTGAGAAATGCCTTGCCGCGCGTTGCGGTGTCGGGAGTCAGCAAATCGCTGTTCGAGCAGTAGGTGACATCGTAGCCGTGCTGCTCGAGCCAGTAGCAGAGAGGGAATTCCCAGAGGAGAAATTCTCCCGAACCGATCGACTGCGGCGCTTCGATCAAGAACGGAAATTTTCCGTACGGGCGATCGAACGAGACCGACACATCGGCGGCATGAGCGGCGCGCGGATCGGTATACAGCGAATACGCATCGGGCCATTGATTGTACGCCTGCCAGGTGTTATCGCTACACTGAAACACAACGTCAGCGGGGCGTTGGTCGCGGACGATGAAGATTACGTAACTTTGCGAGTACCCGGTCCCGTTGTCGTCGTTCAGCGTCGTCAACCGCCCGAGATACACGCCGCTCAGCCAATCAGCGGGGATGGTCAATTCGGCACTCGTTTCCCAGCGGCATTCGCGCAATCGCTGCGGACCGACTTCGGGGAGTGGCTGCGGCTTGCCGTCGAGCGGACCGATCGTCTGCATGTGTCGCGCGCCGGCTCCGCCGTAGTATCCCATGCGAAAAATTTCGATTTGAAATTTCTCGGCAGGGTCGGCGCTGACTTTGATTTCAATCGTCTCGCCGGCGGAGACGCTCTGTTTCGAGCAGTAGCCTTCGATCGTCGGCGAGCGAACTCCCCCCAGGCGATCGAGTTGGGCACGGGTGAGTTGCCAGTCGCGGCTTCCCGGCTTCATGTTCTCGGCTGCAATGCGATTCGGCGTTCCCGCTGCCGATGGGGCCTTTCCGTCGGCATGTGTCCCCGCGGCGGTCGCGAGCGATGCGGCGAGAACCCCTTTCAAGACGTCGCGGCGTGTCGGGCTATCCGTCATGTATTTCCCTTCGATAGGGTGCCTGCTCCTCAAAGAATCAACTTGGTGTTTCCTCGGGAATCGGTTGCGATGTCACGTACTTCCATGAGTATTTTCGTCCAGAGTGGTCTTCGCCGGTTTCGACGATCCAGCTTAAGATCCAGGCGACCGAGAGACTCGTGATCGAGGGGACGGCGATCGCCAGCAGGAACGTGGGAACAATCGCTTTGCCCGTCGCTTCGTTGACGCCGAGAATCCCCGTGCCGAGGATTTCGGCCCACCAGCTCCAGATGATCGATACGAGGAATCCGCTCAGAGCACCGGGAATCGCCGAGCGAGCCGTACAACGCGGAAAGAACATGCCGATGATGAATAATGCCGATAACGGGCCGACGAACATATTGAAAAATTTGGGCATCATGCCGACGATCGTTTCGCCGATGGATTCGGCTTTATATGCCACGAAATAGGCGTTACAGGTGACTGCCAACGTGATGACGATGCTGAGGAGGCGGGCGAACATCAGGTCGCTCATGATTCGCTCGCGGCCATGCCGCAATCGTGGCACGATGTCGTTTGTGGCGACGGCGGTGATCGAGTTCACTCCCGATTCGAGCGTCTGAATCGCATCGCATAAGAATGCGGAAATGATCAACCCCGCGACCCCCGCCGGCAGGCTGTGACCGAGAAAATGCGGAAACAGCTTGTCGGCGTCCTTGATCACTGACAAGCCCGCCGGAACCAGTTCGGCGTGATTCAGATAGTAGGCGAGCAGCGCCAACCCGCACAGCGCCAGCAGCGAAGCCATCGTGATTTCCACAAACAGATTGCTCAAATAACTGCGGCGTGCATTCTTTAATGACGACGTGGTGAAATATCGCTGCAAGACCACCTGATCGGAGCCGTGCGTGCAGATCGTCCAGAAGAAATTGTTCACGATGGCGAAAACGATCGTCACGCGAACGGTGACGTCCCAACTGAAGACGGGCGGAAGGTTGTTGCGTCCGGGCGTCGTCGATGCGATCTCCCACCAGTCGCTGGGGCCTGTTCCGTCGAAGTACATCACGGAGCCGATCACCAGGATTACTCCGGCCAGCAATAACAGGCATTGCAGCACGTCGGTCCAGATCATTGCCTGAATGCCGCCGACCGATGTGTAGATGGCCGCGATGACGCCCACGATGCCGATCCACCAGTAGATGTCGTCTCCGGAAAGCATCTGGATGTCCGGCCCTTTGATGCGGTCGAGAGCCATCGACGCCGCGAAGATCACCATGCTCATCCAGCCGAGACGCAACAGGATGAACAACCCGGCACCCAGCAAGCGGACGGAGTAATTGAATCGCTTTTCGAGATATTCATAGGCACTCGTCATCCGCAGCCGCATGAAAAAAGGAATCCAGACGAATAACACGACCGACATGCTGGCGGGTATGGCGAGCAAGCCGGCGAATACGCCGAACCCGTTCTTGATCATCTCTCCCGGCATGCCGAGATAACTCAGCGTCGAAAACAGCGTCGCGAGAATGCTCAAACCGACGGCGAACCACGGCATGTGCCGACCGCCGACAAAGAAATCTTCAGTGTTTTTTTGCTTGCGGCCAAACCACAAAGCGATGCCAAACGTCAACACAAAATAAAAGGCGATCGCGGCGTAATCGAGCGACTCGAGGCCGGCATTCGCGGAGAGGCTGGGTTCGTTCACGGTCTGACTTCCTGTAAGTGTTACGAAATTCAGACGATGATTTTAACACGTCGCAGACCATAATGCACCTTCAAGCAACTGACGTTACCCAATACTTTCGCGATGCATGCTCGCGTGTTGACTCTGACGCCGTGCTCAAAGATATCGATGGCTGAGAGATCACTTCGCCGGTACGAATTCATTGACGATGGGTTCGATGTCGGCTGCGTAGATTTCGTAGCCTCGCTTCGAAAGGTGAGCGCCATCGGGCTGGATCGCTTTGCTGATCTTGCCATCGACGAGCAGTTTCGGACCGACGTCGAGATATCGAACCGTTTTCCATCGGCGAGTTCTTCGATTAAAATATTGGTCTGTTGGATCCGTTCGGCATAATTGGTACCGGGATAGCCATACGGCAATAGTCCCATCAGCAGCACGGGTGATTCGGGGAGTCGTTTTTGCAATCGTTCGAGAATCGCTTTGACTCCGTCGCGGACTTCTTCGGGGCTAGCATCGTCATTGCCGATGTTGTTGATACCGATGAGCAACACGATCAATTTGGGTTGAATTCCGTCGAGCGTCCCATGATCGATGCGCCACAGAATCTGCTGCGTTCCGTCGTTGTCGATTCCCATCTGGACGGCGTGGCGATCGGCGAAATGTTTCTTCCACGCATTTGGTGCGGTCTCCCAGCGCTGCGTCAATGAATCGCCGAGAAATACGAGATCGACTTCCCCTTCTTTAGCGCGGGCGCAATATTGCTGATGACGGTCGAGCCAACCCGGTCGTTTGGGCCGGTCGACCGGGGTCGTCGACGGATGGCCGAGATTGTTGTAATCGCCGGGCTTTGGTGCGGACTGCTTTTGAGCACCGGCCTCGGTGGAGGATTCCGTCGGACCATTCTGCGCAAAGAGGGCCTGCATCAGGCCGATGGTGAATATGCTGAGAATGAAGATGGAGTTTCTCATCAGGAACCTGACTGGAATGACAAATTCTTAGGCCGCTACGCCAGTATCCCCTCGATCGGGCTTCCTCCGTGAGCAATCGGCAGGGGGCGCCCCAGGCGATCATTGACCGTCATGTGCGGGTCGATACCCATCAGGTGGTAAATCGTGGCGACAAAATCGGCCGGCGAGACCGGATGATTCGTCGGGTACGCCGCCTGTTTGTCGGTGGCTCCGTAAATCATCCCCGGCTTGATTCCGCCGCCGGTCAGCAGACTGAAGCCGCACTGCGGCCAGTGATCGCGACCCGCGCTCGAATTCACGCGCGGCGAACGTCCCATTTCACCCATGACGATGACGAGCGTCGTGTCGAGCAGCCCGCGTTCATCGAGATCCTGCACGATCGCCGGGTACACGAGATCGAGAATCGGCAGGTTCACGTTGCGGAGCATGTTGAAATTATTGCTGTGCATGTCGTATGCATGGCCGTAATGTTTGAAGATTTCCTGATGGACGCTGATGAACGGGACGCCCGTTTCAACCAGACGGCGGGCGATCAACATGCTGGCGCCGAACAGATTGCGGCCGTAACGATCTCGCGTCTCATCGGTTTCTTTCGTGAGATCGAATGCGTCGCGGGTCTTGCTCGACGTCAGCATTGACATAGCCCGCTTTTGGAATTTATCGAGACGGTCCTGGGCTTTCGATTGATTCGTCTGATTGAAGGCTTCGTCGATCTGTTCGAGTAGCGAACGCCGATGCTCGAAGCGGTCTATGTTCATCGCAGGGAGTTCATCCATGCCTGGCAGAACCGGTTCGCCGCGTGCCATCACGGGATCGTAATGCTCAAACTTGGGTTCATGTTCGAATGTGGGATTGCACAACGAGAACAACGGATCGTATTGACTCCCCAAAAAACCTCCGTAGGGGCCGCCGCGACGATATCCTTGCTGGCCCCAACCGGGATAGCAGGGAAGACAGACAGCTCCCGGTAAATCTTGCGGACCGACGCCGAGGTACTGGCAAATGGCACCGATGTTGGGGGGATCGGTCGGCTGTGCGGGGAGCGTTGGATTGCCGCCGGTAAATCCGGTCATGATCGCCAGCGGATCGTGCGAATTGTACATGTGCGAAATAGTGCGGATCACGCATGCCTTATGCATCAGCTTCGCGGTGTTGGGAAGCAGTTCGCAGATTTGCAAACCTGGCAATGATGTGTCGATCGGCTGAAACTCGCCGCGGATTTCCGGCGGAGCCTCGGGCTTCATGTCGAACATGTCCATGTGGCTGGGGCCGCCGAGCAGGTTGAACAGCACGACCGATTTGGCGCGCGGCGCAAACCGGTAGATCGACTCTTCAGCGCTTTGGAGCAGTCTCGGAATCGTCAAGCTGCCGAAGAGCGACAACCCGCCGACTCGCAATAGTTCTCGTCGCTTCATCCCTGGGGCAGATGGCTGACCGTGTCGCACGCTGAGCATGGCAACATTCCTTACAGCGAGGTGGAGAATCCTGCTACCTTGTTGTCCGCCGATGTTACGTCAAGTAACCTATCGGACATCTTACATGAGTTGACGATTCGAATAAAGTGGATTTCGTATTTCCATGAAGCTTTTGAGGTCGTTGCCTGAATAGTATGATATTTCTCGTGAAACGACAACGTGTTGCATTGATAATCGGTTCACGGTTCGGATCGGACAATATTATGACAATCAAACGTTGGTCGGCTTTGTGTTTGACGATCGTCATTTTTTATATTTTTCCTTTCGGGTCATCGTTGCCGGCAGGGGATCCGGAACCGAAGGCAAATGCCCCAATGCCGCTCATCGGTTACACTGAACTCAGAACGAATCTCCCCGGCGGTCGGCACGCCAACGTCAGCACCATGCGAGCAGTCATCAATCGGCGTGACGGTTCACAACGACGTTTGGTCGGGGAAGATCTCACGAACGAACCCGATACGTGGACACAGTTCGCCGGTTGGTCGCCCGACGGCAAGACGGCGATCATCGGTCGCGGCTGGCAGGATCCCGAAAACGCGAAATGGGAAGAAGAACACAAAACGTTTCGCATTGAGCCGGGGAAATGGTCGCTCGATTCGTATTTGCTCGATATCGAATCCGGGAAACTGACCAACGTGACCGCCATCGATCGCGTCAGCCATTACAACGCGATAACGTATTCGGCCGACGGAAAAAAACTCCTGATGACGTCGCTGGTCGCCGGCACGTCGAAACCGTTCCTGATGGATCTCGATGGCCGAAACAAGCAGGATGTCTCCGGCGGATCGAGCGGTTTCACATACGGATTCAGCGCATCTCCCGACGGGAAACTCATCAGTTATCACGAGTCTTACCAAGTCTATATTGCCAACGCCGACGGTTCCGATAAAAAACATATCGTGACGGGCAACCCGTTCAATTTCGTTCCGCAGTGGTCTGCGGATGGGCAATGGCTGATGTTCGTTTCAGGCGAGCATTACAACTGCCATCCCCATGTCGTGCGGGCCGATGGATCGGGACTCAAAAAACTCGCCGACCGCGGCGGTCACCGCGGGGTCATCGAATTTCTCGACGTCTTCGATTTTCACGGGGGGAGCAGCGATCTTCCCGTCTGGTCGAAGACCGACAATTCGATCTACTACACGGCGAAAGTCGGGGAGAGCATCGAACTGTTCCACATTTCGTTGGAGGGAGTTCCGTCGCAACTCGCGAAGTCCCCGCCAGGAACATTGCATTATCATCCGCAAACGTCTCTCGATGGAAAGTGGCTGATTTACGGTTCGAAACGTGAGGGAGTGCGACAGATTTGCGTCCGCAATCTCGATACGCAGGCTGAAACTCAGATCACGAACCTGACGGCCGGTCACGCCGGGATGTGGCCGCACTGGCAATCGGGGATACGCTAACGGTCTTGTCGGTACAGCACGGCGATTTTGCGTAGAGAAAGAATAAACATGTTGAACTGTTTCAACTGAAATCGTACAATCATTGGTGAAATGCGTCGTTCGTTCGCTTTCGATTTTGCAGTATTTGGCAATTCAATGTCGAGGCAGAAAAAGTTCGAGGTCTGCGTTCCGAAGGGTTATCACGTCAATGCATCGCGAGGTCGGTCATGTTGTCAATTTGCCGCCGGGCATCGACCTCTTGTTCCGGATTCTCACGACGAGACCTCTTGCAGATCGGCGGATTGAGCGCCTTTGGCTTAGCGATGCCGCATCGATTGTCGGGCCAAGAGGCTGGTGGTGATTCTGCAAATCCGGTCAATCGTCGGGCAAAGTCGTGTATCGTTCTCTGGATGACCGGAGGACCGCCGCAGCACGAACCGTGGGATCCCAAGCCCGACTCCCCCGCCGAGATACGAGGCCCTTTCGGTACGATCGTGTCGAATGTTGCCGGCACGTTCGTCGGGGAGTTGATGCCGCGCACGGCACAAATGCTGGACCGCATCTGCGTTCTCCGCGGAGTACACACCGATAACCCGTCTCATCCGGGAAGCAGCTACGAAATGCTCACCGGCACGCTGCACCGTATGGGAAAGGGACGCGACGATATCGAAGCGAGCCGGAGCGATTCCCCAAGTCTGAGCGCCGTCGTGAAACAGTTCATGACGCCGTTGACGGGCATTCCAACTTCGGTGGTTCTGCCGCAACCGATATTCAATGTTCCTTTCTACCCAGGACAAGACGGCGGTTTCCTGGGGCCGCAGGCCGATCCCTGGCGGTTGACCTGCAATCCATTGGCGGAGGATTTCCGCATCGACGAGCTGACGTTGCCCGACGGTGTTTCTCTGGCACGATTGACCGAACGTCGTAACTTACTGGATCACGTTGCAAGGCATTTTGACGAGTCCTTGCGAGGACAGGTCCCCGAACGATTCAATCGTCTCGCTGAAGAAGCGTTCGGGCTGATCAGCGGCAGCCGCGTTCGCACGGCATTTGATCTGACCGGCGAATCGGCAGACGTGCGAGATCGATATGGCCGGCATATGTTTGGTCAGGGGTGCCTGTTGGCGCGGAGACTGGTCGAGGCTGGAGTCACTCTCGTGCAACTCAACTGGCACCGCGAGCCGAATGACGAAACTCCGATGTGGGATTCGCACTGGCAGATCGAAAGCGACTTGAAGGTCAAGTTGATGCCGCCGATGGATCAGGGATACACCGCACTGCTCGAAGATCTCGAGAATCGGGGTTTGCTCACCGAGACGCTCGTCGTCTGGATGGGAGAATTTGGCAGGACTCCCAAGTTAGAATATATCGCGCCGCATCCGACTCCGGGGCGCAACCACTGGGGAAATTGTTTTTCCGTTGCATTGGCCGGCGCGGGAGTTCGTGGAGGTCACGTTTATGGTGCCAGCGATCAGGATGGAGCGTATCCGTCCCATGCGCCCGTCGGACCCGAAGACTTGACGGCTACGCTGTTCGATTCCCTGGGGCTTGCTCCAGAGACCGAAATGCGGGACCGCCTCGACCGGCCACACCCGCTCAGCCGCGGTCGAGTGTTGCATGAGCTGTTTTGATCTCTTGCCCCGACCGCGTGCGAAGTCAATCATGGCTGATTAGCAGCGATCGGCCCCGCGTTTTTCGGCACGATTTGCGGTGCCTTGAGCGATTGCAGGAATGTGACGACAGCGCGCCGGTCGCCCTCATTCAGCAGGTCATACTTATCGCGAGAGTGTTTGCCCTCGCCGTCGTGCCGCATGACGGCATCGTGCAGCGTCGGGGAATCGCCGTCGTGAAAATACGGGGCCGAATCGGCGACGCCCCACAGCGGCGGTGTCTTCCATTCGTCGGGCTTGGGATAATTCTCCGGAATGGGGATATCGCGTTCGACCCGGCCGTATTCGCTATTCTCGCGGCTTCCCATGCGATGCAACAGCAGATCGCTATAGAGGCCGGTGACGCTTCCCAGATTGGGAGTATGGCAATCCGCACAACCGACGGATGAAAATAGCTGCTGTCCGTGCAGAACCTCGCCATGACTGACATCGGCGGGATAGACGAATTCAGGCCGGGGGAGTTCTTCGACGAACGTCACCAGCGCGAGGAACTGGTCGCCGTTCAAATCGAGGCCGGCTTCGGTATCCGGTCCCTGATGCTTCGGTTTCTCTTGCGGACGGCCGGGATTGGTCAAGCCGACTTCCACGGCGCAGGCGGCGGAAACGAACTCTTCGAGCGTCGCGAATTGTCCCTTCCAGCCGAATTTTCCGATCCGCCCGTCGGGCAGCCGGCGCACGCGGCCGATGGGAGTCGAATCGAATTCGAGTTGAAATTCTTTGCCGATGACTTTGAGCGATCGAGCGTACATGTTGCGCTGGATTTCAATTTCCGAGATGCCGTCGATCAAGCCGCTGCCGAAGAGCGCCGGCGTGTTGATCGAAGTGACTCGCAGCGGATCGAAATCGCGGACCGTCACCGAATTGCAGACGCCGATGATCCGTTCGCCCTTCTTCACGACCGGAAACAACACGCGAACGTATTCACTCGTTTCCTGGTCACTCGAATTGACGGCGAAGGCGTGGATCACACCGTTGACGACGCTGTCGGGATGCAGCGGACGCGGTTCGACTTCAAACGCCTCGACGTTATGCTGATTGGGACCGGCACCGCCGATACCCCCCTGAAAATGGCAAGCCGCGCACGATTTGGCGTTGAATACGGGGCCGAGTCCGTCGCCCTCGGGGGATAAGCTGTCGTGTGGCTGCCATTCGTGTTCGAAGAGGACTTTGCCGTTTTGCACGAGTTCGGTGGTTGACGGGCCGAACATCGCCACCGCCGAAAACGTGACGCCGAACATGATCAGGCAAATCGAGGCGAGCGTCATCTTGCGCTCGGCGATGCGCTGCACGATCGACTTCGAAGTCGCATGACTGGAGTCGGCAGCAACGAGGGATGTTAACGGCTGGAGTTTACCAAGGGGCGAACGAATGACTTCGATGTCGTCATTGACCGGCTTATAGTTGTTCGCCGACGAAGGCTTTTTTCTCGATCGCGGCGATACGACTTCAAAGGTCAGAGATTCGCTCGCCGACGAAGATTTGGATTTTTTCGATCCCGATGCGTGTTGCTTCAGAAGTTGCTTCGCGATTTCCGAGGGAGAAAGAGAATCGTGATCCGTCATGGCCGAGCTCCATTGTCAGGGAAGAATCAGCGAATGTCACAATGGATTGGAATGGTGTAGGTGATTCGCGATTCAGAACGATAGAGATGACAACGATTATCTTAACGACCGAAAACTAAAAACGGATCTGTAAAATTCGTTAATGCTCACGAATTTTGCAGATCCTGAACGCATCAATCGATGGGAATGCGATCATCAATCCTTAAAATAGTCTTTCGGGATATCCAGCGACCAGACTTCGCTGCTCAGCGGCTGGGCGTGTCCGCCGGCGACCCAGAGCTTATCCTGAAAGACGTAGACGGAGTGTTCGTGGCGTTCCTTCCAGGTGACTTCGGTTTCGAGTTTCGTCCAGTCTTTTCCATTCTTCGAATGCCAGACGTCGCCCCAGTTTTGCGAGGGATTGTTCGACCAGCCCCCCAGTACCCACATCCGGTCGCGATAGACGGCTCCCGAAAACCAGATTCTCGGCGACCAAGGGGCGGCTTCGATCACTTGCGTCCAATGTTCGCCGTCTTCGGAGCACCAGACATCGTTGTAGGTGAAATATCCGGGAACGTAATTGCCGCCACCCATCACCCACAACTTGTCGTCGTGGACCAGCGCGACTTGATACGCGCGCGGCTTCCAACCGGCGTTGTCGGTGACCTGCGTCCATTCTTTACCATCTTTCGAGGACCAGACATCGTTCTTCAAACTCTTCTCGTCGCCAAAGTAGTAGTTTTCGGTGCCACCGAGAATCCACATCTTATCCTTGAAGACGACGAGTCCCGAGGCGATGCGCGGAGACCAGCCCGCATTGTCGGTCGCCTGTTCCCATTTGACGCCGTCGGTCGACCACCACGTCTGATTGCTGGCGGAGTGACCCGGCAAGCGGCCGTTGAACCAGCCCCCCATCATCCACATCTTGTCGTCGAACGTGATCGACATGGGGAGATCGCTGTGTTGCCAGGGTGCATCCTTGGCGACCATCGTCCACGTCTTGCCGTCCGGTGAACTCCAGACGTCTCTCGGTGGAGCTTCAAACGATTGGAACCAGCCGCCGAAAATCCACAACTGGTCGTTATAGACGAGTTCTCCCTGCGAATCGCGCGGTTGCCAGCCGGCGTCGCCGGTCACCTTTTCCCATTTCAGTTTTTCCTCGGCATGCACTGACACGGCCGCCGACAATAACAGGATGCAACTCAGGTTGAGTACGCTTTTCATTCTTGTAGACTCCTGGATGAAAAATAATAGCGGATGGAATTGAACGGATGCTCGTGCGAGTGTGGCGCGCATTGACCTCATGATGTTTCGATTTTCGTCGATTACAGAATACTCTGTGAAACCGAATTGTTTCTACTCTCCCGGCGGTGATTTCTCGTCGGAATTGGTTCATAATGGGGAAATTGCGAATCGCTCCGTTGGAATGACGACATTCAAACTTTCATGAAAGGTGATCTTTCCATGACGCATTTGAACCGGATTGGGGTTAACGCCGCAGCAATTGTGCTCGCGATGTTTCTTGCCGCAAGCGTTGGCTCCGCCGGCGATAATGAGATCATCGAAGGGTTTTCGGAGCATCTCCTCGCCGACGGATATGGCTATGCGTTTGCGGTCATGGCCGGGGATATCGATCGCGACGGCGACCTCGACCTCACCAGCGGCGATGCCACCGACAATTTTCTCTACTGGTACGAGAACGACGGCGAAGGCAACTTCACTCGGCATTTCATTCAGAAGGATGATCCCGGCTGGTTCGAACGACACGACCTCGGTGACATCGACGGCGACGGCGATCTCGACATTGCTATCGTGAAAAACCAGGTCGGTGAACTGTTCTGGTTCGAGAACAGCGGACAGCCTCGCGAAGAAAAATTGTGGACAAAACACGCGATCTCGACCAACTTCAAACGGGCATACGACATCGCGCTCAAAGACCTCGACGGCGACGGCGATCTCGACGCCGCGGCTTCGAATTACGTCAGTCAACAGGTCGTCTGGTTCGAGAATCCCGGCAAGCTTCCCTCTCAGGCCGAATGGACGCAGCACGTCATCGATGAAAAGCTCGGCGAGACGCGAACGATTCGTTTCGCCGACTTCAACGCCGATGGCCTCATCGACGTATTTACCACGACGCGAACCACGAATCTGGTCGTGTGGTTCGAAAATCCGGGGAAATCGACCGATAAACCGTGGAAGCGCACCGTCGTTGACGACAAGACTAGCCAGCCTGTTCACGGGCAAGCGGTCGATCTCGATCAGGATGGCGATCCCGACATCATCGTCGGTGCGGGAATGTTAGCAGACGCCAGGCACGAAGATTCTCATGAGGTCAACTGGTACGAAAACGTTGGTGCGCCGGGCAATGGTACTGAGTGGAAAGAGCATCGACTGGCCCGTTATCCTTTCGCGTTCGAAGCCCATGCCGGCGACCTCGATGGCGACGGTGATCTCGACATCGCAGCGACAGCGTTTGGCGGGGACGGCGGCATCGCGTGGCTGGAGAACAGCGGCGATCCCGCCGGCAAATGGATTCAGCACATCCTGAAACCGACGTGGCCCAAAGCCAATCAGGTCATCATCGTTGATCTCAACGGCGACAAGAAGCTCGACATCGTCGCTTCCTGCGAACGCGACTCGAATGAAATCCGCTGGTGGCGAAATGAGATGAAATCGAAGAAGTAATCGATCCTTTGCCGTGTATCTTTGGAGTGACTCCCAATGAATTTTCGATGTGATGCGCCAGGACGAAAATCGTTGCATGTTCTCAGGTCGTTGTTGCCGTGCGTCATCGTTTGTATCTGCTCGGTGTCGGATGTATCCGCGCAAGGGTTGGATTACGTCAAAGCCAACTACACGAAGTACGAATACAAGATCCCGATGCGCGACGGCAAGAAGCTGTTCACCGCCGTGTATGTGCCGAAAGATCAATCGAAGACGTATCCGATCATGTACTCGCGCACGCCGTACAGTTGCCAGCCCTATGGCGTCGATCAGTATCGCAGCGATCTGGGGCCGTCAGCGCTATTTGGGACCGAGGGTTACATCTTCGTCTATCAGGACGTGCGGGGACGCTGGATGTCGGAAGGGGACTTCGTTCACATGCGGCCGCACCTGCCGAAGAAGTTGAGTTCGCAGGATATCGACGAGAGTTCCGACACGTACGACACGATCGACTGGTTGATCAATAATTTGAAGGGACACAACGCTAAGGTCGGATTGTATGGCATCTCGTATCCCGGGTTTTATACGTCGAACGGAGTGATCGATGCACATCCCGCGTTGATCGCGGCTTCCCCACAGGCGCCGATTACCGACTGGTTTGTCGGAGACGATTTTCATCACAACGGCGCATTGATTCTGCCGCACATGTTCAATTTCCTCGCGTATCACGGCCG
>JBJXGP010000295.1:0-6966 GCA_046160425.1 Planctomycetaceae bacterium
CGTTTCGATAATCTTCTGGCTTCCAGTCCGTCACATTTTCGGGGCGAGGGGGAACCGGCGGAGCTGCATTTTCGGGCACACCCCCTCCCGGTCCACCAGCCAGTGGTGCTCCAGCGGCTCCGGGAAATGCAGCGCCTCCTGCGGGGAATTCTCCCGCTTTGCCGGCGATAGCTCCATCGGGCGGAAGTGCGCCGGCGGGAGCACCGGCAGGCCCTGCGGCTGGAAATTCACCCGGTCGACCGGCCATCGGCGTACCTGCGGGGTGAGCACCACCCGCCCCGCCTGCCGGGAACTCGCCCGCTTTGCCGGCCATCGGTCCCCCTGGTGGAACAGCACCCGCCGGACCTCCAGCACCAGCAGGCATGCCTCCTGCGGGAGCCGCCGGAGGAGGCGATGATGCCGACGTCGGAGTCGAAGAGCCTCCCGATGAATCGTCCGAGCAGCCGATCGAAAAGATTGACAGGAGCACGCAGCTCAGACCCCAAAGCCATAGAGTTGGTACGCGAGACAACCAATGTCGAGAGTTCGGGAATTGACATTGAACTTGCAACATGCGGAGATCTCCTTAACCATTTCAGTTGGTTCACGAGCGAATGGCGTGATGTTCGCAATTCACCAAATATACTCGACACGCCCAGTTGAATGCCTGTTATGATACACTCACGAACGGAAAAAATGAACAGGAACTGCCCAAAGTTTCGAGGCGATGGACAAGAACTCGCGGCAATCCGTACAATCATCTGGCATAGCAATTGACGCTTTTTTCTCATGCGTCACCTGTAAACCTTCTTCGAGACAACCAATTATGCCACGATCGTTTCAATCGCTGAACCTGTTCTCAATCACGGTGCTCGGCCTGGTTCTCATGACGGGAACCACCGTTACCGTCACTTCTGCGGAAAAATCTAAATTCAATCGCCGCGTCAACATCGGCGATGCCGCCCCGGATTGGCGGGATCTGAAGGGAGTCGACGATCAGATGCATAGTCTTTCTGACTACGCAGACGACAAGATCCTGGTCTTGATGTTCACTTGCAATCACTGTCCTGTCGCGAAATCGTACGAGGCGAGAGTCAAATCTCTGGTCGACGAATATGCCGAACAGGGGGTGAAAATCGTCGCGATCAGTTGCAGCAAATTCCCCGCTGATTCTCTCGAAAAGATGAAAAACCGGGCGGAATCTGAAAAATTCAACTTCGATTACGTACAGGATCTCTCGCAACAGACGGGACTCATCTACGGCGCCTCCGTGACGCCGCAGATCTTCGTCCTCGACGAGCAGCGTCACATTGCCTACATGGGCGCCATTGATGACAACATGCAGGTCGCCAAGGTCAAGCACCATTACTTGAAAGACGCGCTCGACGCGTTACTCGCCGGGACACCGCTCGAAATCACTGAAACGAAACCGAAAGGCTGTGAAATCGAATACGAATGAGTTCCGAACTATGGCTTGACCGCTTCCACCGGTTCGTCAAGTTCAGGGATGAGTTCGATGAGAACTTCAGTCCCCAGTGGAGGAATGCGTTCGGTATAGGCTTCATACAGCAAGTTTTGTTCGCCGCTCGCCGAACTGGCAACTGAAACATCGATCAGTGCGGTCGGAAAATTCGCCACGCAGATCACGTCTCCCCCCTCGGCCTGATAATATTTTTCTCCTGTATTCTGATCGGTGAAGAAACTGCTCCCGACGAATACCCACCCCGCTTTCATTTCCTCCGGCTGGCTGCGCGAGAAAAAGGATTGAATGGCCGTCTTATATTTCTTGTCGCGGCTGAGCGCCAAATGCCGATCGCGTTCCTCTTCGGTCATCTGGCCGTACCAGGTGAGTTCTTTGTTCTTCTTGTCGTATCGCAGGCGACTTTCTTCAGGGATCACCAGGTCCACCGGCTTCTTGTCGAGGGTCTCGGCGTAGAATCGATGGACGGCCCGCGAGATCCACTCCTGCCCGCGAACCCGCTGACGATTCCCCTCGTCATCGATCCACTGCACATAGATGGCGACCGGCGTCCCCGTGGCAGGTTTGAATTCCGGTTCGTACCGCACCGGCGTCCCTTGTTCGGCTCCGATGGCGAGCAAACCGGCATGAATGGTGTATGCTTTGGCATCCACCGACAAAATCGACTCGTGCTCTTTCGTCTGCTTGAGACACAAAAGCATTTCGAGCAAACCTTCCCGCATCACCACTTCGGCCTTGAGCAACAACCGCTTTCCTTTGGCGTCGACCAGTACCGTCTCTTGCTTGTTGAGAGGAACCAGACCCTTCGGTAATTCGGGCAGTATACTCGCGTTTTTTTTCGTCCCCTTCGATTGCGATTTGTCGAGTTGATCCCCTTTGTTTGCATCGTCATCGGCAATCGCCAAAACCCCATTCGAGGCGAGCAACACAAACATGATCAGTGCGATCAACGATATTTTCTGCATCATCATTCCTGTCCATGAAATCCATGAAGGGGCGTCAACACGTGAATTATGGCAACATTTTTCTGCGGGAATACGTCAGAACGCGGAGAATTTCCCGAGTTTATGAAAACTCTCCGGAATCCTCTCGCACCCGTATCAACTTGGCGGACAGCGCTGATCGAGCCAATCGCACATCTCGCCGGTGATCTCGGCCCGATTGGGTTCGAATTCCAGCGTATGACAGGCGTCGGGGTATTCCCTCAGCGTCAATTCGCATTCTTGAAATCGTTGCAGATACGACTTCGTTCGACGGTTGTTGACAATTTCATCGCGGCCGGCAAGTTGACAGAGTATCGGCATCCGGAGTCGCCGCGGCCCTGCTGGAATCAATCGTTCAAGTTGCAACGTTGCCTTCAGGAAATTGACCGTCACTTCATGCAACGACCAGGCATCCTGTTCGATCTGGCGGCGTGCGGCATCAGTGTGCGTAAACAGATGCGAATCGCTCAGCGGAATCGAAATTTTCAGCTTGCGGATCCCCAACCCACAAAGTGCATTGATCGCCCATTTCTGCCAGAATTTGATCCGAATTCGGGTGTATATTCCTGGATACAACAGAATCAGCCCCGTCCAGCCGAACGGACGAGACACGGCGTGCGCGACGGCGAGTTTCGCTCCCCAACTCAAGCCGAGAATGAACTTGGGCAACGTTTGCCGATCGGTCTGCAAGCCTTCATCGCGGGCCATGAGTGTGACAAATTCGTCGATGTCATCGAACCAGCGTTCGGCATTTTGCACGTCTCCGCGGTCGATGATGTTTCTTCCCGACCCGCGCCGGTCGGGAAACCAGACTTCGTAACCCGCCTCTGCCAATTGCCGGCACGATGCCTCGTACCAGCCGCCGTGGCTTTGGATGCCGTGCAGCATAAGAATCTGCGCACGCGGGTTTCCGCCGACGGGACTCCACAATCGATACACGATCTCGTATCCATCCGCTGCGCGGTGCGTGCGCAACTGCGGACCGGCGACACTGCTCGAGTTGATCGTGTTCCTTTCGAATTGCATGAGATACCCCGCTCTCGATGCGAAACTCTTCGCGATTCACACTGGCTGGCAAGCCGCTAGTGCCACCATTTTCGGACTCGTCAAACGATCAATTGCTCCAGTCGTTGGGAAAACGCGCCATAGGCTCCTTCTGAAAACAATACGAACCGCACGAGGTCCGGGCGTTTATGTTCACAGAGAAAATCTCGCACCGTGAGCAGCGATGCTTCGGCGGCCAGATCAACCGGGTAACCGTAAACGCCCGTGCTGATCGCGGGAAAAGCGATGCTCTGACAGTCGTGATCGACCGCCATTTGCAGGCAGGTCCGAATGGCCGATTTGAGCAGTTCGGCCTCCCCTTTGTGTCCCCCCTTCCAGACCGGACCGACGGCGTGGTAAACGTATCGAGCCTTCAGTTCACCCGCCGAGGTGAAGACCGCGCTGCCGGTGGGACATCCCTCTGGATATAGCCGCCTCGTTTCTTCCATCAACGTCGGTCCCGCGGCGCGATGAATTGCGCCATCGACCCCTCCTCCACCCGCCAGTTGAGAATTCGCCGCATTAACGATGACATCAACGACTTGCCGAGTGATGTCTCCCAAAGCGAGTTCCAGATGACAAGTTCCAAATTGGACTCTCACAACGTCCCTTACGGATTGCAAATTCAGCCTCGACCTCGAATAATTGCCAAACTTATCCGCCGGTATTTCGTAACAAGTTTATCTGCAATGCCAATGTTATCACGAATGAATGAACCCTATGCCGACGCCGATCAAAGTCGTTCTGGTGATCCCCACTCTCGATCGTTCGGGGGCGGAGAAACAGTTGACGATGCTGGCATCCGGTTTGCCGCGCGATGAATTTGAAGTTGAAGTGGTGGCGCTCACGCGGGGCGGTCCGTTTGCCGACGAATTGAATCGGCAGAATATCCCTCTTACGATACTGTATAAACGGGGAAAATTCGATCTCAGGGCGTTACGAGCTTTGCGACAGATATTCCGCGACAGGCAACCCGATATCGTACACACTTGGTTGTTCGCCGCAAATGCCTACGGACGCTGGGCCGCCGGTAAAGGTCCGACTCCCAAAGTCATCGTCTCAGAACGGTGCGTCGATATCTGGAAAAGCCGCTGGCAACTCTGGATCGATCGCCGACAATTCTCGCGGACCGATCGACTCGTCGGGAATTCGCAAAGCGTTGCCGATTATTACCGTCAGCTTGGTTTTCCCGCGGAAAAACTTTCAGTCATACCGAATGGGATCACGTCTCCCCCTGCCCCCGATCCTTCGTTGCGCGCGGTGGTTCTTTCCGAATTGGGATTCGCGGCGGATCATCGGGTCATCGCCTATGTCGGTCGACTCGCACCGCAAAAGCGTTTGCAGGACTTGATCTGGTCGTTCGAACTTTTACGCCAGATCGTCCCGTCGCTGAAATTTCTGATCGTCGGGGACGGCCCCGAACGAGCCGACCTCGAACAATACGCGAGAAATCTGCGTTGCGACAGCGATATCCGCTTTCTCGGCCACCGCGATGATGTGTCTCGGCTTTTATCTACCGTCGATATTTTCTGGCTCGCCAGCGATTATGAAGGACAATCCAACAGCGTGATGGAAGCGATGTCCGCCGGGATCCCCGTGATCGTCAGCGACATCCCACCCAATCGCGAACTCGTCACCGACCGTGAAACAGGCTTCGTCGTCCCCGTGGGAAATACGTCCGCTTTTGTGCAGGCCGCTCAAGAAATCTTGAACGATCGCGCATTGGCGCAACGACTCGGAGCCGCCGCTCGCTCACAAATGCAAACGAATTTCAGCGTCACAAAAATGGTCGATGCCTATGCCGACCTGTATCGAAATCTCTCTCGGCAGTCTCCGTTAACTCGAAGAAATCCGTAACAACGATTGGGCATCACAGCATGTGCGGTATCACCGGAGCCAGTTGGACCGAACGGGGAGCGCCTCTCACCAGAGACGTCCTCGATCGCATGAAGTCCGTCCTCGTCCACCGCGGGCCTGATGATGAGGGAGATTATTTCTCCAAGTCTCAACCGGAAACGTCTCAACCGGGAGCCGCGCTCGGTTTTCGCCGGCTCTCGATCATAGACCTCGAAACGGGGCACCAACCGCTGGCCAACGAAGATCAAACCGTCTGGATCGTCTTCAATGGCGAGATCTACAATTACCGCGAACTTCGCCCCGATCTCGAACGCCGCGGACACATCTTTCGCACGCATAGCGACACCGAAACCATCGTGCATCTCTACGAGGAATACGGGACTGAGTGCCTCAAATACCTTCGCGGGATGTTCGCGTTTGCCATCTGGGATGATCGACGGAAACTGCTCTTCCTCGCGCGGGATCGACTCGGGAAGAAACCGTTGATCTACCGTCAGGAACCCGAGCGGCTGCTCTTTGCCAGCGAACTCAAATCGCTGTTGCAGGTTCCCGGCGCACCCCGTAGGCTCAATCCGGTCGCGCTTGATCGCTATCTGATGTATCAATACGTTCCGCATCCCGATTGCATCCTCGAAGGTTATCAGAAACTCCCCCCTGCTCATTTCGCCGTTTATCAACATGGCCGACTGACGATCGAACAGTACTGGACGCCCCCGTATGACGACGCATTAACATCATCCGTCAACATCCCCGGCGAGTCGGCCAGCGATAAAGATTGGCAGAACGCATTACGAGAAGTCGTTACAGAAGCGGTTCGCTTGCGGATGCGCAGCGATGTTCCACTCGGGGCGTTTCTGTCCGGCGGAATCGATTCGACCATCGTCGCCGGACTGATGCAGCAATTATCGGGTCAGCCGATCCACACTTTCACGATCGGCTTTTCGGTCGCACAATTCGATGAACGGTCTTATGCCCGCGAGGCGGCGAAACATCTGGGGACAATCCATCACGAAACGCTCGTCGAGCCAAAGGCCATCGACATTCTTCCGCGTCTCATCTGGCACTACAACGAGCCGTTTGCCGACAGCTCGGCGATCCCGACGATGTATCTGGCGGAAACCACCCGACAACACGTCACCGTTGCGCTCTCTGGTGACGGAGGCGATGAACTCTTCGCGGGATACGAACGATATCGGGCGATCCAACTCAGTCAGGCGTTCGATCTCATACCTCGAACGATGCGGGCGGCGCTGATCTATCCCTTATTGAAATGCATCCCCCCTTCGGTCGAGCAGAAATCGCGCAGACGACGCTTGCGACGATTTCTGCAAGGATTAGCGGACACCCCCGAACGGCGTTACGGACGCTGGGTCAGCGTGTTCGATGCCGAACAGCGAAACGAATTACTCACCCACGATTTCCGGGCGTCTCTCGAACAGTCGGATCCGTTTTCGTTCCTCGAAGGAGCCTATCGCGCCTGCCCCTCGCGAGATTTTGTGACCCGCACCAGTTGTGCCGATGTGCTCACCTATCTGCCGGGAGACATTCTGACGAAAGTCGATCTGGCGAGCATGGCGTACAGCCTCGAATGCCGCAGTCCGCTGCTCGATCACCACGTCGCCG
>JBJXGP010000296.1:0-4450 GCA_046160425.1 Planctomycetaceae bacterium
CGATGCATCGCAAAAAACCGGTCATCACTGATGACTCGTTCGCGTCGCGATCGTCAATGATCGTTCGGCTGCCTTGTCATTCAGTCATGAGCGTACCGTCGAGAAATGAGACACGATATGCAAGCCCATTCAGAGAGCGTTCATCCATCTGTTTGCATCAAGCTGAGCTGATTTGTATCAGAACGACGGGAGAATATCACATCTTCCATATTGGGAAAAGTCGAATTTTTCAGGAATTTTTTGTTTACGCGCAGGAGACAATTTCGACATCCCTGCGCTCCTCTCATTCGACGCCGGGTCTACATTGAATGGCCCGATGCAATATGATGATATCGACCGGACGGTCATTCGCTTTTGCGGATTAATTTTATCAAGGGGATCATTCCCATGCGGCATGGCTCGCATCTCGACCCGCCCAATCGTTTTCAGAAAGAGCGACTCGTCGCCGATGATGAGCATTGGGATGGCGACGAAGCCTCGCTTGCCGGCGAACCGCATCGAGAAATCGAATTGATCGACGACCATTCGCAGAGCCTGGTGACGTCGAACGATTCTCCCGACATCCCCTTCCGGTTCAGCGCCAATCCGTATCGGGGCTGCATCCACGGCTGCGCGTACTGCTATGCCCGCAACACGCACGAATATCTGGGAATGAACGCCGGTCTCGACTTCGAAACGAAGATCGTCGTCAAACGACAGGCGCCCGAATTATTTCGACAATTTCTCCGCAAACGCAAATTGAGCGGCGACGTGATCGCTTTTTCCGGAGTGACCGATTGTTATCAGCCGGTGGAACGCGAGTTCCGGCTGACCCGTCAATGCCTGGAAATCGCCCTCGAATTTCGTCAGCCTGTTGCCATCGTGACCAAGAACGCTCTCGTGCTGCGGGATCTCGATATTCTCTCCGATATGGCCGAGTTGAATCTGGTGCGAGTCTTTCTGTCGATCAATTCATTGGATCGCGAACTGGCCCGCCGGCTCGAACCACGAACGAGTATCCCCGCGTCGAGGTTGCGGGCGGTTCAATATCTCTCCGAGGCGGGGGTGCCCGTCGGCGTGATGGTCGCCCCGGTGATACCGGGTCTGAACGACAATGAAATTCCGCAGGTGCTCGAAGCCGCTGCGAACGCGGGTGCGAAGTCGGCTGCGTATATTCTGTTGAGATTGCCGATCACGGTCGAACCGGTCTTTCGCGAATGGCTCACGCGGAATCTCCCGACGCACGTGGAACGAATCGAACACCGCATCCGGCAGACGCGTCACGGAAAGCTGAACAGCTCCACGTGGGGAGAGCGGATGAAAGGAGCAGGACCGATTGCCGACCAGATCCGCTCGATCTTCCAGCTCTTCAAGCACAAGCATGGCCTGGATCAAGAACTTCCCCCGCTCGATTTCACCCGTTTTCGCGATCCGCATGCGCCCCGGCAATTGAGCCTGTTTCCGGATGACTCGGAACCAGTCGGTAGTTAAACTGTGGAACAAGATACATCTGATAGCACGCGGCCGAAAATTCCCTGCTGGAAATTCAACCATGAAACAACTCGCATTGACTTTGGCAGTCGTCGTCGGCTTATTTGCCAATGGTGTCGTAACTTTGGCGGATGAACCGCTGGTTATCGACGTTTGGCCGGATAAACCGGCGGATGATAACGCCGGTACGATCGGTGCAGAAAAAACCATCGAATTGATCGAAAACGGAAAGGTCTATTTGGTCGCGGGTCAGCCCACCAAATGGCTGACCAACGTCACCAAGCCGACGCTGACGATCTATCGCCCGGCTAAGGACAAGAATTCGGGAACAGCCATGATAATCTGTCCCGGCGGCGGGTATCACAACTTGGGCTGGGACGTGGAGGGTGAGGAAATCGCCGCATGGCTGAATTCACTGGGCATGACGGGCATCATCCTCAAGTATCGGTGTCCGCGGCGTCCCGGAGATGTCAAAGGGGTACCGCCCATCGGACCACTCAAGGACGCGCAAAGGGCGGTCAGTCTGGTGCGAAGCCGGTCTGAGGAGTGGGACATCGATCCGCATCGTATCGGCATGATCGGCTTTTCGGCGGGCGGTCACCTGGTGGGGGCAACGGCGACGAACTTCGAACAGCGCAGTTATGATCCGATCGACGACATTGACGAGATCAGTTGCCGGCCCGATTTTGGCATCCCGGTTTATTCGGGCTACTTCAAGTATAATGATGGACTTTCGCCGACCGTTCGCCTGCCCGAAAATACCCCGCCGCTGTTAATCGTTCATGCCTCGGACGACCCCATCAGCGATGTGGAACATAGCGTGACGTTTTATCTGGCACTCAAGCGGGCCGGTATCCACAGCGACTTGCATGTTTACGCCTCGGGCGGCCACGGCTTTGGAGTGCGCCCCACCAAAGCCACGTGCTCGGCGTGGACTCAATGTTGCACCGACTGGCTGCAGAGCCGAGGATTTCTTGAGTCGAATTCGAGGGAGTAAATGCGCCTGGTGCCACGGCGGAACCGTCTTCGGGTCAGCCGTGCTCTGCCGGATGTTCACGAATACCACTGCTGACTCAATGCGGTCAGTAGTGCCACTCAGCCCGTTGTCCGCGCATAGATTACCGATGGATTGACATGTAAAAGACTCGAAGTTATCGTGATTATCATGCAGGCTGATGAACGGCCTGCTGGATGGTGAAAGAAGCAATTTCCGCGATTAGTTTGCAGGAAATGATTTTTTGGCCAAGACAGCCCCTCCGTGCTGACAACAGCGCGGCCGGGGCTTTGTTCTTTGTCAAAGTTCTCAACTGTGGAGACTGAACTATGAAATGCACGTTTCTCAACGGCGGCTTGCTGGCCGGTGATTTCTTCGCGCAGACACACTCGCTTTGATCGCGTTCGCCCGAACTCCGTGACATAGTGGCGTGAATGGTATCAGACCATCACCTTATTCATCTTTACTCGAACAAGGAGAACCGAAATGCATACCATTCTCATTGTGATCCTGATTCTATTGCTACTGGGAGCATTCCCCGCCTGGCCTCATAGCAGAAACTGGGGTTATGCCCCGAGTGGCGGGCTGGGGTTGATCGTGATCATACTGATCATCCTGTTGCTGCTGGGACGCATCTGATCATCGAGGCTCATGGTTTCCCCAATCCCGGCCGAGGATATGGTTTCAACGTCGGTACGCGTTAAGGAGAATTCAATTATGGTTCAAGGGTTCAAGTTCGTAATTGTGGCCGGATTTGTCGCAATTGCAGGTTGCGGGGAAAAAACCGCTGATCCTACACCGAACAAGGTGACGACCGAAGATGTGCGTCGTGACGTCGGTCAGGCCGCTGATACGGCTGCCGAGTACTCCCGACAAACGAAGGAAGAATTCCAGGAGAAACTGGACGCTCGGCTCAAGGAACTGGATGGCGAAATCGCGAAGCTCCGCGAAAAGGGAAGCGAACTGAAAGACGACGCCAAGGCCAACTGGGAACGCAAAATGGCCGACCTGGAAACGAAGCGGGAAGCGGCCCGCGCCAAGCTGGACGAAGTCAGCCATTCGAGTGCGGAGGCTTGGAAGGATATCCAGAAGGGTGCTCAGTCGGCGTGGGACGATCTAGACAAAGCCTTTCACGAGGCGTCTCAAGAGTTCTGATCGATACCCGGCTAAGAATACAACTTCCATGAAACTGCGCCGCCGTTGCGGTTTGTTTCGAATGGACCGAAAGGTCGACAGCTTGTGGGAATTTGCGGTGGGTCAACGCATTCTGGCTGCCGTATGGCTTTTCCTCGCAGGGTGGGATTCATACACTGTTCATAGGTTTGATTCACACGGTCGACTCAAACCCGTGGGGACGTTCAATCTCGATTTCATGCCGATACGAGAACATACAGAAGGTCATGGAACGACTTTATAAGGAGAACTCGCCGATGTCGTCGCATCAATTGCTCAAGGTTGCCTTCTGCCTGTTTTTGGGGTTAACCGGCGCATATCCATTCTTCGCGCTCGATTCGCTGTATTCGGCGGATTCGTCAAAGCCGCTGACCGTCGTTGCCTTTGCGGAAGAAGAGAACGATGCAGCCGAAAAAGAGGAAGCGAAGAGTCCTGATGCGGCCGCCGCAGAAGCGACTGAGAAACCGCAATCCGAATTGACCGATGAAGAACTGCTGGCCCGCTGGAATGAACTCAAAGTGAAACGCGAGGCGATCGCGCAAGAACTGGTGAACTTGAACAAAGAATTCAAGAAAGCCAAACCGGAAGAGCAGAAGGCGATTCGCGATAAGTATTCGGAACTGATCGAAAACTTTGAAAAGGATGTTCGTCCCGCGCTCGTCGAAATCGCCGACCGGGTCGCCACGCTCAATCCCGACGACGCCGATGCGATCGAGATCGCCGTCCTCAACGCCTGGAAGCAAAATCAATATCAGAAAATCGCCGATTGGACGAAGAAACTCTACGACGCGGGCCGCAAGACGAAGACCATCC
>JBJXGP010000297.1:0-9364 GCA_046160425.1 Planctomycetaceae bacterium
GACGATGCCATCGAATTCGCGAGATCGCGCCGAACTCGCTTGCTCACGGCTCATTTCCAGCCCGGCGATATCATCGTCTTTAGCATGACGATGCTGCACGGATCGCTCGACAATCATTCGGCGATCGGCCGCACGCGGTTGTCGTGCGACGTCCGCTGGCAACCGGCATCCGAACCGGCGGACCCGCGGTACATGGGCCCGCATCCTCCCGGCACGACGGGTGCCGGGTACGCAGAACTCAACGGCGCCAAGCCGCTGAATGTCCCCTGGCACGTGCGTTGATCGTTGTATGGATCGGCGGCGGACTCAATTTCCTTGAATCTGCGCAGCGGTCAACTCGTTCAGAAGCGGTTGACCGGTTCGATAACGCTCGAGATTCTGGGAGAAGATATCGAAAATCCGCTCCTTGAAGTGCGGACTGAGACTCGAACCCGAAATATGCGGAGTCAGAATGACGTTCGGCAGCGACCAGAGCGGATGCTCGGGAGGTAACGGATATGCATAATGCACGTCGATCGCCGCGCCGCGAATCCACTTTTCTCGCATACAGCGAATCAACGCCGCCTCTTCGATGAGGCCCGCTCTCGCGGGATTCAGCAGCACCGCAGTCGGCTTGAGAAGCTTCAGTTCTCGTTCGCCGATGATCCCCGCTGTCGCATTCGTGATCGGCATCGCCATGACTAAATAGTCGAGACCGGAGAGGAATTCCGCTTTTTGATCAGGGCTGAAAACTCGATCGCACAATGTCCCCTGAGGATCGCCGGTTCCGGGGACGCAATACGTCAGATCGCGCGATTTGGTTTTTCCATTGCGGGTCAGCGCCCAGATTTCGAGTCCCATCTGCTTGAACAATCTCGCCGTTTCGCGGGCCATGCCGCCGTAACCGTAAAATCCGACGACCGACCCGCGCAGTTCCGATTGAAATCTCGCCGAGCGATCCCATATTTGTTGATGTTGATGTTCGAGCATTTCCAGCAGATGGCGATGCCAGAGAATCGTCATCATCACGTTCCATTCGGCCATCGCGATATCGAAATTTCCCACGCCGTTCGTGACGCGAATGCCCCGTTCGACGAGCGGCAGCCCGAAAATCTGGCTGTACCCGGCGGAGGTCAACTGCATCCATTTCAGCCGCGTGCAATCGCCAAAATTCGCCGGGGGAAGTTCGCACAACAGGCACTCCGCCTCGTGCAGCAGTTGCGGATCGACTTCGATGCCCGCCTGTTCGAGGTTCGGACCGCATAATATTTCGCCCGCCCCCGCGACACGTACCTGATCGAGAAATTGGGGATTATGATCCAGCAATATCAATACAGTCGGCAGTGAACTCATGGTGTTTTCAAGGTCCGATTGATGATGAAAATGTGCGCCAAGCAGGATTGGTGGGCACAGCCCACCCTACAACGATCACACAGGAATACCTTTCCCGCCGGGGACGACATTCCATTCTCCCGAATGGGGTACGAACGGAAACTTCGCTTTGATCTCGTCCGTCAGTCGCACACCTAAGCCCGGCGCCTGCGGAGGAAGAATGTAACCATCCTCAAACCGATAGCCATCCGCATAAATTTCCGTATGCAGCGGCCCGGCGAGCGGTGGGATTTCCAGAATCGCAATGTTCGAGCAGGCGAATGCCGCGTGGATGTTCTCCATCACCCCGGCGCCTGAACTCCAGGCATGTGTAGCCACTTTTCGCCCTTGCCTGGCGAACAACTTCGCCGTCTCGACGAAAGGGACGATCCCGATGTACGACGCATCGGGTTGTGCGATGTCGAGCGCTTCAAGCTTTGCATACTGGGCGAACTCTTCAAGCGTGGTCAGGCATTCTCCCCCCGCGACCGGGACACTCGTCGCGGCACAAAGCTGCGAATACCCCTCGATGTCGTTGTAATGCAACGGCTCTTCAAAGAAGACGAGATTATACTTTTCGAGCGATTTAAGCACCTTCGACGCGGTGGCGACGTTCCAGGCATCGCCGTAGACCGAACCGTCGTTACTCATATGGGCATCGAGAGCCACGGAGAAATCGTCTCCCGTATGCCGTTGGATCGTTTCGAGTTTTTCGCACTCGAGATCGATCCACGCCTGGGGATTGTCTCCCCAGAACGATTTTTTCTCGTTCGGCTCAAACCAGCCGGTCGCGACTTTGACGGCTCGAAAACCGGCTTCGCGATACGTGTCGATTTTGCGGAGCAGTTCGCTCCACGGATACGTGCTGACGCTCCCCGTGGCATAACAAAGCAGCTTGTCGGCTTGCCGCGGCCCGAGCAATTCATGTACGGGTTTGCTTTCCATCTTGCCGCGCAGATCCCACAGCGCACCCTCGATCCCGGCGAGAACGTTGGCACCCACGCCCAGCCTCGCCCAAAAGTTTGCGCAGTAGTACATCCGTCGCCACAACTCGCGGGGATCGATCTCGTTCTCGCTCAAACCCACGAGAATCGGCTTGAAGAACTCGACGATCGCCGGGACAATATCGGGGGCATGATAACCGGTGTACGTTTCACCGATGCCGATGAGTTCGGTGTCGGTATGAATTTCGATGAACGCCGCCGATCTCTGCTTGCGGATCGCCGTCACCCAGGGATCGTAGGTGCATGGCCCCGTCAACAACACCGTTTTGACATCGGTAATTTTCACGTTAATCGTTCCCCAATCGGAATGTTATTCATGCGCGTTAAAGTACAGGGCGTAGAATTGAATGCCCTCTCGCTGCGGCCCTTCAAAATGGATGCGAACGCGAATCGTTTGACCGGAGAGGTCAGCCGTATCGCCGGTCGACCAGCGGACGGGGATCTGCACTCCCGACTCTGTGACCACGACGGCATTCTTTTCTGCAAACGCAGCGAGAGGTCGTTCGAATTCATCGAGCAACTCGATCCGCAGCGTGGCGTCGGGCGAAAGGCCGTCGGCGTTCACGGTGAGTTCTCCATTCGCAGGAACGGCGAACGGCAGCGTGATCAGTTGTGACGGGGGATCTTTTTCCAATGGACTGAGCGAACCAAATCCGTCGCGGCGCATGGTGAGCAATCCGACGCCGCCATATGTTTCGGAACCGGTCGCGCCCGCGCTCAAATCCCAGTTGCCATACCAAATGTACGTTTCATCGCCGATCTGCTCGAAGCCCTGCCCCGTAATCAAACCGCGCTGATCCCATTCGCCATCTTCACCGGCGGGGACGAAGACCGAATCGATCACCGGCTCGCGAAACTTGATGCCGTCGTTGCTGATCAACAGGCCGAGCGGCATGCGTCGGTCGGCGACATTCTCAGAACCTTCCCATAAGCCGTGTAAGCCGAGCAGCACGTTGCCGCGATGCCAGATGCTCGCGGGGGAGTGCGATTCCTTCCCCTGAGCCTGCGGCTTGGGGACGTAGCCGTCGCGCATATACGCGAACGACTTGGCGTGACTCCAATTCACGAAATCGTGTGAATGAAACGACGTCATCACGCGGCCGCACGGCGTCCCATCGGGAAGATGCACCCACGGCGAGAGCTGCTGCCCCGTGAGATAATACGCGCCGTTCCACTTGTACAAACCCATTTGTTCGGTGTGTTCGGGAGGCAACGGCATGTTTTCGGTCGAGATGGCGTAATTCTTCGGTACCCCGCGCGTTTGCAATTTCCAGCGAAAACCATCGGCACTGAAAAGGGGGACCGACGTCGTCCAGCCGTATGCAGGGGCTTCCTCCCAGCGAATTTGATGGATCATCTTGTACCGGCGATCGGGTTCGGGGTCATCGGGTTCGTGCAGTATCACGAGCGTCAGCCCCGTCACGTCCGGCGGATCGATCAGCACGAGATTGTTCTCTTTGCTGCCGCGGTACTCAACGAGTCCGAGTTTCGGTTTAACCCAATGGATGCCGTCGTCGCTCTCGGCATACGCCGCCATGCAGCCTTTGTAAGCCGTCTTGTTCGAGACCGATTTAATCGCTTCGCGATCGATGGCGATGTACCACATGCGGAACGTGCCGTTCTCGCGGATGATCGAGCCGTAAAACTGTGCGCGGTACGAATCGGGTTCCCCCTCTTTGCCGCGCGCCAGCACCGGGTTGTTCGGATGCTTCTTCGGCTGATGGATGGCCAGTTTCAGATTCTGTTTGTAGGGGATCGAAACATCGTCGAACGAAAATATCGTTATCGATTCAGCCGTTTTTGCGGATGACGACTCCTCCCCGTGACCTGTGGCGGCTGTCGATGACAATGCTCCGGCGGCGACCGCAGGGATGAAGGAACTTCCTACGAACTGTCGGCGGGTTAATCCATTCTTATGTGTCATGAGTTGTCTTTCATGAAGAAAGAGAGTCTTCGATGCAGTGAATCGGCGTAGCATCTGGGGTGGCACGTCCCTGAGGCTTTGCGAAGGGCGTGGAATATCTGTATTCGACACACCCGTCGAAGACTCCGAGTGTGCCACCCAACGCGACAGACCAGCGGTTCAACGGACGAAATATTTTCAGGCCGACCTATTTCTTCGTCGGCCCCTCGTTGCGCCACCAGCGGAGTTCGTTGTCGGTTCGTTCGGCGCACGCCGCGATGTCGAGTCGTTTGTCGCCGTCCAGATCGGCGATGATCACGGTGACGGCGTTGGTCCACGGATCCTTGAGCATGTGCATCTTCCATTCCCCCTTCGGGTCGCCGGTGTTCTCGAACCAGGCGATGCGTCCTGCCGCGCTCCAGCCGGTGCCGACGACGTCGATGTCGCCGTCGCCGTCGAGATCATTCGCGACGGCTTCGAATCCGTGGGGAAAATGATGGACGATGTCGTGCTTTTTCCATTCGGTGCCGAGGCCGGGCTTGCCGACGTTTTCGTACCAGCCGATCTGATGCGATTCGGTCCCCGCTGGGTCGGCTCCCCCGGCGATGCCGAACGCCATGATGACGTCGAGGTCACCATCTTTGTCCATATCGACGGGATGGCCGTGAGCGGGAAACATCGTTTCCTTATCGATAACCGTTTTGGTCCACGGCTTCGTTTTCGGGCTGCCGGAATTCGCGTACCAGACGACCTGATGCCCGGTGCGCGAAGTGCCCAACAGATCAGGCTTGCCGTCGCGGCTGAAGTCGGCAATCACAATCGTTCGGGTTTCGCCGATGTCGGCTTCGATTTCATGACGCAGCCATTTGCTGCCGTCACCGGGGCTGCCGATGTTCTCGAACCAGTCGAAGCGGTTGCCGAATCGCCAGCTTGAAGCGGCGACGTCGAGATCGCCGTCGTCGTCCAGGTCAGAGAGCGCCACGTCGTATGAACCGGGAACCTCTTTCTCGGCGGCGACGCGGTTGAGCGTCCACGGTTTGGTGATATTCTCTTTACCGGGGTTGGCGAACCAGCGGATGTCCCACTTGAGATTGTCGACGATGACGACGTCGAGGTCGCCGTCGCGGTCGATGTCGCCGATGTCGTGCCGTTCGAGCCGGATCGGCTGATTCTCTTCCATCGTGTACTTCTCGATGAACGAATATGAGAATTTACCCTTGCCATCGTTGAGCAGCAGATACAAATTGCTGTTCGGTTCGGCGTCGGCGCTGGTCAGATCGAGATCGCCGTCGCCATCCAGATCGGCTGTATTGATGCCGTAGGCATACGTGTAACCGTGCAGCACCTGATGTTCGGTAAACGTCAGCGGACCGGCGATGACGGTTTTCGGAGGCTCGACCTCGGCGGAGGGTTCGCCGGCGTACATCGACGACGTCAACATCGTGGCCAGCATTACCGCCGGCAGACAATATTCGCAGATTCGTGATTGCATACTCATGGTGTGTTTCCTGTCGAGTGATGGTTCAAGTGCATCTCAACAATCGCATTCCGCTGACGCGGTTCAAAGTCAATCGTTACCTTTCACAAGATGATCTTCAATATGTTGTCGCAGCTCGCGGCAGGCGAGTTGGACATCCTGCGCGCGAAGCGCATCGATGATGCGCTGGTGACTGTCGATCGTTCGCTGATGGCGATCGACGGCTTCGGACCATTCAGCCGATTTTACGCTGTCGCGAAAACGCTGAAAGAAAATCTCCAGAACTTCGTTGAACGCCACCAGAGGCGTCAGACCGCTGGCACTCAACAAGGTGCGATGAAACAGGAGATCGAGATTGACCCATTCCTGCAAGTCGCGCGCAATGCGGAACTGGTCGACGATGTTCTGTAGAGTTTCCAGAATCTTTGGATCATCGGCCATTCGCAGAAATGCGTATGGCAAAGCACCGGTTTCGACGATGACGCGCGTATCCACCAGTTGTGACAGCGGAGTGCGCTGCAAGGCGGGATGAAAGCCCAGATGGCCGGCGATGCGAGCGATGTCGATATGGCCGACCGACAAGCCCACGCCCGTTTTGGATTCGACAATCCCCAGCAATTCGAGCGATTTGGTCGCCTCGCGGAGACTCAGCCGGCTGACGCCGAACATCTCCGCCAGGTCGGCTTCGTTGGGGAGCCGATCGCCGGGCATAAGCCCTTCGGCTATAATGTGCGACTTGAGCCGTTCGACAACCACGTCGCGAATCTTCGTTTTCGGCAACGATTTCAACATGCAATGAAGCCCTTCGGGTGTAAATCCAGATGGAGATTTGCCGCATTCGATTATCAGATTATCCAACATCACGGGCCTGTCAAGTGTCCGACTACAAATGTGATCGGTGAACCGCTGTGGTGAGGGACTTTTGCTGGGCTTTGCTAATACTTCGAAAGAAATTCCAGAGCCTGCTGGGCCGCTCGATTGGAGGGATTGATCTGAAGGCAGGCGCGGTAATGCCGTCGCGCCTGTTCGATTCGTCCCTGACGTTGATGAATTTCCCCGAGGTAGAGTTGGGCTCCATCAATATTCGGATGAAGCCGCGCGGTCCGTGAAAAAATATCGAAGGCCTTGTCCAACTCTCCTTGCTTGAGACGCACGAAGCCGAGATTCATCAGCACGCGGTTGGACTGCGGATCGATCGCCAAAGCCCGCTCCAAGGGAACTATCGCTTCGTCGTAACGCTTGAGTTCGAGGTAACTGTAACCGAGATTCAACAACGCCTTAAAGTAATTGGGGACTTCCTCAGTCACCTGCTCCAGAATTTCAACGGCTTCGGCGTACTTTTTTTCGTAAATCAGTTCGACGGCGGTTTGAGACCGATTGAGCGCAGAGATCATGTCTTTGATATCGGACAACGGTTTGCCGTCGGTCGTGCCTCCCACTTTCCCGCCGGTATATCCGAGGCTTTCGAGCATCTTCCGGTCCTCTTCGGAATCGGCGACCGATGTGCCGAAGGCGGGCGTCATTTGCTTTTCGATGTCGGCAAGTTGCTCTTCGAGTTCGTGGACCATTTCCGGCCGTTCGGCGATGAGATTATTCCGCTCGCCGGGATCGGCCGTCAAATCGTACAATTCCGGCTTCGTCGTGCGGACATACTTCCAGCGATCGTTGGTGATGCTCCGTAACGGCGACCAGAGCGATTCGAAATAGGGTTCATCTGTTTGCACGTAGCAGGAGCGCTCGGCTGCACTTTTCCCTTCGAGCAAGGGGACCAGCGTCTGACCGGAAACCGGTTTGGGAGGGGTTCCTCCCGTTAACTCCAGCAGCGTCGGGTAAAGATCGATGAGCGAAACGGTGGTCGAAACTTTATTGCCGGCCGACACGACGCCGGGTCTATATACGATCAGCGGCACGCGCACCGTTGATTCGTAAAGCATATGCCCGTGCAGACGCTCGCCGTGATCTCCCAGACCTTCGCCGTGATCGCCGACGATGACGATGACCGTGTTCTGATCGAGTTGTGTGGATGCCAGCAGGTCGATCAGCCGTTTGATCTGATCGTCGACGTAGGCGATCTCGGCATCGTAGGCCCGGCCTGCGAAACGATCGCCGTACTGATCGCGATGCTCGATGTACGGATCGTGCGGATCGTACAGATGCACCCAGCAAAAAAATGGAGCATCCGCTCGATGCTCGGCGTGCTGTGCAAGCCATTTTATCGCGTTGTCGGTCACGAATTTCCCGTCGCGAAAGCGGTGCAACTCGTCGGGATTCGGCGCGGCGGTCGAGAGATCGTCGTCGTAGACGTCAAAGCCTTTCGAGAGACCGAATTTCTCCCCGAGGACGAAGGCCGCCACGAAGGCCGCCGTGGAATAACCTTTTTCGGAGAGGGAGTCCGCCAGCGTAGGAATGGTCGTCGGCAATGTGCTATGCCCGTTGGTAATCAAGCCATGTTCGGGGGGGTAAAGCCCGGTCAGCATCGATGCATGTGAGGGGAGCGTGAGCGGAATGGGAGCCAGCGCCCGCTCGAACAGCGTCCCTTGACTGGCCAGCCGATCGATGGTCGGCGTCTGCGCTGCGCGATAGCCATAACAGCCGATACGATCGGCGCGGGTTGTATCGAGCGTGATGAGCAAAATATTGACTTGCGGCCGGCGCCATACCTGAATTCCCCAGGCCAAAGCCACGATCGCCAGGACCGACGCCGCGATCGCCGCGAATCGTCGTCGACGTTTTCGCATCGGAGCGATGGATTCCTGTGGGATCGATGACATGTTCGCCAGTAGATTTCTATGTTCGAATTGAACCGGGACGTCTTACCTTCTCCCTCTGGGAGAAGGTGGCCGCAGGCCGGATGAGGGTGCCTTTGATGAGACTGCGAATAATGGTGCTATTATGACCCACTGAATACGGAGAAAATACACCCTCACCCCGCCCTCTCCCGCAAGCGGGCGAGGGTGAAAGAGACGCATGCGCAACTTCAACACTCACGCTGCGGGTTACAATAAAGATGTTATTCCAAAGGAGGTTAGCGACCGCTTTCCAAAGCGTCCAGCCGGTCGCGGGCCGGGCCGAGATGGGGGACGATATCGAGGCACAGCCGATAGTGTTCGATCGCCGTCTCGGTCTGCCCGAGCTTTTCATAAACCAGTCCCAGATTATAATGCGCCTGATACAACTCCGGATTGAGCCGAACCGTGGCCTCGAGTTCTTCCGCGGCTTCCTGATGATCTCCGTTCTCCAATAACGCCGCCCCCAGCATGGCCCGCACGCGATCCGCACTGGGATCGAGTTCGACGTTACGGCGCAGGTGAGTAATCGCCTCTTGATACTTTTTCTGCCGCATCAGGCACATTCCCAGATAACCGTGCGCTTTGAAACATCCGTCGTCGGCTTCCAGTATCTTATGAAAAATCGGCACCGCATCGTCGTGCAGACCCACTTCAAACATCGACACGGCATCATCCAGCAGATTGTAATAAGGAAGCATGTCCTTGACGTCGCGCAGCGGACGATCGGTTTCCGGACGTACCTCGCCCGGCGCCGCGTAGCCCATGCTGGTCAGCGATCGGCGATCCTGCGCCGACAGATCGACGGTATCCGCCAATCGCTGATGCATCCGCTGTTCCCATT
>JBJXGP010000298.1:0-5534 GCA_046160425.1 Planctomycetaceae bacterium
CATCCGACACGGTATCCACCTTCCAAGGCATCGCCCGACTCCTTTTATTTGAGGAGCCAAAACGATACCCTAAAAGTGTTACCCATGTCCCCGAACGTGTGTTACCCTTGTCACCGGTCTATACACAAGCGGGCGAGGGTGAACGAGTCAACGTCACGCGATCACATCGTGAATGACTTCCGCGGGGACGACGCCGGTCAGTTTGTGGTCGAGGCCGCCGTAGAAGTATGTCAGTTGTTCGTGGTCGAGGCCCATGAGATTCAGGATCGTCGCATGCAAATCGCGGATGTGATGGCGATCGACGACCGCTTCGTGCCCCAGCGGGTCGGTCTCGCCGTGGCTGTGCCCCCTTTTGACTCCGCCGCCGGCCATCCAATATAAGAAGCCCTTGGGATTATGATCGCGTCCGCCGTTGTCTCCCTGCGAGACCGGCTGGCGACCGAACTCGCCTCCCCACACAATCAGCGTCTCATCGAGCAAACCCCGCTGCTTGAGGTCGGCGATCAGGCCGGCGATGGGTCGATCGATTTCAGGGGCGTGAATCTTCAGATTCTCTTCCATACCGTTGTGAGCGTCCCAGTTTTCCTGCTGATGTCCCCCTCCCGAATAAATCTGCACGAAGCGGACACCGCGCTCGACCAGCCGCCGGGCGATCAGGCATTGCCGGCCGAACGGTTCAGGCCCGACCGAGATCTTGTGATCGGGTTTGGGGTCGAACAGACCGTACATCTCTTGCGTCGCTTGCGTTTCCTGGGAGAGGTCCATCACTTCGGGGGCCGTCCGCTGCAACTGGAAGGCGAGTTCGTAACTGGCAATCCGCGCGGGCAATTCCGAATACCCCGGCCTCTCGCGCAAATGTTCGGCGTTGAACGCCGAGAGCGTGTCGATGAGATCCCGCTGCATGTCGCGCGTCGATGGCGATTTGCCGGTGAGATCGAGAATCGGTTCCCCCTTGTTGCGGAGATGCGTCCCCTGATACGCGGCCGGCATGAAACCGCTCGACCAGTTCGCCGCCCCGGAGATCGGCCCCCCGCGCGGATCGATCATCACGACATATGACGGGAGATTCTCGTTTTCGCTCCCCAGTCCGTACGACATCCACGAGCCGAGCGACGGCGACCCCTGAATGACCCGTCCCGTATTCAACTGAATCATCGCCGAGCCGTGCGCAAAAGTATCGGCGTACAAACTTTTGATGACGCAGAGTTCATCCATCTGTTGCGCGATATGGGGAAAGGCATCCGAGCACCACAACCCCGATTCGCCGCATTGCTTGAACGAGCGTTTTGACGCCAGCAGTTTCTGCTTCTGGATCGACCGCCGGCGGATTTCGATGTCGACCGTCTCGCCGTCCCGCTTTTGCAGTTCGGGCTTGTAATCCCACGTATCGACCGACGACGGCCCGCCGTACATGAACAGAAAGATGCAATGCTTCGCCTTCCCGGCGACATGCGGCGGAAGCAGCGACAGCGGATTGCCGACCGGCGACCGCCCCAGTTCGCCGGCGTGCGCATGCTTCGAAAAGAACCCGTCGCGACCGAGCATGTCGGTCAGCACCAGACCCCCGAAACCGGCCCCCATTTCCCAGAGAAACTCCCGCCGCGTCCCGGTGCGTAGGGGATGAGAATTGCACGGCGCGGGTCGTCGCGAATGATTCTGATTCCTATGCATTGTCGTCAGCCCTGTTCGAGGAGTTCGTTGATGTTGATCGGTGAATTCCAGTATCCTCAATCGTTCGCCGCGGGGCAAGATTGGAACGGGGTTGGTTGGGGGAGAAGACTTGAAGTGGAGAGGACGAAGAGGTGAAAGGGTGGTAATAGAGCAAAGTACACAGAGCGCCTCATCTCGGAGAAATGTACAACGCATCTCCGTCGGGCGATACCTCCAAAAACGAATCTGCTCGACCGCAACCCTCTGGCACCGCAAATATTTGCATCTTTACGGCACTTGCCAGGAACCGCATGAGCACCAACACCGACTCGAAGGCAGCCTCGTTCGTGATCTCGCGAGGGTCGATATCAACCTCGAAGTCGCCTCCAAAGAAGTGGCAGTTCGCACTGATCGTTCCGACCATGATGGACACCATGACTGATGCGACCTCGCGCTCAGCCATGATCCAAGCGACGGATTCCGGTAGTGGGATCGGCTCGCCATCGCGGTACGCCCGCAAGCTGAACGGCCCCGATCGTAATGCGGCCCATACGGCCTCCCATTCGGCTTCGCCAGTACCAGGAACAATCAGATCGCAGAGCGCGCCGTCGGCGTATTCGAAGTCGGGGCGGCAACTCACCCACGTCGCAACATTCATTCACATCTCCTGCGCCGCCAAATGACAAAGATTACCGACGTTTGGTGATGACTTTCCATTTCAAATCGTACGAGCCGCGGGCCATTATTTTAATGACGGTCTCGATCTGGAGAACGAACCTGATATAAGTAAATCTGGTGTCCGTTTTCACGGAACCCAGCTACGAAAGCCGTAACCTCACTCTCTACGGGACACCAGTCGTCGGCCTTATATCGCGTTGCCGTTAATCCCGCGATATGTGGCATCTCCAAAAGAGCCGGAAATCCGACTCCCAAATCAATCCAGGCACCAAAGGGGCCTTCGCGACGACCTCGCCTGTCACCTGTTGGTCAATGAATAACCGCTGCTGGAGCAACTCCCATTCTCGCTCTACTTCTGCTTCTGCGCGCGGTGGAAACCGTTCGGACAGCAACCAGTCCCAATCTTCGTAGTTCATTCTGGTCGCCTCCGAGCCAGATTCTACCCACCACTATGCATGCCTGCAACGAAATTCTGCACAAGCCTTCTTCATCATCAATCGAAGACCTCTTGTCGCTGCGCGACCCGGACACAAAGCTGTCCGGGCTACCCGATTTTTCGTCATCCGTGGCGGCTAATCCTCGTTCCCTTCCCCCGGAATCACGTTTTGAACTGGATTGCACCACGAGTTCTCGCTTATGATAGCCGATATCAATTCATACGCCGCTGATCCGTTTCTTCGCATGGAACCGTCTCATGCTGAAAATCCTGGGGAACCCGAAAACTCTTTGCACCGGCGTGACTCGCCGCGACTTGCTCCATCTGGGGGGGTTGAGTGCGCTGGGGTTGACGCTCGGGGATTTTCACCGCCTGCAAGCGAGTCCCTCGGCGAACGACGACGATGCCGAAACGATCCCGAAATTCGGTCAGGCGAAGCGGTGCCTGCTGATCTACAAATACGGTTCGCCGCCGCAGCATGAAACGTATGACCCCAAGCCCGAGGCGCCCGTCGAAATTCAGGGGGAGATGAAATCGATCCCGACGCGCATACCGGGGATCGACATCTGCGAGTATCTCCCCAAGATCGCGGCGATTATGGATCGGCTGACCATCGTGCGGTCGCTGACGCATCCCTACCCGCTGCACGGCACGGTCTACGCCACGACCGGCATCCCCGACGTCGATACCAAGATCGAAGCGCTGCCGCAGCACAAGCGGCAATGGCCTTTCATCGGGTCGATCATCGATTATCTGGAAGACAAAAAAGCCGGGGGACGATTACCCGAGATGCCCCGGAATATCGCGCTGCCGTTCATCATGGGATCGAAGAACGAATACCCTCCGCTCGCCGGTCCTTATGGAGCATTTCTGGGGACGCGCTACGACCCGGTCTATACCGACTTTCGCGCGGAGGGGACGAAACTGGCTCCCGAAGTGCGGCCCGGTCGCGCGTTCAAGGATCCGCTGTTGGGAATCAACCCGACCGACAAACTCGAACTCTCAGGAACCGGCAAACGTCAGGACGATGTGACGATCAATCGCTTCGATCTCCGCCGATCGCTGCTCAAGCAGTTCGACGACTCCCGCCGCTGGCTCGATACCTACGAACGCGTCTCGACGTACGAACTCCAACAGCAGATGGCCTATTCGCTGCTCACCAGCGGCAAGGTACATACGGCACTCGATTACACGCTCGAACCCGAAACCGTGCGAGAACAATACGGCATGACGCTGTTCGGCCAGTCGTGCCTCGCGGCCCGCCGGCTGATCGAATCGGGTTGCAAGTTCGTGACCGTCTTCTGGGATGCCTACGGACTCAACGCCGGCTCATGGGATACGCACCATAATCATTACCCCCGCTTGAAAGAATTTCTGCTCCCCGTCTTCGATCACACGTTCGCGGCTCTCATTCTCGACCTCGAACAACGCGGGCTGCTCGATGAAACGCTGGTGCTCGTCCTCAGCGAACATGGCCGGACCCCGCAGATCGATTCCGCCCAGCCCGGAGGCGCCCGGCATCACTGGTCGCGGGCGTACTCGCAGGTTTACGCCGGCGGCGGAATGGGCCGCGGCCACCTCGTCGGCCGGACCGACAAGCACGGAGGAGATGTCGAAGCGACTCCCATTTCGCCTAAGGACGTGCTGGCGACGGCGTTTCATCTGCTGGGGATCGACCCGCACTCGACAGTCCCCGACGCCGACGGTCGCCCGATGCCGCTAACCGGCACGGGTCAACTCCGCACGGAATTGCTGGGGTAAGTCTTCGTCGGGATCGTAGGGTGCGTCGCGACGCACCATGAAATGCAGTCGGGTCGGCTGTACCACAATAAGCGGGAAGCGGAGCTTCGAAGACTTGCGTTCCCAAGCGGAGCTTGGGAACGAGATCCATCGGATAGACATCCAGGGCAATCTCCATGAAAATCCAGACCGTGCGTGTGACTCATCTCGATACCTCGATCTGGGGGTATCTCGCCGAGCGAGAAAAAACTCTCCCGCTGGTCACGCCGCTCGACATCTACAATCAATACAAAGAGACGCGCGGCTCGTGGTTTTGGGATTCTGGTTCGGCGATCGTCGAAATCATCGCCGATGACGGCGTCGCGGGGACCGGGTGGTGCGAAGACGGCTGCCAGGCTATCAAGCCGATCATCGATCATCATCTCAGCCGACTGCTGATCGGGGAAAATCCGTTCGAGGTCGAAGGGCTGTGGGATCGACTCTTTCGCGCCTCGATCCCCTATGGCCGCAAAGGGGCGGCATTGGAAGCAATCAGCGCCATCGATATCGCGCTCTGGGATCTGATGGGACACGCCGTCGGCAAGCCGGTCTACGAACTGCTTGGCGGACCGCTCCGTATGACGCTGCCGGTTTATGCATCGGCGTTGCATCCAGTCGAGCCCGATAAAGTCTGCCGCGAAGCGGCCGATTACGTCGAACAGGGATACACGGCGATGAAGACCCGCTTCCCCTGCGGTCCGGGGGACGGAAGCCGCGGCATGGCGGAAAACGAAGCGCACATCGCCCGCATCCGCGAGACGATCGGCGACGATATCGACCTGATGGCCGATGTCTACATGGGTTGGGATTTTCATTACGCCCTCCGCATGTGCCAGCGTCTGGAAAAATATCGCCTCGCCTGGCTGGAAGAACCGTTTCTGCCGGACGATCTCATCAGTTATGCCCGGCTGCGGAAGGAAACGCCGATCCCCCTTTCGGGCGGAGAGCACGAATTCACCCGCTACGGATTTCAGCAGATCATCGACATGGA
>JBJXGP010000299.1:0-6247 GCA_046160425.1 Planctomycetaceae bacterium
TCCTCGACATTTCCTTCCATTCAATCTACATTAAACGCAGCGGCCTCAACCAGTGAAACCGATTCGCCGCGGCAGAACGCCAGCGATACGCTCTCAATCTAGCCGTGTAACCGATATGATCGTCAGCACGTGCCTGCCGGCATCGATTGACGGCTGTCATCCGCCGAGCTTCTGCGAAATCAACGACATTTTCTGGAAAGAAACATGACTCACTCCCGCGTTCAGATGTTGAAAATCATACCGCTGTGGCGGATGACGTGTCTCGTCGCCGTCTTATCATTGATTGCGGCGCCGCGCGACGGTTCGTCATTTGCAGCCGAACGCCGACCGGCCCGCCCGCCGGTGAAAAGCCCGGTCTCACCCGAAGAGGGGATCCTGCTGATGGAGGTCGACCCCCTGGTGAAGGTTGAGCTTGCGGCTTACGAGCCGGCGGTCGTCGACCCTGTGGCGATCGCCTTCGATGAATCCGAAAAAATGTGGGTCGTCGAAATGCGCGACTACCCGTTTGGCCCGAAGCCGGGTGATGCTCCCAAATCGCGCATCAAAATTCTCGAAGACCTGAATCGCGATGGCTTGTACGAAACGGTCCACATCTTCGCCGATGAACTGTTATTTGCGACGGGGATCCTTCCCTGGAAAGGGGGAGCCATCGTCACCATCGCCGGCGAAGTCGTCTATATGAAAGATACCGACGGCGATTTTCGTGCCGACGTGCGCGAACTCTGGTTCAGCGGCTTCACAATCGAAAACCCGCAATTGCGAGCCAATCATCCGACGCTCGGGCTCGATCATCACATCTACATCGCGAACGGTCTGCGCGGCGGACAAGTTCAGGCGAACGCCGAAAAGTGGGGACGCGAGCAGCCGGTTGTGCCGATCAGCGGGATGGATTTTCGCTTCGATCCCGAAACCGGCATCGCCGAAGCAATTTCGGGAGTGGGGCAATTCGGCCTGACGTTCGACGATTTCGGCAATCGATACGTCTGCAGCAATCGCAACCCGTGTTCGCATATCGTGCTTGAGGATTACTATCTCAAGCGGAACCCGTTCCTCGCCGTCCCCGCCGTGTTTCATGACGTCTCTCTCTCGGGAGCGGATTCAAAAATCTTCCCGATCAGCAGTCGCCCCTGGACGACCTCGACATTGCACGCCGGACAGTTCACCGCGGCCTGCGGCTTGACGATCTATCGCGGAACGCTCCTCCCCGAAAAATTCTATGGCAACAGCTTCACGTGCGACCCGACCGGCAACCTCGTGCATTGCGATCTACACGAACCCTCGGGCGGCACATTCACGTCGAAGCCTTCGCAAGAGGGAGTGGAATTCCTCGCCAGCCGCGATGAGTGGTTTCGGCCGGTGAATTTGACGACCGGTCCCGACGGTGCCCTCTACGTGGTCGACATGCACCGCGCGGTGATCGAGCATCCCGACTTCATGCCCGACGAACTGAAAAAACGCCCCGACATGCTGCTGGGAACCGACCGCGGGCGGATATACCGCATCGTCGCCGCGGATGCTCCATCCGTCGCGATGCGAGAACGATCGACTCCGCTGAGCGAATGCGCGCCCGAAGAATGGATCGCGGCTCTCGGCGATCTGAACGCCTGGCGACGCGAAACCGCCGCGCGGCTTTTATCGGATCATGAGGGAAAATTGAAGCTGGAAACATTGATCCCACTCGTCAAGGATCTGGCACTGGAAGGGGGAACTCCGGTCAGTCGCATACACGCCCTGTGGGTGCTGGAGGGCTGGAAACTCGATGCCGAACCGTTCAAAGAAATCGTGCGAGCGACCTTGAACGATCCCGACCCACGCGTGCAGGAGCAGAGCGTGAAAATCGCCGAGCGCTGGTTGGCCGATGATGGCGAGTTGGGAGCACAAGTTGTGGAATTGGCGAAGTCATCCGATCCCCGCTTGCGGTTTCAGACGGCGTTGTCGTTAGGTTACTTGGCAAGTGACGGTGCGAATTACTCGGCGCTGGCTCACATCGTTCAGCAGACCGATGACCCCTGGACGGGTTACGCCGCTTTGACGTCAGTTCGCGCCGAACCCGGGGAATTACTCGCAGCGCTCAAAATTGATCCGCAGGATCCGGACCAGACCGCTCAGCTCTCCAGCGAGCAGTTTGCCGCCTGGGTGCGGAACCTGGCCGACGTGATCGGTGCCCACAATCACTCCGAAGAGAGCAAAGCCGCCGTTCAGCGGCTGGCTGAATGGACGAACGAATTACAGCAGCCCAGCATCTCGGATGCCGGCGAGCAAGCGGTCTCGCGGCTGGCGATGATGGGGTTCGTCGGCCTGTCGCGCGGGCTTTCCCGACAAGGTCAGCCGATCGCTCCTTATTTCGACGAACTGGCCAAGGACGAAGAGACGCAATCGGTGCTGCCGACGTTGAGCCGGACGGCGATTCAGCTTGCGGCCGGCGAACAGGTCTCAGACCGAGTTCGACTCGATGCGCTGCAGTTCCTGAAGTTATTCGGATATGAAGTGTCGGGCGCGACGTTCTACGAATTGGCGCAGCAGGAAGCGAATCGGCCGATGCAGCTCGCGGCGATTGAGGGGCTTGCTCAGTACGGTGACTCAGGGATCGGGCCGATGCTGCTGAACAAAATCAAATCGCAACCGCCGAATATCCGCCGGGCGATCATCGGCACATTGCTGGCGAATGCACAGCGAACGGTACTGCTGTTGGATGCGATCGAGGCGAATGATCTGTCGATCCGCGAGTTCGACGCGGGACAAACCCGCCAGTTGGCCGAACATCGGGATACGGTGATTCGCGAACGCGCTCAGAAGCTGATCGCGGCATCGGCTCCCGCCGACCGGAAAAAAGTAATCGACGAATACTCGTCGGCACTCAAGATGAAAGCGGATGCCCTGAAGGGAAAAGAGATCTTCTCCAAGAACTGCACGAACTGCCACAAAATCGGGAACCTGGGAGTCAACGTCGCTCCTGATATCGCCGACTCGCGAGTCGCCACGCAGGAGGCATTGCTGGTCAACATTCTCGATCCGAATCGGGCGATCGACAACAACTTCTTCAGCTACACCGTGATCACCAAAGAAGGGATCGCACTGACCGGGGTTCTGGCCGCCGAGACAGCGACGTCGATCACGCTCAAGCAGGCGGAAGGGAAGACGGTCAACCTGCTGCGAAACGAGATCGACGAAATGCACTCGGACGGCGTCTCGCTGATGCCGATCGGGCTGGAGAAGAACATTACCGTCCAGCAGATGGCCGACTTGATCTCGTTCATCAAGAACTGGCGATATCTGGAAGCCGATATTCCCGTCAGCGCCGGCCAATGATCAGGCTCTCGCGTGCCGATCAATAATAGTAGTAATAGTAGGTGGTAAACCCGGACGAGAACGAACCCGACGATGACGTCGAAGACGAGGTTGAGGTCGACGTCGAGGATGTCGTCGTCGTAATCGTGGTGGTTGACGTTTGATTGTTGAACGAAATGCCGGTGATGGGAGTCAAAGTGCGGATGGTTTCGGGCAACACGTTGACGTTAAACTCCAGCGTTTCCACTCCATTTTCGAATGCCAGCGAATCGACATCCGTCGAAAAAAACGTTTCCGGAACAATCGGTTCAAAACTGGAACTGACCCGCTTGCCGAAGGGTTCGACGTTGAACGGGTTGTTTCTTCCCGAATTGGTTCCGAAGAGATCGGCGAACCGGGCATAATTACCGGCGTCGCGATTTTCGTAGAAGTCGGACGTTCCCGCCGGGATGAAATTCTTCGATAATCATCATGAGATTGATGGCGGCGATGTCGTTGGCATCCAGGTCGCCGCCGTATTCCGCAAAGGATTCGATAATCATTTGCCACTGCGAGAATTCGGTTGGAGTGAGATCAGTGGTACCAATGGTGTTGGGATCGAAAAAGTCCCCCGCGAAGCTGATGAGTTCTTCGAGGAATGACCGTCCGACAAATTGATTATTAGGATTATCGAGTTCTCCGAAAATCGTCATGATGTCGCCGAAATACGGACGGTCTTCGTCGTTCGTCGCCTGCCCTCCGAGGGTGATATTGCTGTTGTCTTCAGTCCATAACAAGGCGAGAACGTCGGCGATGCCCAGTCGGCGGTCGCGGATATTATCGAGGTGAGCGGTCGAGTTGGAGTGCGAATAACCGTCCTGCCGAAACGCGCGATCGATCGGGCGATTCAGCAAATCTTCGAGATCTTCGAGTCCGGTGAACGAACCTTGTCCCGAGGCGAACACCGCATCGAATTCCGCCTGACTGAATTCGCCGTTGTAGCGGGTATCCTGATCGAGCGCATCGCGAATCGCGGCAAATGTGTTCACGACTTGATTGTAATGCGAGGTGTTGGGTCTCTCCTCGAATCGGCGCACGTAATACCCAGGCGTCTCGTCGAAATCCTGCTGCAATTCGCTGTCGAGGCGGATGGTAATATCGGTCCCCGTCCCCGTGATCTCTCGAATGCTGTGAACTTCCCCGCCGTTGCGCGGGTCGCCGATGAAAATCAGTTGACCGACCCGCAATGACTGCGCCAACGAATTCGTCGAATCGCCATGCTCCGGATCACCATCGATGTTCGATTCGATGGTGACGGTATCGCTCCCTTCGGTTCCCGTAAATTGCAGCGAATTATTGTTCAAATTGTAGCGGGAATTCGAAAAGGCAATCGGATCCTGGCTCAATACCGCAACGCGCGTCGTTCGATCGTAGAGTCCGAGAAACGGATTCTCATTGCGATTGGTATTGTAAAAGTCGCCGAATATCGAATTGTAGAGCGTGTTATTGCCGCTCAGAATGTTTTCGCGGAAGACTAGCAGGTAATTCAGCGCCAGATAAACTTGCTGTTGCGCCAATCGATGGCTGTTGGAGATATTATTCCGATCGGTTGCGCCGATGCCCGAATCGAAAGTCAGATTAGGGGTCGGAATGTTACGAAAGTAGTCAACGGTCGTGGGCTTGGTCGTGCCGCCCTGCGCGAACGCAGACCCGCTGCCAATTGTGACGATGCACAGCCCCAGCGCGAACGACCAACCGATTCGATTCGACATCATGGTTCCCCTCGAAATACCAACAGGAATAATAACCGATCATCAATGACAACACGTTCGCAAGCGATATCGGTTCCATCCGGAGGCGAGCAATCCCCCTCCGTTTCACTTCGAATTCGCATCCATTCAGCAGCGTTCTCCTTCAATACTAACCTATGGGCCGAGGGATGGTCAAAGGCTTTTTCCGTTTTCCCAACGACAATTCCACATAATTCGCGACGTATCGGAATGTGTCACTTTGATGCTTTTCGGGAACTAAAATGTTGCCCGGCGGCACCATCAGAGAATCAGCATGGCATCGCCATAGCTGAAGAATCGATACCGCTCGGCCACCGCTCGGCGATAGGCCTCCTGCATGAAATCGATCCCGGCAAAGGCGCAAACCAGCACGAATAGCGTTGATTTTGGAAGGTGGAAGTTCGTCAGCATCCCATCCACCGACTGGAATTGATACCCCGGATAGATGAACAAGCGGGTCTCACCCGCCCACGGGGCGAGCCTTCCCGACTGTGCGGCGGTTTCCAGTGTCCGTACCGACGTCGTACCGACGGCGATCGTTTTTCCCCCGTGCGCTGAGGAGCGAGCGATCGTTTCGACGGCGGATACCGTCAGTTCGCACCATTCGGAATGCATTTGATGTTCGCTGAGTTTGTCGGTGGAAATCGGGCGAAATGTCCCCAAGCCGACGTGCAACGTCACCAGCGCCCGCGCGATGTGACGATTCTCGCAGGCTTGCAATAACTCCGGAGTAAAATGCAGCCCCGCCGTGGGAGCCGCGACGGCTCCCGGCTGTTTGGCATAAACCGTCTGATACCGATCGCGATCCGAGGGATCGAACTCCGTTCGCTTCAGGTAGGGTGGAAGAGGTACGGATCCCCACTCTTGCAGGACTTCGAACGGCGATTCTGTGGTCTCCGGTTCAGCCAGCCACATCCCGGCGTCGAGCCGCTCTTTGAGTGTCAACGTGTAACATGGCCGAGGCAATGACGCAGCGGCCTGGCTGAAATCTGGAGCTTCGGTGCGGCCGATCGGCTCGGAGTCGTCGGGTTTTTCGAGGGAAATGCGATCGCCCGGTTGAAGTCGGCCTCGCGTTTGCCCGATGATTTTCCATAATCCCGATTCCGTCACGCCAAGGAACAGCCCTTCCCAGCGACCACCGGTCTGCGTTCGATGACCGACCAGTCGCGCCGGAATGACGCGTGTATTGT
>JBJXGP010000300.1:0-24453 GCA_046160425.1 Planctomycetaceae bacterium
GTTAAAGGGAAAATAAAAATCACTGATATTAAGGTGATTGGACGGCGTCCCGTTCCTTGCGGGCATGATGACGTCTTCGAATACCTGTCCGTCTTTTCCATTTCGTACCGGAGCGCGCCAATCCGCCAATGCGGCGACGAAATCCGTACCCAACTCGACGTCAATTGGATGAAACAAATAATAGGCAAAGTAAGTTTCGATCAAGGATTCAACAATTGTCGCGCCAGTGTCGGCTGCATATTGGACCAAACCTTGATCGACGCGATAGTTGATCTGTTTCCCAGGCGTAAGGTAACCTCGAGCCAATGTCGCTGTAATATTGAAGTCACCCAACATTGACGAAAGGTCCGGCCAATCGGTTGAATAGCCGTCGAGTGCGGTGTATTGATCCACATGGTAGCCTTGCTCGCGTAACAGCCGTACCACTTCGGCTCCTACCGCTCCGCCGCGGCTGTGGCCGATCACGTGAATCCACTGATCGTCGAACGTCGACCCAATCAAAGATGCTTCTTCCGGCGCTTGCGAATTCAAAACCTCTTCAACGATGGTCTTGGCTGCATTGCTGGCATATATCGCCGCCTTCTTCATCGATCTCTCACCATCAGCAAGGAAAATCAACTGAAGTCCGGCCGCCGCTGCGTCAAGTAACGGGTTAATGGGACGAGAACGGACCGCCTGCAGCGCTGAGTAACCAAGTACATCAATCAATGCGGAATACCATCCTTCACTGGATTTCCATTCCGCACTGTAATGGCTGACATTATTGTGAAGTTTCTCGTTTCCACTCTGATCTGCGTATGCTTCCAGACCTGCTCCATAGCTCTCCCATAGATCCCACATCGTTTCATATGAACCAGGTGTCGGTGCAGGGTCGAAACCGTGAATGAGAATATTGACATATTCCTTGCGGCTGATCTTTAAGTCGGCCTTATCGATCCCAAGGCCCAAGTCCAGGTTATCATTCTCGTCAGACTCGTTCACCACATTGCCTTCATCCGTAATCATGCCCAGATAGATGGTTCCCACCGGTTCGAAACCAGCAGGTGTATCTTCCGGCAGCTGCAACGTCACTTGGCCCGCGAAGGACTGTCCGACACCCAATGCCGGTACATTGACGTTCCCCGAGACGACCAACAATTTGAGATCGTCAAGTTCGATTTCACTATCGGATGACGCCACAAATCGGACGGTCGTCGCCTCGACCGCGACGTTTCCCTGATTGGTTACGTGGAAATTGATTGTCACCGTGTCACCCCACCGCCGGGGTGGACGAGCCTGGTCGTTGCCAGGCGGATTTTGCACAACAAATCCCGAACCGAGCAAATTGCGTCTCGATTCAACATCCATTACCGAATACACACCGTAGCCAGCCACGGGAATGCCGTCCGGCGATAATTTATAACTGCTGCCAAAGACGATGTTGCCTTGGGCGCTCATCGAGAAATCGTGCGGCAGCAACTTGATCGAGTTGACGTAATGCCCCGCAGAGAGCAAGTCTGATTCGTCGACGATCTTGTCCGACGACGGCGAGAGCCCGCGATATAATCCCCAGCCGTTCCCTGTTCCAGGGACTCGTCCCGCGAAGACGACCTCGCGCTCGTCCGATAAGCGAATCGGGTATTCGATCGTCAATCCTTGTTCTTCAGAGATCTCTTGCACCACCCGATCTCCCGATATGACGACGATTTTATCTTTGGACTTCGAGAGATAGGCCATATCACCGAGACCGTTGATGGCGATGTTTCCATTAGATTGCGATCGAAACCCATATTCGTCTGTCCTCGGATCCATTGATGGCGCTGCCATGGGAATGAAATCGTTGTCTACGATCCGGACATAGGTTCCGCGTGCTAATAAATGCTGATCCTCCTCTCTCGTGAAAAGCACAAAAAACACTTTATCCTTTTCTCGCATTTTCGCGGAAGAAGTGTCGCCACGCACCGTAATGGGAATTTCGATTGATCCAGGCCCGTCTTTGACCAGAGTGACGGTGCCGCTGGTCATGACAACATCGTCACTCGTCGCCGTGAGAGGGACAACGACATACTGAAACGTGGTGTTTTCTATGGCAGAAGTCCAGCCGGTGGAAACCCGAATCTTGATTTCTTCCGATGCCTCATTCGGCTCAGTGACTATCGGACCGGGGACGATCGTGTATGTGGTTTCCGCATATCCACCCGAGTCGTGAATCACAGCGGCGCGGGTCGTTCGTTCATCATCCAGATAAATGAACGGATACTGCCAGGGATCGCTTGCCCACGAAAGATCTGCGGCGAATACTTCAATCCCTCCTTCCCAGATACCGTCAGCCAAGATCGGAACTTTGACATCGATGTCCTTTGTCGTTCCGTCGAATGTCAAAATTCTATCCACCACCTGATAATCGGTGCCCGCTGTTGCGGTAATGTCACGCGTGCGAAATCGCACGGAAATGGGAGGATCGTTCGCCGCGAGCGTCAGGTCGAGATGAACCGTGAAATTCATCTCGGTTTGTCCCGTGTAGGGTTCACTGATTGTCGTATTGGTGGAGCCATTGGTGAAGTAGATAAGAGACTTTGTACTCCCGGAAAATGGGTCCGTCGTTCCATCGGAAGTCACGGTATAACGCATATCGCGAGCTTCGAAGTAATTGCCAGTCATGAACACAGCCCGACCGTCATTGAGAAGTTTCAAATCGCTGAGATTGCGTGCCAGATTTTGCCGAACCAGGGCAGGAACGAGCGTCCCACCTTCCACAAAATAGATTCCTCCCATCCCCGAATCTTCTTCTGCGATCACGGCGATCTCACCGGCATCGTTAATTTGCGGTTCCCGGAACGAACGAAACTGTCCTAGCGTCGTCACGGTGGCCAGCCGTTGCTTGTTGGTAATGTCGTATACGACAAGTTCCTGCTCGGTAGCCTGGGGATTCAGGAATTGAATCAGAACTGCGCGATTGGAATTATTGAGATCGGCAGGTGTAATGCTGATCGACTTCGGAACGGCGACATTCAAACCATCACCCAGATACCCTGACGTCAAACCAGGCAGCACGACCCCGCCATTTGTCATCCACGAAAAAGGATGTGCGTCATGCCCGGCCTGGGGATCCACAAACAACACCGTGCCGGAATCGTTGATAACGGGAAGGGTATCGCCGCTGGAGTACTTATCATTGACTCCATTATCGATTTCGTACACGGAGCTAATTTGCGCCGCGAGAAGCACGCGTTGTTCCAGCCGTTCGATGGCGGGCCGGCGGTTTCGTCGTCGGCGATCTTGCGTGAATCTTTCCGAATTTTTGTGACGTTTAAGCAACCGGTTCGATGATCGACAGATTAGGGAGCACAGCCAGTGAAGGCGGGACATCGTGCCGTTCTTTCTTCATGTTGTGATTCAACAAACATTTGATTTTTTCGAAAAAACACCTGGGGCGAATGCGTCGTATATTCCAAGCCTGCCTAAGTCGTGAATGTCCCTAGCTTACAGGAAGATAAACGAGAAAACAAACCCTTCCCGAGCAAGTCGCTCTTCGAACACTCTCAAAGAGACTTCTAATTTGGGAACGTGAGAAGGGAAGCGGACGCACGCGATTTCGAATCAGCCAGCTTCGCACTTGTATTCCAGCGTGAACGTTCGTCGTGAACCATTCATGATGGCTGCTCCTTGCCAGAGAGTTTTCACTCTCTTCAAGGTGCCCACCATTTGTAGGTAAGTCTACAAAGTGCATCCAATTCTGCTCGGATCATCAAGCGGGCCGAGACGTTCTGTCCAATAGGCCAATCGCATAATGAGATCGGACATCTTCGTTTATCACATGGCTCAACCATTGCCACCCAAAATGCTCTTCTGGGTATTAAGTGAGAAGCATGATCGTTTCCTATGAAATGGCCCCCTGCAATTTTCCTGCATCAGTGCAACCGGAATGCAGGGATCATTTTGTACGATCCTGCCCATCCGCTTCAAATTCTCCCAGAGGTATTCCCGCTGATGGTGCCGAAAGTTCGATCCGTCATGGTTCTGAAACTTCCCAGTAACAAATCCCCCTATTGGTATTTGCGTTGGTGGGAGCTTTCAGCGGACGGTCGAAATTGGAAGGAAAAATGGAAATCGACCGGAAAGACGGTGAAAAAGGAAGCGGAACAACTTCGCCGTATTCTCGAACGAGAATTAGATGATGGTCCGCAATCCCACAGCGATCTGACGTGGGGCGACTTCGCAGATGAATTCATCGAGAAACATGTCTCGCGAAAACCACGAACAACACAGGTGTCGTACCAGCAGTGCCTCAATGCTTTCACCGAAATCGGACGCCCAAAGTTTCTCGCAACGGTTTCTCACGCACTTCTGGAAGACTTCGCGACGAAGCGTCTGAAACTGGGAGCTGCCGCCGCGACGGTCAACCGTGATCTTCGACATGTGCGTGCTGCCCTGCGCTGGGCGAAACGGCGGGGCATGGTTTCTGACGTCCCGGAATTCAAGGGGGTTTTCATCAGGGAAGATCGAAAGAAACCGACGGTCATTCCGGAAGAACATTTTCAGGCAATGATTCGCGCCCTCAAGGATCCCAAAACCAATCTGAGCAGACGTCCCGCCGATTGGTGGCGCATCTTTCTTTACGTGGCGTATTATCTCGGACTCAGGCGCGGGGAAATTTTCGGACTTCAATGGGATCATGTCTTCCTGGAAACCAATGAAGTCCGAATTGTCGCTCCCTCATCGAAGGCCCGCAAAGAACGCGTGTTGCCACTGGCGCCTGAAATCGGTCAAATGCTTCGCGTATGGAAGGAATCAAACCCCTCGACTTTCCGGCATTCCGAAGTGCTCTCGTGGCCGTTCGACAATTACCGTTCTCTCTACGATGACTGGCACGCGATCCAGACGGCTGCAGGTATCCCCGAGGGGAATCATTACGTACCCAAGAATTGTCGTTCAACATGCGCGTCGGCGTTGATCGCCTCAAACGTACCGACAGTTGTCGTGAAAGATTTTCTGGGACATGCCACCGTGGCGACGACGGAGAATTACTACATCAATACCAAACCTGCCATGCGGGCAGTCGCCACGGCTCGACCGATCCTCATCGACGACACAGCCTCATCATCACAAGCTGATCAGCACCCGTCATCAGTCACAACGAAATGAGCGTCCTGGAAAAAATGTAGAACTTTTGTAGAACTTTCCTTATTTTAAGCAACAAGGACTTGCGACAAAATCGTCGTAAGTCCTTGTGTGGTAAGATGGCCGAGGCGGGGATCGAACCCGCACGGGGGTTACCCCCCATCGGATTTTAAGTCCGATGCGTCTGCCATTCCGCCACTCGGCCAGAGTTGGGTCATGCTAGCGTACACGAACGCTGGCGACAACAGAAAAACAAAACGAAAACTATGGGGACATCCGAAAAGCAGACTCTCGTTTCCACTTTCGATCACCACGACGAAACTGCCGGCTTTGTGTGGAGTTGTCTCTGCATTCACGTCAGCAATTCGGTTTCACCATCTCGCCATGTCAATCATCCCGCGCACGAGACGCATGATATAACCCAGGCCCGACGTCGCCAGAAAATAGATGATGATCGCTGTGGCGATCCAATAGGCGATGACGATGTATTTGTCGAACGGTTCCTTTGATTCCCTCACCTCGTGCAGATCTTCATCTCGCCTTTTGAAGATTTCGACGCACCAGATCACGCCGAGGATGATCAAGATCATCGGGAAAACATGGCGATATCCGTGTAACATGGTTCGTCCTTTCGAACAGAAATTGGCATGACTGTTCTTAAGAACGAAAAGAACCCGGAGTGGTTCACCATTTGGGGGATCACTCGCAAGTTGAAATAAAAAAAGGGGCCGGCGCGATGGCTCAGACCCCTTCTCCCCCCCTGGGAATGATTTGTAGCTCTTTGGGACTATCGATTTTCGTCGATCGCCTGGAGAGCCTGTGCAGCCGCTTCCTGGACGTCTTTGTCTTCCGTCTGCTGAGAAACTTTCTCGAGCTGATCCGATGCGGATCGCGCCGCAGGTCCGATCTCCCCCAAAGCCCAGGCGGCACCGGCCTGAATTCGCGGTTGATCGTCAGACAATGCGGTCGTGAGGGCATGTACGACGTCAGGATCAGCCGGAGCCAGATCGGCAAGAGAATAGGTCGCCAGCCAGCGAACGTTCTCGTCGTCGTCCTGCAGGCATTCGGCCAGCACGTGCGCAGCATGCGGTTTCCATTGTTCCGAACGGGCCAGCGCCTCGGCGACGTGCAGTCGGCTATATCCATCCTGGCCCGACAACGCCGCGTTCAAGGCGGGTAATACTTCACTGGAGTGAGAACCGATCTCCCCCAATGCCGCAGCGGCGAACGAGCAAACTGCGGCATCGTCCTGACCCAGCGCCTGCACGAGGACGGGAACGACGTCATCCGTCGTCTGGGCAATACGCCATAAGGCGAGCGCCGAATGAATCTGAACGTAGACGTCGGCGTGATGCAGAGTTTTTTGCAGTGCGGGAATCGCTCCCTCGGCAGCCATCCCCATCTGGCCCAGTTGGTGCAGTGCCCGCTTGAGTTGAACGGCATCTTCGGTTTCGAGCGTCATCACCAGTTGCAACACCTCGCCCCGGGCATTGGGACAGAGACGAACCAATTCAGAACTCTGCAATTTCGATGCAGGCGCGGGTGCTTCGTCATCAAGCGGTGCTGGTTTCGGATCGTCGCTTGCAAATAAATCAATGTTCTCGTCCGGCTCATTCGCTTCCGGCCGGAGAGCAGTCGACTCGGTGTCAACTTCTTGTGCAGTAGCGACGGGTGTCACTTTAGCCTGCTTTTCCTCTGGTTCTTGAACGTCAGCTTCCGCTTGATGCAACGCCGGTTCTTCGTCGGAGCGTGACGCCGGTACCGAGGATTCGACGCTGGCAATGGCGTTATCGATCTCCGGAGTGTCGTTCTCTTTAATCGCGTCGGAATTCAATCCCTTTTGTGGTTTCTCATTCTTCGCGAGGAGAACGTCCGGACGGTTCACCGCTTCATCCGGACTATTCGGCGCGGTCTGCCGCTTCATTTCAGCGAGTTGCAGCAACGCCTGACCGGCAGGCCTGAGCGAACCGTCGAGTGAAAGAGCGCGGCTGTAATGCCTCGTCGCCAATTCGGGCTTGCCGAGCTGGACGTACAGATATGCGAGATTCGAGTGGGCCTTGGCCTCGGAACCGACCCTCCGGAACGTCGCAAAGCTTTCGTCCATGCGTCCTTGATATCCGTAGGCGAGCGCCAGATTCGACAGCGCCCGCTCGTTTTTCGGACTCAGCTCAAGCGCTTTCTGGAGTGCATTCTCTGCTTCGGCATATTTCTGTTCCTGCAAGTACATGAAGCCGTAGTCGGACCAGATCTCGGCGTTAGTGGGCTCGTAGCTTGTGGCCAGTTCGAAATATCTGACGGCTTCCGGAATATTTCCGGTGCGCGCACTCAGGATCCCCAGTCGATGGCAGATCTGAGCATCTTGGGGAAATCGCTCGTGGAGCTTGAGGAATTCCTCTTTGGCGCGGATGTGTTGACCTTCCTTTTCTCGAATACGTGCGAGATTGAACTGCACGTCACGGTCTCGCTCACGATTCGGAATCCAGCTCGTCACGTGCTGAGAAACGGTGGAACAACCCGGCATGGTCACGAACAAAGTCGACATGATCACAACCGACCAGGCAGACCAGGAGAAGAGTCGTCTCATGGCAGAACCTCTACATCAAAAATGAGAAACACTATCGGAGTTCGATGAAGTTCCACGTGAAATAATTTTCAAGCGGAAGTCGTCTCGAATCAGGGAATCGGATATGAACGTGAAAACGATGCGTTATCGAATCGTCGACAAGTTGTCTGAGAGAGATGCTGCGTGCGGGAGTTCTGGAGTTCGGCAATTGGGCAAGTGACGGGATATCGACGTCAAGAATCAAGCCATCGAAACCGGTCATATCTTTCATGAAGCCATTTGAACATCCTGAAGACGTTCCCGAGTCGGGGCCGCGGCCCGTTGCATCGGCGAAGAACAGGATATTGAAATGGCTTCGCGAAAAATATCACTGGTCCGGCCTGTTGAGCCGGACCAGTGATCAGCATCATCAATTAGAAGGATCCGCCACCGCCGCCGCCGCCGAATCCGCCGCCGCCGCCACCACCGACACCGCCGCTGCGTCCGAAGCCGGTGCTATAAGCGCGTTGGGCTTCGAAGGCCTGGAATCCGGGGGCCAACTCGGGTGAGACGACAACGCGTTGACTGGCGTCAGCGACACCCATTTCTTCGAGCAGGCTGACGATCACATCCCGTCTCTGAAGGTCGAGTTCGGGATTATTATGAACGGCAAAGTTAAATTTATCGTTGGACCGAGCCGTCATCGTGCTGGGTGCCACCATGACGGGGAACGGGGTCGAATTGACGCGGACGGCGATTTTCTTGACGTGGTCTTCGCCCGCCGCATTCAATCTGGCCGAGTTCTCTGAAAATTCATGTTCGTGAATGACGAAGTCTGACGCTTCGGCATTGTCCTCTTGCTGTTCCCAAATCGGGTCGATCAGGGTGCCTAACGGAGCAGGAGGATCCACGCTGGCACAGGGACTGCAAGGCGTTTTGCACCCTTGAGTCATGGCCGCCACCATCAGGGCGGCAGCTAATCCGGTAAACCGTAAACGTACCATGGGTCGATTTCCTTGTCTTCGAGAATCACATTCGAGAAGTTACGAGGGTCTCCTCGGTGTGAAGTCAGTTCGTTGTTATTTGGAATATCCGTGTTCACCCTGCAGGTAGTAGTCGTCGGAGTCTTCGCATTCGACGACTTTGTTTCTGCCATGCTTTGCACGAGCCATGCGGTCTCGATACAAGGGCCATACGGTACTGCGGTGATGCAAATTCGGGTCGCCTTCAACCTGGCCATGAATGTAAAACTCGATGTCATCCGGTTCGGTCACTTCCATGCCCGGCAGAATCGTCGGAGCATTTTCCGGTTCGATCGGATGGACGAGTTCGGGGCTGACGATCACAATCAGTTCGGTTTCGTCGCGCGTGATCGACTTGGCCTGGAAGAGGGTCTTGATGACCGGCACGTCCCCCAGGAACGGTACGCGAGAGAGATCGCCGCGTTGTTGTTCCTGAATGAGTCCGGCAATCGCGAAGACTTGGCCTTCTCTCAAATCGACGGTCGTGCTGACCGATCGCGTATCGAGGCCGAAGACGCCCCCGACCGAGTTAGCGGCATTCAGCGTGCTGAACGTCGGATTCACCTGCAAGCGAATGCGATCGTGATCGAGAACCGTCGGAGTGAATGACAACTGCGTGCCAAAGCCTTTGAAGCTGGTCGTTGCGGCTGCGGCTCCACCTACGCCCACCACGGTCGGAACGGCAAACTGTCCGCCGGAGATGAAGTATGCGGTCTGTCCGCTGATGGCCACCAAGTTCGGTTCGGCCAGAATCTTGGCCGTGCCATTCTTGGCGATCGCATCGATGAACAGGTTGAAGCTGTCTTCGTCGAAGACGCCCTTCAACAACAGATTGCTGCCCGAGGCCACGGAAGACGCAAATGTGAAATCATCGAGTTCGAAATCGAAGTTCACGCCGAGGCTGCGGGAAGCAGATCGCTTCAGTTCGGCGACTCTCACCTTGAGCATGACCTGCTTCACGCCGGGGACGCGCAGCATGTTAATCAATGTGGACGACGGCAGTTGAGTCGCATCGGGGAACGGATCGGCCACGATCCCTTGCGAGACCAGGTTTCCGCCACTTCCGCCTTGCAAACCTCCCCCGCCGCCGCTGTTCTGCGAGAGCAGCGACATGATCTGAACCGATTCCTGTTCGTCGCGCGCTTCACCGCGGACGATCACTTTGTCGGCGATCGGGATCAACTGGATCTTGCTGTTGGGGAACATCGAGTTGATCATTCTTTGCAACTCGCCGTATTCCAGGCGGCGACGATCTTCGACCGAGTCGTCTTTGAGGACGTTTACGGTCAGATTGATGATGCGTGCCTGTTCCGGAGTGCCCAGCCACAATGTCATCGACGTCGTTCCCGTCGATCTGCCGATGACTTCGACTTCGCGTGAGCCAAAGGCCACGAATTCGATGACCCCGGGATCGGCCACGGCGACTCGGAAAATATCCTGTTTCATCTTCAGGATTTTCGATCGTCGCAGAGTGACTTGTAGTTCCGCCTCAGATTCGTAAATCTGATCGATTAAGTCCGTTACCTTCGTTCTCAATTCGGGAGAGGCTTCCGGGTTGGGTGCCCCCTCTTGAGCAACGACAGGTGCCTCTACCGCCCACATTCCTATGGCCAAGGTCGCAAGTAATGAACCGGCCTGGAGCGGTAGACGTAACATCCGTTTAATTTGCATTTTACGTCTCCATACGTGTCTGGGTGCTCGCAGCCTCGACTATGCGTCGCTCATGCGCCATACGTGGCGCGACGTCGGGAACAACTTTCATGTTGTGACTGCTGTCAAACTCTATCGGATATTTCGGTCGCCCGAATTCAACGGATCTGACGAATGTTATGAATTGATTCATAATTCGCATGGAATCAGTTGTGCCGGTTGAGACAGCGACTGCCGCACGAGACGCTGTGATATTAGCCCTTCAGCATCCTGGTGCTTCGAAACGGTTTTCGATTCAATCTCAGGAATATGGCCATTTCGTATGAAGAATGGCGGCAATCAATGGGCTGAAATCTGACAATCACACTCGAATCATCATCCGGACCGGTTGCTTTGCAGACTCACATATATAAGGGGCAAGAACGTCATTCGCTCACTGGTTCATGGTTCCGCTTGCCCCGGAAAATGCGATGTCCTCTGACCGAATGTCAAACTCTAACCGTCGTACAGGTTGTACTCAGTTTGACAGATGAAACGGCATGCATGGATTTTCGTGTCCTGCAGATTGTGATTCGTGTAGGCTTGGACGGGGTTAGATCCCGACATTATTGGTAGAGGCTGACAACAGACACCTTCAACAGTCTGCTGAGCGACCCGAAGGAAGCCGATTCCGCTGAACCCGATCGATTGCGTGGTCTCTGGAACTTTCGGTTTCTTCGATGACTGTAGACACCACCTTCAAGGATAAATAATCATCACTTACGCGTCCTGTCCTCAGAGGACGGATCCGATATGGGGGACTAAGATGAAAGCAAGTCGAATACTGTATATGAGTTTTTGCGTCGTTCCGCTCGTGGTCTCGTTGGCCCATGCGAATGAAGATGCTGCTTCAGCGCCCGCCGCGCAAACTGAAACCACCGCTCCTGCTCCGGACGGCGCTGTAACCGCCGACGATGCCGACAGCGACGATTGCGAAAATTGCTGTTCGTGCCAATTCCGATTCTTGAAAAGTCGATGCTGTAAGGACGGCTGCGGACGTATTTGCTGGTCGACGACGGGCGACATGCATCCCCACTATCCGTACTTCCCGCGACATCACGGCTACTTCTATTACCGGCCGTACAACTACATTCACGTTCTCGAACATCAATACCAGGCGTTGTCGCTGGGTGGCGATCCAAGAGCTCCGTACCACAATCGCCAGTTCGAACGCGTCTACGAACGTCATGCCGCCGCGCGGTACGAAGAACAATCGGCTTCGACGATTTTCGTTCCGACGCTGAACCGGACGTCCAGGCCATTGCCGAATATTCAGGACATTCTGGAATCAAACCCGTAATGCCGCGGAGACAGTGAGTTTTCAGCCGTCGATCAACGCGACGAACGAAGAACTCCCTCCGAAAATATTCAATGAGCCATTGAAACAGAAACAGCCCGTGGAGCAAGTTCCGCGGGCTGTTTTGTTGTTGTGGGAATTCTCAATTTGAATCGATTCAGACCATGGCTCTGATGATTACCCGCTGATGACAACGGTGAAAAAACGTCACGGTAATATCGAGACGACATTTACGATTTCGGGGTCACCAACTCCCGCAGCAGGAAATAGGGCAAAAACATCTCCCGAAACCGTTTTCGTTCCAAAAGTCGTGCCACCGATATCGTTCATGAGATCCGTGCCTGTGACAGAGAACGACGCATGGACACGGACGCCAAAGTTTTCTGTTCCCGCACCGGGGGTTGAATTCGATTGAAATTCATAACCACCTGCGACCGGGCGCAGCACCCCCAGCACGACATCGCCATCGGGGCTGTCATTGTCATTGACATCATTAGCACCATCGTTGTTCGTGATCACGATGGTGGTTCCAATTGCAGTATTCGCACCGACAAAGGTGACGGCCAGATTACGGGAATCCAAGCGATTTGCAGCGGTATCTCCGTTTTCTCCCCACTGCTGCACACCGGCGAGTGCTCCCGCTTCGAATGCTTTGTGCGCTTCATACGATGCCAACCACAGATTTCCCGCGTTGAACATCACCACAAAAGCCGTCACCAGCATGGGAATCGTCATGAGAACCCAGATCGTGGCGATCCCGCGGCGATGATGCCCGGCTCCACCTGCGGTTTTCTGATGATTTGGCAACCGTCGACCGACTCTCATGCAATTATCCCCTGATGTTTAACGAGGTCAGATACCCTCAATGATTTAATAAAATCTAACACAACCTCTGTGCTACGTGATTTACTGAAAACATTGAGGCATTTTCGACAGGCACAACCGGTTGTGTTAGGGTCATTCAGTCGCTTCAATAATTACAATTCATAAGGAAATGTGGTCGTGAAAACCGCGATTCGATTTCCCAGTGTCAACCCGAACGAGGCCAGTAGATCGGGAGACAAGTCGGTGAATTCGACGCATACCGTCACGCGGACCGCGTTCGTCGGCAATGCCGGCGTCACGGGATCGGGACAATTACCCGACGAATCGACTCCCCCACCCCCCACATTATGGCGCAGCGTGATCCCCGTCACATTGCCATAACCGGCGACGTCGAAATGGGTGTTGATTTCGGCTTCGATCGCCGCCCGTGTCGCGGCGGTCGTCGCGGTATTTAATCCGGCAGTTTCAGCGGCGATCTTGGCACCGAATGAACTTGCGGAAGCAATGTGCTTCTGGCCATGCTGAATCAGGCCGAATTCGATGATGGCTAAAGATACGATCAGCAGTGCCGGCAATGTGACGATCAATTCAAGAATCACAGCGGCGCGACGAGCGTACCTTTGTCCTCCATTCGCCTTGACCGAGTCTTGACGTCGTAATCTGGAAATCATCCCATCGATCCTTCTGCCACATCATGCGATCGGGCTACTCAGGGTGCGCACCCCGAGGTCTCGTAACGTGAGCAGAATCCGTGCCAACAGGTTACTACGATGAAAAAGAACGGCCGCAATCACTGATCCACATGTTTCTCTCCGCTGCCCATAATTGGTATGACGGTGCATTATCGACCCTGCGGCATATCGTTTGCCTCACTGGATGTTCAAGATGTTGAACATCCCACGGTTGATGATTTTTCGTCACAACGTCTTGAACCATCAACACCTGTGATGCAACAATGCAACACCAGTTGATGCGATGAACTCGTCGGTAAAAGATTTTCATAGTCGCGGTCAAATTCCGTTGAAAATGCCTGACGTCACGCTCTGCCTCTAAGGGGATTATGCAAACCTCTAACGAACAAAATGCTTCGCAGACTGCCGGAAACGAAGCAATCCCGCAGCCGGTGAGCACGTTACCCTCAAATGAGTGGTCAATGCCACCCCGCGAACGCCGGCTTTATTTGTGGATGGTCGGCGTGACAGCGGTGATTTTCTGCTGGGGTTTGACGATCGCCGATCCGGATTTGTGGGGTCATACTCTGTATGGCCTCCGTTCGATTGAGCAGGGTGTCCTGGCAGAAGAGAACGACCCGTTTTCTTATACCGCTCCCAATACCGTCTGGATCAATCATGAATGGCTCACCGAGTATCAGATGGGCTGGCTCTGGAACCATTTCGGCAATACGGGCTTGTGGTGGTGGCGTAACGTCTGGGTACTTATAGTCTTTGGGACTGCGGCATGGACTCTGCATCGCGCCCGAGCCAGCGTCGCCGCGGCCGTCGCGTTATGGCTTTTCAATGCCGAATCGTTATCGCACTTTGTCGTATTCGTCCGGCCACAGCTTGCCACATTCGGCCTTTTCGCTGTCTCACTGGCCATCTTGCGAATGGAATGGGATACTCAATCCCGGCGCATCTGGTTGCTCCCGCTGCTGATGATCTTATGGGTCAATCTCCACGGGGGATTCCTCGCGGGGATCGCCATACAAGGACTCTTTCTGACGGCGGCATGTGCGAAGGCGTGGTATCAGAAGTCGTTGTCGTTCAATGGCTTGACGCCGCTGCGCATGGTGTCGGTCTTCCTGCTTTCCACGCTCGCAACGCTGATCAATCCGTATGGTTTCACCATGCACGACATGCTGTGGTACCACCTCGGAACCGAACAATTCGTGCGCGAGTGGCAACCGCTATGGGCGGCGCAACAGTCGTCCATTTATTACGTCCCTTACTTGCTGCTGACGCTGGCAGCGATCGGGTATCGACGACTTAAATGGATCGATCTCCTGGTCTTTGCCGTCGTCAGTTATGAAGCGATCAGCCATATTCGCCATACGGCGTTGTTGAGCATTTCCACGATGATTTTGCTGCCGGGACCGATGACCGAAGGGCTTAAACGCTGCTTTTCCATCATTCATCAGCAATGGTCGGGGAACCATCGCCGCCCGATTCGCATGGCCGCTGTGATGGGGAGCATGTTGATACTTATCTGCATTCAAATTCAGGGAACAACTGAGATGTGGCGAGGCGGAATGAAACCCTGGGACATCGCCGTTGCCACCAAAGGGGACGTGCCGGGAGTTCCGATGCGAGGCATCCGTCTCATTCAATCATTAAAGCTCAAAGGAAATCTCGTGACCGATTACGGCTGGGCGCAGTTCGTGATCTGGCATCTGTATCCCGACTCGAAAATTGCCTTCGACGGCCGCTATCGCACGGTTTACTCGCCGAAACTTGAGCGGGAATTCATCGAGTTCCAACTGGCTCACGTGCATAAGCCGAAGAGAACGCCGATGCTGGATGACTATCCGACGGAAATAGCCCTGATTTCAACGACCCGAGGACCATGTGCGTACCTCGATGAACGATCGGACTGGGTGCGACTTTATCAGGACCAACAGGTCTCGCTCTACGTGAAGAACCTCCCCAAATTCAAGGACATCATCCATCTCGCCTCGCTGCAAGAAGCCGATTTAACGGCTCCCCAATCCAATTGGGAACGATTTCCCGGGGAGACAGGGGTACCCTTTTCAGCGGTCCGATACGCGGCTGTTTCCATCCGTTAACGTTTTATCCCTGCATGTCTGGCGACATCCAAGGTTGTCGAGATAAAGCCTCCCGATCAAAGCGACGCGGATGGTATTTCCTCGCTGGAAAAATCGATCCGAATACCAGTACACGGTCTATAGTCGCGAGCTGAACATTGTGAATCCATATCCCGATGCTCGATGTAACATCCGGTTAGACAGAAGATTAAGACTCGTCGTTCAGATTGAAATTCGGCGTAACAAGGTTCTGGAAATCGGCAGACTGCGCTCGTGCGAGTGGCGACGAATGCGATTCGGTTTGCACCGGCACGCGATATGCGTAGCATCGGGTATATCCGACGATGATCGTCCGCCATCAGTTCCAAGTTTGCCCCTGAAAAAAGGAATTCCATTGTGCTGAAGAAGCTGAAAGCAACTTCACAACGGCTACGAATTCGCGGAGCGGTATTCGTCGAATACCTGCTGCTCGTGACGCTTGTGGGTATCGGAGTCATTGTGGGTTTGGCGACATTACGCGGCGCCTTGATCAACGAATTGAACGACTTGGCGAACGCGATTAATGCTCTGAATTTCTAATTTTCACACGTCTTCGCATCCGTGAAATCAACGGCTTTCCGACGACTCACCAATTTTAATTGTCGTGAGATTGTCGTAAGGGTGCGATAACGTTTTGTGACACCTATGTTTCCCGCAGTTAACACTTTCACTCCTACCCGTTTACCCCGGCCGGTTTGCCTGATCCAGAACTGAAATCGATTCAGGAAAAACATGAAACGCCAACGGCGACATACCGACCGACAAATCGCCAGGGGTGCCGCTTCCTGTGTTCGTCTTTCTCGACGGGGAATTGAAACGCTTGAAGCGTTGATCGCCTTTCCCGTGTTGATCATCGCCACCGTGGGTGCTCTGGAATTCGCCATCATCATGGCGACCCAGCAAACCATCACCTCGGCAGCCATCGCGGGAGTCAACGTCGCCGCAAACGGAGGAGACGTCGACGCCGTCACCGATAAGGTCAATGAATTCCTGGCTGTGCATGGCATTCAAGTCGTGAGTGGTGGGACGGCGGTCGTTCAACTGGACGACGCCTCGACCGACACGTCCGTCACCAGACCGAATCCCAACGATACGGGAATCGTTTTTACTCCGTTCGGCCCCGTCACGACGGCATTGGACAACAACCAGGTCCGCGTGACAGTTTGCGTCAAGTTCACCAACGGCAGCGGTAAACCGGTCCCCGACTGGTTGAGTTCGATGGGCTTTGCACTCGGCGATCGTTACTTCCAGGCCAGCTCACTGGCGGAAGTGGAATAGTCAGTATCTGTGGATTCCTCTGCCTCGCATTCGTTTCCTTCCCCACTTTCACCTCGCCCCTGCCGGGTTCTTCGCGAAATTCCTGGTCCCTCGCATTCAATTCATCGAAATGATACAGATCACTCGTACCCCCGATCGGCTTTCGGTACGATCATCGGTGATGACAGCCGGATCACCCGGATTCAAACGTGATCAGTCGACTTGAAAACGGAATTGCGAGTTAAAGGTATCATTCATGTCGCACGATCTCATCTGGATAGGAACGGGACTGCTCGCGAGCCTGTTCATTTTCGGAATGATCCAACTGGGTATGAGCCGACAGCGTGCACATCGTCGAAACTTGGCTGAGCAGCAATTCCCCGAAATGCTCGACCTGTTCATGCAATCGCTCAGGGGTGGGGCCGACCTTCTCACGGCCCTCGGCGTCGTGGCCGAAATGGCACCTGCTCCCGGTAATGCGGCCTTTGCTCAATGTCGCGACCAGATTAATGCAGGCACTTCGAATGAACGCGCAATCACCGAACTGGTCGGCGATCAGCGCCGTTTCGTGGCCCACATTCTGATCGCGGCACTGGAAACCGGCGGGGGAAACCACGAAACGCTGCGCCAGTCGCTCATTCGGCTCGAAACATTGAATCACCATTCGGACTTACTGATCGCCGAGATCGATCAGCATCTCATGCCGATTCAGACGACGTCGGTCGCGCTCTTTGTACTTGTTCCGGCCGTCACCTTTGCCATGTTGTTTCTCTCTCCCTGGTACATCGCGGCACTCGACCGCCATCCCATCTGTCAGGTGATGCTGATCGTGGCGATCGCATTCTATGCATTCGGCGGATGCCGGCTCTTCGGGCTTTGGAATCGCCAACGCAACATTCGCCGAATTTTGCATATTGAATAATAAGTTCGATACGACGCCGAGAGATAAAGAGGGTTGAAAGTCGATCGATGAATGATTTAATAGGCGACACATTGATCTGGTTTGCAGGCTTCATCGCCGTCAGCGTCACGCTGTTGATGATCGCGAGGAAATTGATGCAGCGTGCCCGATCGTACGGCGCTATCTACAAGAAATTGATCTCGAAGGCCGACGTCGCGTCTACAACGGAATCGCTAACCGACAACGTATTCGCAACCGGGCTGGACTTGCTGGTGAAATCGTCGTCACAAGAGTCTTCCCCTTCGGAACGACAACTCCTGGAACGTATGATCCGCGTTCAAGAACCGCATTCCCGCATCGTCAATGGCGTCGTGCTGGTCGCATGCGGCTCATTTGGCGGGGGGATGATGTGGTCATTGACGTCCGATCCTCGTTCCTGGTACGGACTGATGATCGGCGTTGGCGTTGCCATCGCCGCGTTGTCGTTAGGGATGTGGCTGCATTCTCGCGCGACGGTTTCTCATTCTCCTCCCCTGCGAATGAGTTGGGCCAATTTTCTTGAAATTCTGTCGCTACGCTGGGAAACCGCCGGACCGCAGACGGAAATGATCCACAAAACGGCTCTCGTCTTTGCGGAAACCGATCCCGAACTCTCGGCATTCATCGCACAATCGGCTTCGATCCCGTTCGATGAGTCTCCCTTCTGGAGCCTTCTCAGCAAGGCCTATGGGAAACCGTGGCCGATGACACCCGCCGAGCAAACCTGTCTGTTGCGAGAGGTTGCTTGCCGCATCCGGCACGGATTGTCTCAGGCCATGCGCTCGGAATCGCAGCGACTCGCGCGGAGCATGAAAGTCGCGATCTGGCTGTTTCTGGCCCCTGCCCTCTATCTTGTGGTACTGACTCCTCCGATCGTTGAACTCGCTTTGTATCTGCAAACGCAGAGCGATTCCAAGACCGGAGGCTCATCCCGGGTTGCGGGCGGGTCAGCGTCGGTTCATGCGTCCCCAGAGCCAGGCTCCCACGATCACGACCGTTGATATCACGAGATAGTCGTGGAAGGTCGCAACCATCCAACGCCCCATCAACATGTCCACTGAATTCTCGAACCATCTCCACATCGCTTTTCCCCCTGTCGATTCGTCGAAGACGAACGAATTCTCATTTGTTTTCCGCAGATTCGACGGGACATCGTAAATTCGCACAGATTCTGGCCGCAGCAACGGCAGAGTCTTGACAGAAAACACATGGCAATCGTGTGTGAATGATGCTGACGAAACGTCAAACGAACGGATCAGGGGCGATAGGTATCACAAGCATATTTCATAGCCGCAGCCGGTCAAACGATATTTGCTGCCGAGATCCATTTTCCTTCGGAATATCGCCGCATGTGCCGGAGGGATAACAATCGTTCGCCGGCGAAGTTTAACTCCGCGCGAGATTGTTGATCAGCAACTGGCAGACAATGCGACCGGCGATGCGCTGGCGATCGCGGCGAACCGCTTGCGGGTGCTTCTCCGCTGATGCCGTCGGAAAGCGGAAACGATGCACGACGACCCGCAGGTGTGGTTTATTTCTATCATCGACTTTTTTCGTCGGCGCGGATGAAAATCGCTCGGCGATGCCCACAAAGAACAGGCCATCCTGATGTGCGGGGGCGTTCGGCCCGAAGTGGCCGGTAATGGAGGCCGCGAGATCGGCTTCGGGGGTCATTTCGAGTACTCCGCGAGCCATCGCCTCAGCGACGATTTTGCTGACCGGTCCCGGGCGAATCAGCTTTTCCGGCGGCACATCCAACCAGGATGATTTAGTAGCATTTCGATAGACGACGGCGGAGCCGCAAAAATGCTCGGAGATCCCCGGGATGGTCGTCAACCAGGAAGCGATCAATCCACCGGTACAACTTTCGGTCAGCACCAACATGCGCCGCTGCTGCTTGAGCACCCGTGCCAATTGCCGAGCCGCCGGCATTCCCGACGCCGTCGAAGCGACATCGACTTGCTTGAATCTGTTCACCGTTTCCAATCCCATCAGATGCAAGTGATTTTCGATGCCCTCACAACGCCGGCTCACCCGACCGCGGTCGGATTGTTTGCAATCGCTTCCAGCGGAATCAACGGGAGTTCGTTCTGCTCCTGAAGCTTTCGGGCCTCCTCGACGGGAACCAAATCGCTGTGGCAGGACGCTTTGTTCGCTTCCGCTCCCATCGTATGCCGGGTTTTGGAGGCGAGCCGATGGATTTCTTCAGGATCGAGCACCCCTCGCTGCGCGAGAATGGCCTGCTGCTCGTCGGATAAGGCCTTCGTCACCTTGGCTTTCTGCCAGGCATATTTTTCCTCTTTACCCGAAGCGAACTCGACGATCTCTTTCGAAATTCTGACGCTGCACCAGTCGTGACCGCACATCGCACAGAAGTCGGTATCGACGTCGAGGTCTTCATCGTGCAGCGCCCGGGCCAAATCGGGATCGAAGCTCAACTCGAAATGCTTTTCCCAATTGAGCGCGGCGCGAGCCTTCGTCAGTTCGTCGTCGCGGTCGCGCGTCCCAGGGATACCGAGCGCCACGTCGGCGGCGTGGGCCGCGATCTTGTAGGCGACGCACCCTTGCTTGACGTCGTCCTTCTTGGGAAGCCCCAGATGTTCCTTGGGAGTGACGTAACAGAGCATGCTGGCCCCGTGATAAGCCGCCGCCGTCGCACCGATGCAACTGGTGATGTGGTCGTATCCAGGAAACATGTCCGTCACCAGCGGCCCCAGCACGTAAAACGGCGCGCCGTGACACAATTGGCGTTCGAGTTTCATGTTGTATTCGATCTGATCGAACGAGACATGCCCCGGCCCTTCGATCATGACCTGCACCCCTTGCCGCCATGCCCGTTCGGTCAATTCACCCAGCGTCTGCAACTCGGCGAGTTGTGCCCGATCGGTGGCGTCAGCGAGTCCGCCCGGGCGCAAACCATCGCCGATCGAAAAGCTGACGTCGTATTCCCGCATGATCCGGCAGATCTGTTCCCACAGGACGTACATCGGGTTTTCCTGACCGTGCTGCAGCATCCATTTGGCGAGCAGCGATCCCCCCCGGCTGACGATGCCGATCAATCGCCGCTTGATGAATTGGAGGTGATCGCGAAGGACGCCAGCATGGATCGTAAAGTAATCAACTCCCTGACGGGCCTGATGTTCGATCATCTGCAAGATCGCCTCATGGTCGAGGTCTTCGAGCTTGCGTCCAATGATCATCGAGTAAATGGGAACGGTCCCAATGGGGACGGTGCTGTGACGCAGGATCGCATCGCGGCAGGCATCGAGATTGCCTCCGGTCGAGAGGTCCATGACGGTATCGGCCCCCCAGCGTTCGGCCCACTGGAGTTTTTCGAGTTCGTCATCGGTCCCGGATGAGACCGGTGAGGCCCCCATATTTGCGTTGACTTTTGTTTTCGAGGCGCGGCCGATGCACATCGGATCGAGCCGATACGACAAATGAACCTTGTTGGCGGGAATGATCATTCGACCGGCGGCGACTTCATCGCGAATCTGCTCCGCAGAAAGATGCGGCTCGCGCTCGGCGACGCGGCGCATTTCCGCCGTGACCGTACCCAGGCGGGCCGATTCCAATTGCGTGATCGGCTGGAATCCCGCGGGACAAACGACGCGTCGCCACGTGCCGTCGCCTTGCTGAAACAGAAACTGCTGACCGTCGCCGCTGCTACGCGGTACGACGGTTGACTCGTTGGTCTTACCCAATTCTGCCGTCGACCAGCCGTCGGGAAGGAAATCCCATGCCGTCTGAACGGACGGGGGAGGCATGCCCGGTGTATCCGGCGAGGAGAATGTCATTCGACCGGAAACGGCGGGAGAAATTTGTGGGGCACAAGCAAAACTGCCGGGGGTCGTTCCCGTTTGATGGGTAGCGGCATCCCCCCCCACCGGCGGCAGGCTGGTCTCGTAGGCATATGCTGCGGCAGTGGTAGGCCTGGTGTCTGTCGACAGACTCATCGTATTGTTCCTTCATCGGAAATCAGCGACGTTTCGGATGCATCGGGAGATCGATGCCGTATGGATTGCATGGACCGGATTCGACTCGCATTTCCGGCGAGTCCGGTGCATCTGCTAGTTGTATCGTAGTCGCGTTTTGCGGAATTGCAATGCTGGCTCGACGGGATGACGAAAGTTACAATGCGAGATTCTCAAGACATGCCTTTTGTTTCCCCAACCGCCCTTTTTGATTTCTCAACGACGTGGAAAGCAGGACCATTCAATGTCATACGATGTTTACGGTGTCGGGAATGCACTTGTCGATATCCAGGCGTCGGTCACCGACGAGATCCTGGAATCCCTGGCATTTTCCAAAGGGATCATGACCCTGGTGGATGAAGCGGTCCAATCCCAAGTCCTTTCAAAAATCGCCGGACAACAGATCACGCGCTGTGCCGGGGGCTCCGCCGCTAACACGATCATGGGAATTGCCGATTTCGGCGGGAAGGCGGCCTATGCGGGAAAAGTCGGCAACGACCCCCTGGGCCGGTTTTTCCTCGATGATATGCGAAAAGTAGGAGTCACGATCGAAGTTCCACCCGCAAACGCCTCATCGGGAACGTGCGTGATTCTCATCACGCCCGATGCGCAGCGCACGATGCTGACGCACCTGGGAGTGTCAGCGACGCTGTCCCCCGACGATATTTCCGAAACCGAAATCAAAAAAGCAAAATATGTGTATGTGGAAGGCTATCTGTTCACGGGGGAATCGACCAAAGCCGCCGCGCTGAAGGCGATCGATCTCGCGAAGAAACACGGCGTTCGCGTGGCCTTTACCGTTTCCGATCCGTTTCTGATTCAGCATTACCGCGAACATTTTTGGCAGTTGATCGAAGGATCCATCGATCTCTTGTTCTGCAATCTCGACGAAGCGCGCAGCCTGACCGGCAAATCCGACATGGTCGAATGCGCTCAAATCATTCATCGCCAGTCCGTCGACGTCGCCCTGACGCTGGGGAAACACGGATCGCTGCTCATGCACAACGAGGAACTGATCCCGATCGAAGGGGTGCCGGTCAAGGCCATCGATACGACAGGAGCCGGCGACATGTACGCGGCAGGCTTGTTGTACGGCATCACCAACGGGCTTACCTGGCAGCAGGCCGGTCATCTCGCATCGCACGCGGCGGCTCGCGTCGTGACGCAAAGGGGAGCTCGACTGCAACGTCCCTTTTCGCGCGAGGAAATCCAACAGCTACTTTCGTAGGTCAGAGGCACCCGCGGCTGTTACAGGGGCGCTTCGATGGATTCGGTATCTACAGAATCGTCCGCCGGGAGTTCGAACAGGTCCGCTCCGACCGCCCCGCCGTTGGCAGCGCCAAGCAGAGCCGGATTGCGCTGAGGATCGGGGAGCAACTCGAGATCGGCCGGGGTCAATTCGACAAACCGTTTCAGGTGCCAATCGGTTTTCCACAATACGGGATCATTACGCACACCGACGTCGATGACCGAACTGCCGGCTCGTTGCCAATCTTCGAAATTGAACGATCGGCGTTCGGAGAGTCCCTGCGTCGAATGAATCGACCAGAACGTCTCGGTCTGATTGTGGAAATTCTTTTCGCCGTTCCAGCGGAATTGCCGCTGAAAATCGGAAACCGCCGTACTTCCATCCATGGCGATCAGCGATTGTCCCTTGCTCAAGGCGAACAGACTATTGCGGGCGGTGACGAAAATCGGGAGCAACTCCAGCGGGAACTGATTACCGCTGTCGACCCGCACAAGCGATTCACCCAGCATGAGCGTCACATGTTCGAGCTTGAGTTCGAGGCGCTGTCCTTCCGCCGCTTTAACCGGATCACCCCAGACCTGCATGAGATGGCCTTCGAGCGCGACGGCGGAATCGAGAAGGCTGAATCGCCCCGGTTCGGTCGTTTTCACGTCGAACAGTCGACTCGTGCCGCGAACCAGGCAATGATTAAGCTCAACCTGGTAGGGTTCGCGCGCCGGCCGCTTGTTCATCATGTTCATATTCGGCATGTTGCCCGATGGGGGGGGCTGAATTTCGCAGACGATCGCCGTCTTCCGATCCGGATTGTCGACGGTCACCAGCACGCGATCGAGACTCAATTGACGAATGGCCTGCAACGAAAACAGCGACCACTGATCGCTGACAAATTGATTGTCGATCTTCATCAGCAGATGCACGTCGAAAAAGCTCAGCGAACCGTTGGTCACCGTCACCATTTTCGTCAGGTCGCCTTGCCCGGGAATCGATTCGGGGACGAATTCAAGAGTGGGACGAAATCCCTGAGTCGCGCGGATCGTGATCGTCTTTTCGCTGATCTTGATCGGCTTGACCTGTTGCACGCCGCTGAATCTCAATTCGATCACGCTGCCGTCGGCGGCATCCTGACAAGCGGCTTCCAGCGTTCTGAAATTCTTCTTCGGAACCCCTTGAGCATCGATGATCACAAACGGAGCCAGTTCGATTTCCGGCGACAGTTTGCCCTTGTCGGTCGTTCGTTCGGGTTTGCTTTCTTTAGCCGAGGTTCCTTTGTTGCGCGGGGTCTCGGAATTCGAGGAGTTATTTACCCCGGATTTCGTTCCGTCGGCAGGATCGGCTACGGGGATCGTCGCTACCGTCTCACCGGGATCATCATCTGAATCATCGTCATCGGCCGATTTCGAATCCGTCGGTTTGGTCGACTTCGTCGAACCGGATTTCGTCGACACGCCCTCCTTGCCTTCCGCGAACTTCTGGGCCAGATCAACCGGCAGGTCGGGATGATCGAATAACAGCGGAGTCTTCGTCTTCGGTTCATTCTCATCGGGAACAACGCCGGCATTCCGAGCGATCAAGGATCGCACCTTGCTCATGACGGTGGTTTGTTCTGCTGCTGACGAGTCGAAAGGCCCCCCCGGTTTTCGCGCCTCCACGGGCAAATCGTCGCTAGAGACCGCCGCAGATGGTGTATCGTCGCTGCCCCGCGTCAATAAGCTCGAATCGACTACATTCATGCCTGCTTCGACACCGGCAGCCGCTGGA
>JBJXGP010000301.1:0-3305 GCA_046160425.1 Planctomycetaceae bacterium
GGATGGTCGACGGCACGCACGAAAACGGTCATGAGGAGTTCGATTTCTTAAGGAAGTGGCTGATTCGCGGAAATACTTCCGATTGGCGAGGTGCCTATCGTATCCTAGTCGAATCGAGGAAATCCACAAGCTTACACGGCATAAACCCGAGAGTGAGCAGGCGATTCCGGGAGTACGAGCAGTGTCGTAAGGATTTATCATAAAATTGGTTACGCCGAATCGTGAGGGTTCATGTCTCGTCGTAATACGAGAATGATCGAGGGAATGATTGTGATCCGGATGGCGTTGCTTTCGAGTATAAGGGCGATCGATCGTCGTCGAAAGCAGGCAAGTTAGCGATGCTAAAGAATGCCCGTTGACAGAGTTGCCATCTTCTCGGATACTTCGCCGGCTTTGATGAAATCGGGGAATTGTCGCGTTTGTTTTCGTCGTCAACTCAGGCAGGTTATGTCCGATCTGGCAACTTATACTCATCTGCTGGCAAGCCAGGCTCGCGATGCGTCGCGAGAACTGGTCGCCGCGACCGGAGAACAGAAATCGCGCTGGCTGAAGCTGGCGGCGGAGGGGATCCGTCTACGCAGCGCAGAAATCATCGCGGCGAATGCCGAGGATCTCGCAGCGGCGCCCGGTTACGGACTCAATGCGGCGGCCATCGATCGTCTGCGATTGAATGAGAGTCGCTTGCAGAGTATCGCCACCGCGCTGGAGGAGGTGATCCAGCTTCCCGAACCAGTGGGTGAAGTGATCGACAGCAATGTGCGTCCCAACGGTTTACTCGTGACGCGGGTGCGCGTTCCGCTGGGGGTCGTCTTTTTTATCTATGAATCGCGTCCCAATGTGACCGTCGACGCGGCGGCGTTATGCGTGAAGAGCGGAAACGCCGTCATCTTGCGGGGAGGCAAAGAGGCGCTGCACAGCAATCTCTCGCTGTATCGCGTCCTGCAGGATGCGCTCGTCGAAGCGAGGTTGCCGAAACATGCCGTGCAATTGGTGGAAACGACCGAGCGCGAAGCGGTCAGTCATTTTCTCAAGCTGTCGGAGTTCATCGACGTGACGATTCCGCGCGGAGGGAAGTCGCTGATCGAGCGGGTCACGGCTGAGGCGACGATGCCGGTGATCAAGCATTTCGACGGCATCTGTCACGTCTACGTCGATGCGAGTGCCGATTTGCAAATGGCGACGGAGATTCTGGTGAATGGAAAATGTCAGCGCCCCGGGGTCTGCAACGCCACGGAAGCCGTGCTGATCCACGCCGACGTCGCGCGGGACTTTCTCTCGCTCGCCCTGCCGGAACTCCGAAAAAACGGGGTCGAGTTGCGGTGTTGTCCGCGGACTTTGAAGTACGTATCCGACGGTCGTCTGGCGACGGACGCCGATTTTCGCACGGAATATCTCGATCTGATTCTGTCCGTGAAAATCGTCGATTCGCTCGATGAGGCAATCGGGCACATCTACGAATACGGTTCGCATCACACCGAGACGATCGTCACGCGCGATCTGAATTCGGCGACTCGATTTACAACGCGCGTCGATTCGGCGGCTGTCATGGTCAACGCCAGCACGCGGTTTAACGACGGTGCAGAGTTCGGGTTGGGGGCGGAGATCGGCATCAGCACCGACAAGTTTCACGCCCGCGGCCCGTGCGGGCTTAAGGAATTGACGAGTTACAAGTACGTGGTCCACGGAGATGGACAGATTCGCCGATAATCCGGCGACGACAGGGAGGTCAAAGCATGGCAGATGTCCTCAGTCAGACGGAAGTGGAATCGCTGCTGGCGGCGTTGGAGCCGGGCGGGGGAGGTTCTTCTCCGTCGCCGACGCCGATAGGAACCGGGCACGACGCGTTTTCGCAGATCAGCGTTTACGACTTCAAGCGCCCCGAACGAGTCAGCAAAGATCAGATGCGGGCTTTTCAGGCCTTGCATGAAGGGTTCAGCCGCGAGTTCGGCGCCTCGCTCAGCGGCCTCTTGCGGACGATCGTCGAAGTCAAGCTGATCAGCGTCGACCAATTGACGTATAGCGAATTCGTCTTCAGTCTCGAAAATCCCACGTGCTTCAATCTGCTCGACTCGAAGGGATTGGATGGGCATCTCATTCTCGAATTGAACCCGTCGATTATCTTTCCGATTATCGATCGCATGCTCGGCGGGGGGAAGGAATCGGAACAGAATCACCCCAGCCGACCGCTGACAGAAATCGAATTGAAGCTGGTCACGCGCATCATCGAGCTTGCCACGCAGGGGCTGGAAAGTTCGTGGAGGAACCTCTGCGAGCTGAAATTGCGAGTCGCGCAGGTCGAAAGCAATCCTCAGTTGGCGCAGATCGTACCCCCGAACGAAGTCATCGTGCTCATCAGCTTTGAAATCACGATGGGTGAAGTACGCGGGATTATGAATCTCTGCATCCCTTTTAATACCATCGAACCGCTCGCGGTGAAGCTGTCGTCGGATTCCTGGTCGGCGTATACAAAAAAAGCGAGCGAACCCTGGCAACAGGTTTCGCTCGAAACGGGTCTGGCACGCACCAAGGTCAGTCTCGTGGTCAAACTCTCCGAAACGTCCCTCAGAATGGAAGAAACGGCCAACCTGTCGGTCGGCGACGTGATCGTCACCGAAAATCCCGTGCAGAACGGCTTGCAAATCACCGTCGAAGGGCGTCCGGCATTCACGGGCTTCCCCGGAGTCTATAAGGGGCATAAGGCGATACAAATCTCGCGGGCATTGAACAGGCCCGCCGATCTGGTCGCTGCCCGCATGCAGCAGTTGCACGCCGGCGGGGCAAACGCAGCGGACGCCGGTGCGACATCGTTACCCGCGGCAACTCATTCGGGCCGTAAAAAGCCGTGAGGCCGGTGATCCGGGGGTGAATCCCTGATTTTCGGGTGCATCTCCTTGACGGAAATAACGTTCGGCGATAGAAGTAAGGGTTCTGGACATCGTGCAGACGGTGGATTAAACTGGGTCACGCCTTGAAACCATGCGTCCGACTCCATTCTTGCGGGAATGGGCGAGGGACTGAACGGGTTGCACGGCTTTTTCAAAACTCCCACAAAGCACGGGACTGGGTAAGTCCGCGTGCATAAATGATCGCCATGTTGCCCGCAGAGGGATGTGGTGTGTCTTGAATCGACATGAAAGATAGGCTTCATATCCCGTTGAAACCGTCAATCTCGCGAGACATTGCGGGACTAACCCTGTCGGCATCGGGGCTATGAAATTCCAGGACACTTAGAAACCCTAACACAACCGGTTGTGCCCGTCAAAAAGGCCTCAATGTTTTCAGAAATCACGCGGTACCGAGGTTGT
>JBJXGP010000302.1:0-18199 GCA_046160425.1 Planctomycetaceae bacterium
GGTCGATGAACCTCCCGCCCAGTGGCCTTTGCTCCACGGATTGAGGCACGGCCCGGTGAACGAACAATCGGGACCGCTGTAACCGAGTCCCCCCGCGAAGGCGACCATTGCCAGCTTGGCGGTCAGCACGGCACCCGCCTGCCGCAACTTGATCACGGTCATGGCGTCGTTATCGAGGAGTTGTTCGCGATGCGAATCGGCTCCCCAGGTCGTGGGATAACCTTTCGTGTTGAGCAGATCCTTCACGCCATATGGGATGCCGTGCAGCGGACCGCGGTCGGTCCCCTCGGCGAGTTCCTTGTCGGCAATTTTCGCCTGTTCGCGGGCGAGGTCGGCGGTGACGGTGACGACGGCGTTGTATTCCTTGCCGATCGTTTCGAGCCGATGCAGGAAGAATTCCGTCAACTCGACGGAGGTGAATTTCCCGCCGCGCAATTCTTTTCCTAACGTGACGATCGTTGCGAAAGCCATCTCAGCGGGAACGGGCATGGTGTTGGCCCTTCGAGTAGTTTTGTGTTTTTGCTGGGGTCAGCTACAGGACAATGACGAATGCCGAAATCCTAATGACTAAAGAATGACGAAGCCCGAATGAATAAGATGTGGCATTGCGACGAAATCGGGGGCACGCAAAGCCTTAGCTCTTGCCACCCGACGCCGCGCTTCAGCCACCGGCTTGCGAAGGGAGAAACATCATCGGCCCTGGGGGGTCGGCGTTGGTGAGGCCGAAGTTGTCGAGCGTCTGCGAGTAAGAGAAGTTGAGTTCGACATGCGATCGCAGCGCCGCGAGAAAGTCGTCGGTCAATCGCTCGTGCGGAAACTGCTGTTTCGTCAGTTCGACAATCAGTTCCGCCGGAGACATTTCCTTCGGCTCGTCAGGGGGATCATCCTTCGCGGTGTCGTCGGGCTTCTTCGCTGCATTCTTTTCATCGGCGCAGGCGACGTCAACCGATGCGGCGAGGCCGAGCATCGCGACTCCTTTTGTCAATCGGCTATGAAACTCGCGACGATCAAGATGCGATTCGCTCATGGGGAAACCTCATAGCGTGTGATTGGTTTGGACAATGCAAATCCGCGGGAACGCGCTCCGCTGCGGAAGCCTGCGCGTCGCGGCTAACCGACGTACCATATTACACAGATCGGCGATACGTGGCGAACGATCGGGCGGTTTCCCATAACGAGACTTCGAGAATGGGATATCCCGCCTGATCGGTGTAATCGTAGATCAGCTTGGCGATGTTCTCTGCGGTCGGATTGACCGGCAGCAGAAACATCGGTTCGTTGAGGTCTTTCAAGATCGGCACGAGCGGATCGCGGTCGCAGAGAATCATGCGATGATCGAGTTCCGAATCGATCCAGCGCTGCACGTCGCGCTTGATATCCGAGAAATCGACCAGCATGCCGCGATCATCGAGGGCTTCGGCCTCGAGGACGATCATGGCCCGCCCGTTGTGGCCGTGCGGATGCCGACATTTTCCCTCGTAGTTGAGCAGGCGATGTCCGTAACAAAAATCGATCTGCTGCGTGACGCGGAACATGATGGTCGTGCCTTTTATAGAAGCAGAATTCGTATCGATCCTTCTGCTGAAATCTTCTCTTATCATAACCCGAAGCGTCAGTTTTGACGCTGGCGAATTCGCCTCCTTCACCCTCGCCCGCTTGCGGGAGAGGGCAATACAGACCGGCGTCAAAAAAAATCGCTCCCGTAGAATAAGAATTCTATGGGAGCGGCACGTGCCTTGGGGATCCAAAAAATGACCCGACGACGAAAGTAGCCCAAAGTTTGGCACGTGATGAAACGTGTGTAGTTGAAGATCGCCATTCGCCCGCGACGGAACTCGACAATGTGAAAATCAGGGCTCAGAGCAATCCGTCACGTATTTCATCAAACTTTCATCGGATGTCAAGTCAAATTATGTCGATTTTTCATAATATTCATCAATTAACGGCAGCCCGAGCAATTGCTTCAAGTCTTCGAAGTCCAGCCCAGAGGACGTTTGAGCATCGAGCCGGCCTTCTTCGAGAAATGTGCGAGCCAGCGTTCGCATCGCCGTGGCGCTGACCAACAGACTCGACACCGGACAGACGACGAACTTGTAACCCCATTCTTCGAGTTTGGAAGCGGAGAGAATCGGCGTCTGCCCGCCGACCAGCATGTTGGCCAAGAGCGGAAACGGGACTTCCCCGGCGATCCGCCGTAGCTGCTGTTCATCAGTCGGAGCCTCGACGAAACAGACGTCGGCTCCTAATTCACCGTAATGCTGAGCGCGACGGATCGCCGCGTCGATCCCTTCGGTCGCCAGCGAATCGGTTCGGGCGAAGATGACGAAGTCCTTGCTCCGCCGCGATTCGAGCGCCACGCACAGTTTGTCGAGCATCTCGTGCTCTGGAATGACCTGTTTTTTGCCGAAATGCCCGCAACGTTTCGGAAAGACCTGATCTTCGAGCAGCATCCCCGCGGCTCCCGCCTGTTCGAACTCCCGCACCGACCGGGCGACATTGTGCAGGCCGCCGTGGCCGGTGTCACCATCGGCGACGACGGGGACATTCAGCCGCCGGGCCATATGCAAGACGGCAGACGCCATTTCGGTGAGAGTGACCAGCCCGACGTCGGGGTAGCCGTAACCGCTCGCCGCGATCCCGAAGCCCCCGGCGAAGAGGAGTTCGACCCCCGCCGCCTGAAAGACGAGTCCGCTCAGCAAGTCGTGAATGCCGAATGCGCGAATGATCCCCGGCCGGGCCAATAACGCACGGAGTTGAACGGGAGCCGACGGTAATCGATCGTCGCGGGATGGAAGCATGTGGTGATCCTCTGAATTTGCGTGTTCAAATGAGGCGGCTGGGAAAGGCAGCCTTTGCGAGCACCCAGGAAAGGGAATGAAGAATGCCAGAATTCGAACGCTGAAAACATTGAAAAAGAAAAATGGTCGCCACAAAAAACGCAAAAGGTCGCGAAAGAAAATTAGGAATCAAACTTGTATTGTTTTTTTGTGTCCTTTTGCGTTTTTTGCGGCAGACTTCTTTTCCATGACCAACGATTCGAACATTCGAACTACGTCGTTCTTCAGGCAGTCGGATTTATGCATTATGTAATTTCAAGTATACCGGCGAGAATATCCTGGCGGTATAATGATCGCTCTCAAAAATATGCACCGCGCTGACTCACGAAAAGTTGAAAAAGAGCATGACTGCATACCAGGATCACAATCGGGCCGCGTGGAATCGGATGGTCGATCGCGGGACGCCGTTCGCGAAAATCGCCACCGATGCCGAATGTCAAAACCCGCTTGAAGTGCTGGATACGCGCGGCTGGTTGCCGAAAAGCGTGACGGGTCTCGACGTTCTCTGTCTGGCAGCGGGAGGGGGCTGGCAATCCATCTTGTACGCGACGGCCGGCGCGCGGGTCACGGTGGTCGATATCAGTCCCGCGATGCTGCGACAGGATCAACAGGAAGCGGCTCGCCGCAATCTGTCGGTCACGACGCATGAAGGATCGATGGACAATCTCTCGATGCTCCGCGATGAGAGCTTCGACATCGTGCATCAGCCGGTCAGCACCTGCTACGTCCCGCAGATTGGGGCGGTTTACCGCGAGGTCGCCCGCGTGCTGCGCGACGACGGGTTGTACATCAGCCAGCACAAGCAACCCGCCAGCGCGCAAGTGACGCACCATACCGCCGAATTTCAGTATGTGTTGGGGATCGAATATTATCACAAGGGAGCATTACCTGCGGCGGAGGACATTTCGTATCGGGAACAGGGGACTTTCGAATATCTGCACCGCTGGGAGCAGTTGGTGGGTGAGCTTTGCCGCTCGGGTTTCGTACTGGAGGATTTGCGCGAGCCGTACCGGGCCGATCCCGACGCTCCGCCGGGACATTACAAGCACCGCAGCCGGTATGTCCCGCCGTATGTCCGCATGAAAGCTCGTCGTAAACATCGCGAGTCTAATAACATAGGAAGCAATCCCTCGAAGATCTGGACGCCTTGAAATCGCTCCAGCGCGGGTTTTTGGTCAGTTTGGGGTGGCACGTCCCTGAGTCCTCGAAGGGCGTGGATTATATTTCGCGATATTCCACGCCCTTGACAGGGCGTGCCACCCGGCTCATGAATCTCAGCCTTTGATCATTTTTCAACGGACTGTTAAACACTGGCGGACAAGCCGCCAGTGCCACCCTTTTTTAATAGTCCCTCAACTGGCGACTTCACGCCGCAAACGTGCAATAACTGCTGGTCGATGAGGTGAATTTTCGGATTCGGTGATGACAATCAAAAATCGTGGGCAGAATCGTATTGACGAGATTCGCCGGGTGTGCAAAATACGCAACGCATCAGGGACTTGAAAACGATTCTCCATTTGCCCGGTCAACTTCGCGCTGAATCAGACGACATCAGCCGGATCGACGGGTCGCGATAGAAATCGAATCCGGTTCCGCGCGTGAATTCATGTACCACATCATCGGCCCCACGACGGGTCTGTCGGTCCAGCAAAGGAGTGCATCGGCCGTGAAAAAAGCCATTCTTTCGGCATCCGTGTTAGCGTTGTTCATTGGAAGCACCATCGGCGTGATGAACGCCCGGGGTCAGAACGAAGCCCCTCCCGCCAAGGAGGTTCCTCACAAGGTCGGCTTGATCGACATGGCCGAGGTCTTCAAAGAGTACACCAAATTCAAGGATTTGAGGGATCAACTCAAAGCCCAGATTGAAGAAACCGACAAGCTCGCCAAGAGCAAGGGTGAAGAAATTCAGGGCCTGCAAGAGCAGATGAAGGCCCTCAAATCGGGCAGCCCCGATTTCGTCAACCTGGAAAGCCAACTGGCCAAATTGACCAGCGAGTTCGAGACCTTCCGCAAGGTGAAACAGCGCGAGTTTCTGCGTGAAGAAGCCGCCATGTATCACGAAATCTATAAGGAAGTCACCGATCTGGTCGGCCTGTACGCCGAACGCTTCGGCTACACGCTGGTGCTTCGCTTCAACAAGGAAGACCTCAACACCGACGATCCGCAGCAGCTCATCCAGGGAATGAATCGTCAGGTCGTCTACTCCCGCGAGAACGATGACATCACCGATGAAGTCGTCAAGTACTTGAATAAGAAGTACGCTGGCCCCGCAGAACCGTCAACGACACCGCGTCCGCGTTCTGTGAAACCTGCGAGCAAGACGAACTAAAATCAGTTCAACGTGCATACGGATGAAGGGAAGGTGGGTGGTTGTAACCTCCCACCTTCCTTCATGCCGTGACGCTCAAGTTTGTTGCTCCCATCGTTCATGACCACACTCGCGTCTCGGACGGAGACATCCACCCGCCGCGCTACGTCATCGGCTCAAATCAGATTGCTCGCCTTTCGATTCGCAACTCACGGGAGGGTGAGTCGAAACGAAAATGGAGTCTTGCATCGTGTCGCGTCTGCAACAGACGATTGCTCAACCCGCCGCGTTACAAGGGATCGGTTTTCTCACGGGAGCCGATGTCACGATGCGATTTCGTCCCGCTCCGGAAAACCACGGCATCGCCTTCTGCCGCGTCGATTGCGCCGGCGCGCCCCTCATTTCGGCATGTGTCGACAACATCATCCCCTGCGATCGCAGAACGGTCATCGAAAAAAATGGCGTGCGTGTGGAACTCATCGAACACGTCATGGCGGCGCTTGCCGGCTTGCAGATCGACAACTGCATCGTCGAATTGAACGCTCCCGAACCCCCCGGTTGCGACGGTTCGTCGCGGGAATTCGCCTATCTATTGCTCGAAGCGGGTATCGTTCCTCAAAATGAGCCGCGGGCCGCCTACGAAATCGGCGGGGCGGTTCACGTCCGCTCATCGGACGGCTTGAGCACAACCGACAAACAGATTCTGGCGCAGCCCAGTTCCCGAAAATGCCTGACGATCAGCTACGATCTCGATTACGGCGCCGGTTCGCTCATCCCCCGTCAAAGCCTGACGTTGAATATCACGCCACAGACGTTCGTGTCGGAACTGGCGTTTTGCCGAACGTTCGTTCTCGAATCAGAAGTCGCCGCCCTCAAGGCCCAAGGTTTCGGCACGCGTGTCACCACTCAGGACATTCTCGTGTTCGGCGAACGTGGAGTCGTCGATAACGAACTGCGCGTCGTCGACGAATGCGTCCGGCACAAAATTCTCGACTGCGTCGGCGATCTGGCGCTGGTCGGTTGCGATCTTTACGGCTATGTGAGTGCGTACCGTTCGGGGCATCGACTCAATCAGGATCTCGCGCGGCAATTGCACGAGTTGAGATTGCAGTCGCACGCCGAGGGTCATTCTGAAGAACATCCCGCACACAGGCGAAACAAGGCCGCTTGAACCCATGACAATGTGAATACTTCCTGAAGAGAGACGAGGACTCATCCATGCCGACGCAGGTTTCTCCATTGGCTGACGTACACCCTAAGGCGGAATTAGGAGACGGCGTGATCGTCGGCCCGTTCTGCCGCATCGGTCCCGACGTCGTCATCGGCAACGATTCGATCCTCGAAAGTCACGTCGTCGTGATGGGTCACACCGTACTCGGCGAGCGCAACCGCATCTTTCCGCATGTCTCGATCGGCCTCGATCCTCAAGACCTGGGCTATAAGAATGCGCCCACGCGGACGGAAGTCGGCGACGACAACCTCATGCGCGAAGGGGTCACCATTCATCGCGCCGCCGAAAAGGAAGATCAACTCACCCGCGTCGGCGATAAAAACTTCATGATGGTCAATGCTCACGTCGCTCACAATTGCCGCGTCGGCAGCAGAATCGTCCTCGGCAACAACTGTATGCTCGGCGGGCACGCACACGTTCAGGATGCGGCGGTGATTTCCGGCGGATGTGCGATTCATCAATTCACGACCATCGGGACGATGGCATTTCTCGCCGGGACGGCGCGCGTGACCACTGACGTCCCTCCCTACATGATGGCGACGGGATGCGATAACCCCGAGATCAAAACGATCAATCTCGTCGGCATGCAGCGGAATGGAATCGGTCCCGAGGTCATCGCTTTGATCAAGAAGGCTCATCGTTTGATCTTCCGCCAAATGAAAAGTCTCGAAGCGGTGGAAGACGCCTTTTTGCAGGAATTGGACGGCATCATTCCGTTTGAAATCTCCAATCTGTTCCGTTTTCTGCGACTGCAAAAGGCTGGTAAAATGGGCAGGGCTCACGAGGCCTCGCGCAACCACTCCGGATCTAGTGAGCAGACAAAACCAGATGCACAAGACCGGAGAGCCGCATGAATCGCTTGAAACTGGCCGTGATCGGCACGGGTGCCCTGGGCCGGCATCACGCCCGCATTTTATCGCACATGCCCGACGTCGAACTCGTGGCTGCCGTCGAGCCGAACCCGGAGATCGGCAAGCCCGTCGCCGAAGCCTGTCGGACCGAATGGCTCCCCGATTACAACTCGATCTTCGAGCGCATTGACGCCGCAGTCGTCGTCGTGCCGACGGCTTTGCACTTGCGGGTCGCTCGCGAATTCCTCTCGCGCGGCGTTCACTTGCTCGTCGAGAAACCGTTGGCGAGCACCGTCGAACAAGGACGCGAACTCGTCGAACTGGCGCGCGAACACAACGCCGTTCTCCAGGTCGGACACGTCGAACGATTCAACCCCGCTCTGCAAGTGGCATGGGACCACATCGACGACCCCAAATACATTCGCGCCGAACGGCTCAGCCCGTATTCGTTCCGCTCGACCGACATCGGTGTCACGCACGACCTGATGATTCACGATCTCGATCTGATCCTCAGCCGGGTGCATTCGCCGATCCGCCGCGTCGATGCCTTCGGCGTCTGCCTGATGGGGGGACGCGAAGACCTCGTACAAGCCCGGCTGACTTTTGAAAACGGTTGCGTCGCCGACCTGACCGCCAGCCGTGTGCATCCCGAAGCGAAGAGAGCCTTGCATGCCTGGTCGGCGAACGGATGCGTCTCGGTCGACCTGACGACGAAACGCGTCACGCAATATTCGATTTCTCCGCAACTGCGATATGGCGTCTCTCCGCTCGATCAGTCGCGGCAACCCGGCGTCGATCTCGCGCTGCTCAAGCAGCAGGTCTTCGGCGAGTGGATCGACGTCGCCGAACTGGAAGTCCCCGAGCAGGACGCACTCACCGCCGAGCTGTCGCATTTCCTCGACTGCGTCCGACGAGGAACAACTCCGCTCGTCGACGGCGTCGCGGGACTCAAGGCCCTCGAACTCGCCGAGCAGATCGTCGCCGAAGTCGGCCGGCATCAGTGGGACGGTCATGCGACGGGTGCCATCGGCCCGCATCTTCTGCCGTTCGCCAAACCGAAGCGTCACGCGGCGTGAATGGTGTGTGGCTGGTGTCCGTCAAGAGTATTGCCGCTCTTTTTGCGCTTTCGCCACGACCACGCACCACAACCGATGACGAGGCCCACGACCGATGTGATGGCGACGCCGGTCCAAATATCGGATATCGAAAATCCCGATGCCCTGCCGTTGTCTGGCGCGACGTCGTTGCCGCGCGGTCGAAGATTCTCTCGACTACCGACATCGATGTCGAACCGCTCGTCGGAGACCTGATTTTGAAACAGTTTTCCAAAGATTCCGTCGGATGCAAGAGGGCTTTCAAAGGCGCCATCCTGGAGTTCCTGGTTGACGAGAACCGTATCGATTTGCCATTGTTGGCGCTCCTCGGGGCGGCCTTCGGCGGCGTTCCGAATGAATCTTCCTTTCGAGGGGAACGACGTCCCGGAAGCGACCTGACGGAATTCCTCGACGACGAAAACCTCGTTACCCTTGGTATACATCCGCGGGAGATAATCGAACTCCGGATCGAGATACCACGTCGCCGATGTCTCATCGCGAACGTCCAGTTGGATTCTCAGGCAACTATGCCCATCCACGTCATGCCATTCCGCAACAAGAAACGAAACTTCCATCAGCATGTAGGGAAGCCAGCGTTCGATCGCGGGGAGCCATACTCCTCGCATGGGGGTAATCTCATCCCGAAATTGGATGGGGGTCTCGGTGATAGGACGGATTTCAGCCGGCTTCGCGTATTCGCTTGCTCCGGGAGGGTAAATCGCCTGAAACCGGCTTTGGCGATTCAGCACTTCCACAATTCGCGAGACCGTTTTTCCATCCTCTTCAACCCGATGATGATACGAGAGTTGGCGTCGGGAATTGTACATCCAGTCCACTCGCTCCACTCGCCGATCGAGGGGCTGACCATCGGTTCCAACGCGAATCGTGTGATATTCGAGTTGAATATTGTGGATTCGATCTTTCCAGTTCATCAGCTTCGGCACGATTTCCTGCCGCACAATATCGTTCGACGTGATCGGCTCGCGCAGCAATTCCGCCCGCTCTTCAGCGAAGCCCACCCCCCCCCGGCGCATACGATAAAACAGACGCCGAGTCGAAATGCGCATGAAATCAAGAGTGCGTGCTTCATGATGAGTCGCCGCTGAGATTCGATTGACTTCGACCGCGAAATGGAGGGGACGATATCAGTCTGCACCGACCGCTCGGGAATGTCAATCCCGAGTGTGGGCTGAGCGATGCACCCTGCCCTGAATGTAGACTCGCATCAACTTGCAAGGCCTATAGGCGCTGGATACCATGAAGCCCGCGAATCGGCTTGACATCATCGAAATCGATCAAGCCCACCACTTTCTCAAGGAACACCACCGATGAATTCATATCCCACGATGATCGCCGTTCTCACCGCCGTTTCATTCATGCCGATCGCCGACGCCGCTGCGGCTCAACTCAAGGCCGGGGTCGCCAAAGTCGACATCACGAATCGGGACGTCGGCCCGGTCTACGATACGATGTACTCCAAAGCCCTCGTGCTGAGCGACGGCAAGACGAAGGCCGTGATCATCACCATGGACGTCGTTTCCGTCGGCCAGATCGGTCACATCAAGAACGATTTTCTGGGTAATATCCGCACCCAGCTCGAAAAGGAATTCGGTATTCCCCCCTCGAACGTCATGATCAATACCAGTCATTGTCACGGGATCCCCTGCGATGACGTCGAACAGCGAACCATCCAGGCGGTCCGCGAGGCGGCGAAAGAACTGGTTCCCGTCGACGTCGGCACCGGCATCGGCGAAGAAAAACGCGTCTCGGAAAACCGACGCATCAAATTGAAGAACGGCAAGGAAGCGGACGTTCGTCACGCCTATTCGATGCCTTTCGATGAAGACGTCGCGGAAGTCGGTCCCATCGATCCGGAGATCGGCATTATCCGCCTCGATCGCAAAGACGGCAGAACGCTCGCCGTCGTCTACAACTTCGCCGTCCACCCGATCATGGGCGCGCCCAACGGCGGCAACACGGCGGATCTGACCGGCTTCTCGTCGCTACTCATCGAAGACACGCTGGGAGACGGCGCGATCGCCTTTTTTCTGCAAGGCTGCGGCGGGGACATCAACCCGGTTATGTACAAGAACCCCGACGTCCCCCAGGACTGCGAACCGCTGGGGAACATGCTGGGACTCAGCACCATGCGCGGCGTCAGAAAAATCAAATGCCAGGCGGATGTCGATTTCAAAGTCATCCGCGAGACGATGGACCTCCCCCGCGCCGATCTCGCCGACCGTATCGCTTCGCTCGAAGCCGAGCAATTGGCGTTGATGGGATCGCTGGGGGGGACGAGCCTCACGTTGAAGGCGTTCATTCCACTGGCGGTGAAGTACAATGTCTCGGGTGAGTTTCCCAATTATTATTCTCACCGCTACCTGCAGGATGAGATGATCGGGCGGACCGACTGGGTGACGCTCGACGAGCGCAACAAACTGAAAATGGAAGCCTACGTCAAGAATATCCACACGATGGAACAGATGACCCGCAACAACGCCAATCTCGCCTTGCTGCGGATGCATCAAAAACAGAACATCGACGCCGGCAAGCGAACCGTCGAAGTCGAAATGCTCGGCTGGAGAATCGGCGACTTCGTGATGCTCACGTTCCCCGGCGAATTGACCGTCCGCATCGGACTCAACATCAAGAGCAATTCGCCGCACGATGCGACGTTCGTCTCGGCTTACACGAACGGTTACATTTATTATTGTCCCACCGCCGATCAGCTCAAGAACGTCGGCTACGCCCAGGAAGACAGCGACTGCATTCTCGCCCCCGAATGGCAGGAACTCTACGAAACACGCGCGGCGGAAATGTTGAAAAAGTTGTAACATGCAAGCACCGGTCGAGGAGATTCCTGCCGGGCGGATTGACGAGCGGACGTCGTTCCACTTCATTCGTTACGCCAACTGCTGGGAAGATGCCGACATCTTGTGCGAAGCGCTCGCGGCGGGGCCGGGGAAGCGCATCCTGTCGATCGCCTCGGCGGGGGACAACGTGCTCGCGCTATTGGCGACGGGGGCCGAGGTCGTCGCCGCCGATCTCAGCGGAGCGCAGTTGGCGTGTCTGGAACTCCGCTGCGTGGCGTTTCGCCGGCTCGATTACGACGATTTGCTTGCTTTTCTCGGTCTGCATGCGGATGAAAATCGTCTCGAAACCTTCGACGGCATCAAGCGCGAACTGACGTCGTCCGCGCTCGCATTCTGGGAACAGCATCGAGCAGCGATCGCCGCCGGCATCGTTCATGCGGGAAAGTTCGAGAATTATTTTCGCGTGTTCCGCAAGTGGGTGCTGCCGCTCATTCATTCCCGGCGAACGGTCGCACGACTTCTGGAACCGAAGACCCTTGAAGAGCAAAAATCGTTCTGGGATACGACGTGGAATAATCGTCGCTGGCGATTTTTGTTCCGGCTGTTTTTCGGAAGGACCGTCATGGGGAAACTGGGACGCGATCCCGAGTTTTTCCGTTACGTCGAGGGTTCGGTCGCCGATCGCATTCTCGAGCGGACTCGCTATGCGCTCACCATGTTGCCGACGCACGATAATCCGTATCTCGAATACATCGCGCAGGGGAATTTCGCGAGAGCGCTCCCCCGCTATCTGCGTCCGGAACATTTCGCCGCGATACGCGACGGCCTCGATCGACTGACGATTCATCAGGGTTCGATCGAAGAGGCGGGAACATTGCACAAGTCTAACGGCTTCGATGGGTTCAATCTCTCGGATATCTTCGAATACGTCGACGTCGCGAAAGCCGAGGCGATGTATGGTGAGTTTCTTTCCGTCGCCAACCCGGGGGCGCGGTTGGCGTACTGGAATACGCTCGTGCCGCGTGCATGTCCCGAACCGTTTCGCGATCGCATTCGTCCGCTCGATGACTTGTCCCGCGAGTTATTCGCCCGCGACCGGGCATTTTTCTATTGCCATTTTCAGGTCGATGAAGTGGGATCCTCACCAGGGATATGATTCGCAATATGGAACTGCATCAATTCGCACAGCGCGTGTTGTTCTCGGACGACCTCGCAGAGAAACTTTTGCCTCCCGTCGGGGAACTCACCGACCGCGAGCCGGGGCCGGCGGTTCGCGTCGAGAAACCTGCGCGTCCCGTCAATCTGCAATTCGCGCCGCGCCGGTCGGCGCCGGCGATGCCTCATCCCGACACGTTCGCTCAACCGCACAAGCGCGGCGTCGCGCATCACATCATGGCGAATCACGAATTGCAGGCGCTGGAAGTGATGGCGTTCGTGATGCTCGCATTCCCTGAAGCTCCCGCCGAGTTTCGCCAGGGGCTTGCCGTGGTGATGCAGGATGAACAACGGCATACGCGGATGCATGTCGAACGGGGAGCAGACCTCGGCGTTCCGTTCGGGAGCCTGCCGGTGAATTCGTATTTCTGGAGCAAAGGCCAGGCGTTCGAGAACGTACTCGATTTCGTGGCGGGGCTATCGCTCACGTTCGAAGGGAGAAACCTCGACCACACGCTGGAATTCGAAGAGCACTTTCGCAAGGTCGGCGACCGCCGAAGCGCCGCCGTCATGCGGGTCATCCATCGCGATGAAATCCGGCATGTCCGCTTCGGCTGGGAATGGCTGCAAAAGCTCAAACCGAGCGAACTGAGCGAGTGGGAAACATACCAGGCGCACCTGCACTGGCCGATGAAACCCGAATTGGGGATCGGCGAGCAATTCCAAAAGCGCCCCCGGCTTCAGGCAGGGATGACGGAAGAGTTTCTGGAAAAACTGCTCGGCGGGGATGCATCACACGCTGAAGATGCGAATGAGGAGAAGGAAAAGAAATGATACAACCTATTATTAAATAATGCGTTGCGTCATTCGTCAGAGATGCCGTTGGTCTTGTTTCGGGGAAGCACAGGCCTCGATCGGGACTCGCACTTTTTCTCGCCGACCGGGATTGTCAGTTGACAGTCGCCAAGGTCGGGGTGATAATGAGAACAACCTATCCGCTCCTCTCGCCTGCAACCCATGCGGGCTCCTCGAGTGGACACCCTCAACGATCACCGGCGTGAATATGCAGCCGACGATCGTTTGTAAGAACAGGGTCGGTCCCTCGGAAGGTGCTTCGCGTGCGGATTATATCCTTCCGGTTCCTCCCCATAACGTCCAATTCCTATTATTTTAGTTTGGCGCACCCGCGATTCGTGTATAATTTCTGATGGTAACCGGACCGTTCAAACCGTCGATTTGCCCCTCGGCCGATGACGTCTTGAATGAGTCGCTCACAGGAGGACCGAATGATGTACTGCCTCGCCTGGGCTCCCGGCATGTGGGAACTGTTGATCGTCGCATTTGTCGTCTTGCTACTGTTCGGCAAGCGCTTGCCGGACACCATGCGGTCGCTGGGACGAAGTATTGTGGAATTCAAAAAGGGGGCCAGCGACGCGGAAGACGACAAAAACCCGTAGACCCTGGCATTCCTACATCGAACGATTTCATGGAATGAGCCGCTTCATCTATCGATTCAATCACGAGGTGTAATATGTTGCATTTGACCAATGACTTGTTGCTGGCATTTGGTTTCGGTGCTCCCGGTTGGGGAGAGATGATGATTGTGGGTGTCATCGCTTTGCTGTTGTTCGGCAAGCGTCTCCCCGAAGTGGCCCGCAGCCTGGGCAAGGGGATCGTCGAATTCAAGAAGGGGATCAAGGGGATCGAGGATGAAGTCCATACCTCGACCTATCGCTCGGACTCATCCCGCCCGGCTCCCCGTGAGACTCACGCCGAGGTCACCGCGCCGAAGTTCGAACCGCCGACCGCTGAACCCGCCGCGACCGCCGACACCCAGGAACCGACCCACGCTTGAGGTGGCCTTGGTTGAACTCTCTGCGTTTCAGATTTTAAGAATTTGAAACGCAGAGGAGGCGGAGATTGCAAAGAATCATCTAATTTCTTGGCGTCCTTTGCGTCTTGGCGGTATCCCTGCTTAAAGTTTTCTCTGCGCTCATCTGCGAAAATCTGCGGATAGTTTTTACCGCAAAGTCGCAAAGTTCGCCAAGGGATTCACTCCCCAACCGCCTGCTGCACCTGCTCGGGGCCGGAGATCGGGCGATGGCGGAGGAGTTGGGCTTTGAAGTCTCCTAAATTCGCCCAGATCGTCGGTTGATCGAGGTCGACTTCGGTCACGGCCACACTCCCCCATTCGGTCGCCTGCGAGAGAATTTCTCCCGCATGGCCGTAGATGCCGGTGATCATCCAGTTGAGCGACACGTCGCAATACGTGCTGCTGACGATGTAGACGTGATTCTCGCACGCACGCGCCGCGGCGAGCATCGGGTTGCAGCCGGCGACGGGAAAGGCGATCACCTCGGCCCCGTTGTTGCTCAACTCGCGGGCGACTTCGGGAAAGAAGCCGTCGTAGCAGACCATCATCCCGACTTTGCCGAACCGCGTCTCGAAGACCGGGTACTCATCCCCGGGAGCGACGCCCGCCTCGACTTCGCCGCGCGGCAGGCAGACCTTGCGATACTTCCCCACGATCTCGCCGTCGGGGCCGATCAGGACGGCGACGTTATACACCAGATGCTCGGCCTTCTCATCGAGTCCCACGACGAGATACAGGTTGTACTTTTTCGCGAGCGTGCCAAAATATTCGGTCGAGGGGCCGGGGATCGATTCCGCCACGTCGGCATACGTCAGCCCGGTGCTGGTGTGCGTCAGCGTTTCGGGGAGCACGACGAAGTCCGCCTTCTGCTTCGCGGCCTCTGCAATGAGCGGCGCGAACTGTTTGCAGTTGTCCATCGGCGTTTTTCCGGTCGGGATGTGGTGAATCGCCGCCAGCCGGACTTTGCGTCCTGCGGGTTCATCGGTTTCCGTGACGGTGCATTGACTCCATTCGACTTTCGCCGACGAGGCCCATTGCATGTGCAGTTCGACGACGGCGTTTCGGGCATCTTTCGGCGCGCGGTACACCGCCGTCAGCCGGGTCCAGCCTTCGGCATCGGTCTCGCGATCGGGGAGATATTCCCCCGTCGTGAGTTCCGGGGCATCCTTGGCATGATACGGCCCGATCACCGGTTTGTCGCGAAACACGACCTTGCCGTTGTCATCGTGCCACAGGACGCGGGCGAAAACCGCCTGCCGCGGGACAGCGATGTTCGTCACGCGGCGGAAGATCTCGAAGCGATAATGTTTCCCCCCTTCGACCGGGAACGAGCGTTCGTAGTACCCTTGCAGCTTGGGGCGCTCATCGGTCTCGATCACTAGCGAATCACCCCCGTCGCGGCCGGTCTGTTGTTCGATCGAAAAATCGGGTTTGATTTCATCGCGATAGGCTTTGGTTTCCCAGGCGGAGAGATCGTCGAGTTGTTCGTTGGCGCTGGAGATCACCGTCGCCGAGCAGAGGATGACAGCCGACAGTAACAAGGCACATTTCATAAAACTTCGGGGTGACATGAAATTCTCCGCACATTGATCGATTGGCACGTTAGAAAGCGTCTTGGTGGCACAGACGTTCTTGTCTGTGCGAATGGTCCTGGCATTCAAGGATGAGTTAAATTCATAATCTGATTGGCGAAATCATGGCCGGCAGTTGACGGGGGGAGGGGCTTCCCCTCAGTTTCGTAGAGTTCGATGATCTCTTCAACTCTCCGACATAACTCTGCAAAGACAGCTTGTTCATCATTCCCATGACATCCGCCATAGAATAGGCCGGGACAGCTTCCCACGAAGCATTGATCTTCGTCGGACCATTCCACGATTTTGACATATCTGGCAGCAGGATTCATTCTTTTGACTCCTCAAGTGTACCCGATCCCCGCTTGCGATCAATCCGCAACTGCGGGGTTGTAAGGGACGACCAACAACCGGCGGGGATTTTGGAATTCGTCCCAGCGTTCGAGATTCTGATAGAGCGCCCAGTCGTTCCCTTCCGAGTTGAAGCGATAAACTCCCAAGGCTCCCTTGCGAAATTCCTGCATGACGTAATCCCGCGAGTCGTCTTCGCCGGCGTGGCTGTGCCAGCCGGGATCGACTCCCGCTTCGTCGTCGGACGGCTCGGGATCGCGCCCGTCTCCCATCGCATCCTCAAAGCTGCTGTAGATCTTGCAGGACGTGCCACGGGCCATCTCGATAAACGGAGCGAGCGGCATGGGGTGGTTCGGCAATTGATTCGAGCCGATCGCCACGATGTCGACCAGGTTATCGGCCATCCACGTTTTCGGATCAAGCCCCGCCTTCAGATAATCGTAACAGGGAATTCGCACGCTCAACCCAAAGCGCGTGTTTCGCTTCTTCCCCTCTTCATCGAGCATCCAGCGCGCGGAGCGAACGAATTCGGTCATGATTTCTGCCCGGTGTTGATACCAGCGATCCCAATCGACAAAGTCCGCGTCGAGGGGGGATTTTCCGTATTTCTCTCGATAGCTCTCCACGACCGGTTTCTCAAAACCGATCAGTGTGGAATCGCGCAAAAATTCGAAATGCAGCCCGTCGATGCCGTAATCCAACATCTCTCGCATCAGATCGAGATACAGCTTGCGAACTTCGGGAAACGCATAACTCAAGCACTCATTGAGCCGTCCATCATGATAAAGAATTCGGTATTCGGGATGCTCTCTCCAGAAGTCGGAGTTATAGAAATCGTCGTAGGGAGCCGTATGATACGATGCCATGCGGATGGCTGCGTAGGATTGCAACCCATTGCGCTTACTGGCCTCGGCGACCACTTTCAGCGGGGGATGGCCTTGCTCGATGAGCTCCAGAATGTTTTCGGTGATATACCGATCGAGATTTCGCGGATAGGCGCCCCGTTTTCCGATCAACTCCCCGACCTGCGTGGGATAGCCCCAGATGACGGTCGAACTCCCCGGACACCAATCGAATCGCTCGACCATGCCGTGGGTCTTACTGAGGGCCTCGACCTTGGCCTCGATATCTTCGACCCGCCGCACCGGCTTGTGATCGAATTCGCCGAACCAGCTTGCGCCGTCCGAAACGTAGATGAGCTTGCGATCTTTGCTGAGGTCTTCTTCCCCGCGTGCCAGACGACCTTGTCGGGGAGTCAATGCGAACAGTTTGATCCACGCGATCGCCGGGGCATTCGCTGGATCGTCGAACTGAATTGTCAGCGAGGATGCTCGCACGTTATCCGCGATGCCGAAATAGACTTCGTGGATCTCATCCGCCGATCTCTTTCTGGTACTGACAGGAATCATTTGCTGCTCGCCCATATTTAGAGTCAACCCTTTCTCTGAACCGAGCAATCCGACGTAGACCGCGAAACCGCCTGCCAATGGAACCGGTATTTGCAGAGTCCCCTCCCCGCGCCATAACGGGAATTGCGGATTCGCAGTATCGACGACCCACTCCCCCAGCGCTTTTCCGGGGAGAATGAACTGGCAGTCGCCGGGGAGTGTGAGGTCGGCTGCTCCCAAGGGCTGCACGGATTTCACCACTCGAACGTCCTGCTCGTGTACCCACAGCGACAGATTCCTCGATTCGTCGACTCGCTCGATGACGAGGCGATACAATCCCGGCTCACAACGGGGAACTTTGAGCTTGAGTTCATGCCAGGGCTTCTGATTATTGGAATCCAGCGCGACGTTCTCGCTGGTCTCGACCATCTCCGCTCCTCCATTGAGCGGTGCGAGGCGGATTCGGCAACTGAGACTGGGGAGCCTTTCAAAATGTCGGGTGTTGATGCCGATTGTGTTGACTCCCGCATGCAAGAAGCCCCACGGCACTCGAACGCGATCCGCTTCCGGCACGCCGGGCTTTCCAAAAGGGCGAATCATGCGATCGGGCGGGGCAACGAAATCGTAGTTTCTGCCCTGATAGGCCGATCGGACCTTCAGATACCGCGTGTAAAGATTCAGCCCCGACAGTTCAATCACGGTATGAATCTTGAGCTTCTTCTGCGCA